>JBPPNE010000001.1:0-12390 GCA_051306415.1 Porticoccaceae bacterium
CAACGGCCTGCTCCGCCCGTATTTTCCCAAAAGCACCGACCTCTCCGGCTTCTCGCAAGCCGAACTCGATGCCGTCGCCTGGCAACTCAACACCCGACCGCGCAAAAGCCTCAACTTCAGATGCCCCGCAGAACTCTTTTATGCCAGACTCCTTCGACATCCTTAAACATCATCATCAACTCGTTGCACTTCGAACTTGAAACCGCCCTCTGAATAACCAGATTCCATTCATGGTTCGACCCTTCGACAGGCTCAGGACTCACCATGAGCGGAGTCATAAAGGTACCGTTCGCTCTGAGTCCGTCGGTCCTGAGCTTGACGAAGGATCGGAGGGCATATTCAGAGCATCCTTTGACGGCAGGACAAAAAACCACATTACTGGGCCATGTAGCCGCCGTCCACGACGACTTCCGCACCGGTCACAAACGAGGCCTCGTCGGACGCCAGAAACAGCACGGGGTAGGAGAGTTCCAGGGGTTCAGCCACGCGCTTCAGGATGGTCTTGTCGCTGATCATCGCGCTGAAGGTTTCGTCCTCCAGCACCAGCCGCGTGCCCGGGGTTCGCACCATGCCTGGGTGCACCGAGTTCGCGCGGATGTTGTAGCGGGCGTAATCGACAGCGAGGGATTTGGTGAGAATCCGCACCGCGCCCTTGCCGGCCTGATAAGCCGCCTGCTTGGGCATTCCTCCCAATCCGGCAATCGACGATATGTTGACGATGGAGCCGCCGCCGGCCTTTTGCATCGCGGGCAAGATGAATTTACAGCCCAGAAAGATGCTCTTCACGCACACATCCATCACCCGACTCCAGTCTTCAAGAGACGATTCCTCGGCGCTGTGAAATGCGGCGAAAGCGGCGTTGTTGATCAGGATATCGATCTTGCCGTAGCGCTCGACGCCTTTGGCGATGACGCTCTGCCATTGATTTTCATCAGTGACATCGTGCGCAAGGAACATTGCGTCCCCGCCGGCGGCGCAAATGGATGCCACCGCTTCCTGGCCGAGCTGGTCGCGCCGGTCGGTGGCAATTACCTTGGCGCCGTGCTGCGCAAACAAGCGCGCGTGGGATTCGCCCATGCCGCGCGCGGCGCCGGTAATCAGTGCGACCTTGCCGTCTAATCTACCCATGATTATTTCTCCCCGTGTTCTGCATTATTAGGTGTCAGGATTAGATATCAGACCGCCGTCCAGCCGCCATCCACTACCAGCTCGGAGCCGGTCATGTACGACGACTCGTCGGACGCGAGCAACAGCACGGCGTAGGACAATTCAATGGGATCGGCCATCCGCTTCAAGATGGTCGTGGACACCAGCTCATCAATCATCGAGGTATCGTCACCCAGCACGCTGAGGATCGGCGTGCGCACGGCACCGGGGTGGACTGAATTGACGCGGATGTTGTATTTGGCGTAATCGACGGCGCAGGATTTGGTCAGCATCCGCACTGCGCCCTTCGACGCCTAGTAAGCGCCCTGATACGCCATGCCGACCATCCCCGAGATCGATGAAATATTGACAATGGAACCGCCGCCAGCTTTTTTCATCGCCGGAACTATGTGTTTGCAACCCAGAAACACGCCGGTGGAGTTGACGTTCATGACCCGATCCCACTCGGCCGTGGTGGTTTCGTTGACGGGCTTGAAGATGACGATCCCGGCGTTGTTCACCAAGATGTCGATCTTGCCGAAAGCGCCGACCGCCTTGTCGATAACAGCGATCCAGTCCGTCTCGCTGGCGACATCGTGACGCAGAAAAATGGCCTCGCCACCGGCGTCACAAATGGCTTTGGCGACGGCTTCGCCCGGCCCCGCCGCAATGTCCGTCACGATGACTTTCGCGCCCTCGCGAGCCAGCAACTTGCAGTGGGATTCACCCATGCCCATGCTACCCCCTGTCACCAGAGCAACTTTCCCGTCTACACGTCCCATTTGACACCCCCCTGTTATTTTCATGGTAAAAACGCTTGAACCGCATTGTCACGCTTGGAAAGCGTCAGGACAAGAAAAACAGACATCGTGAATTCGAGACCCGATCACGGCGCTTAACCTGCCGACGCGACTTCGCTTCGCCGTTGGTCCACAAAACGGATTGTCCTTAAACGCATGGCGAGTTTGGACGACCAAGATGGGGGACGTAGGTATGTCGCGTGCTGTGACAATTTCAAGGTGGTCAAGGTAAGCCTCCATACCTCTGGGCGTTGGTGGATGGGTTTCACGACGGCGGCCATCTCGGAAAACACGAAGCTATTGGGCTGCGATCAGAATCGCGCGTGGGAGGTGTGGGACCGACCACCCGAGACACTTCCCGAAACAGTTATTGCCTTCCGGTTGATATTTCCGACATCTGAGCTAGCGGTGCGTCCCCAGCAGCGCGACCCTTCCCAGTGGATGAAGGTAGTCCACATCGAAGCGGCGCCGCCCGTGAAGGTCGCGGCGGTGACGCTTTTCATAACCCGCGGGGATGTGGTTCTCGGGCATGAGTCTGAACCGAGCTTCTGTTTGGCGTCGCTTGACCTCGGGGGCGAGCTGCGCGCGCAGATCGTAGCCCATGGTGATCCAGAGAGAGTTGCCGGATCTGATTGAGCGGTCTGTATTTGAGGCCCGCCGACAGGCTGAGTCAGCGGGAGTCGAAGTTCCCGATAGTGGCTATGGATACTTTTTCGGACATCGGGATGATGGGTCTCGGTTTCTTTTCGGTGTCAGGCTCACTCGGTAGTGTTCAGTACAGGACATCGTGACCTTGCTTTGCATTCGTGCTTTTATGTGGTGTCGTTGCTGCGAATGGGTGTGCGGTATTGATCATGACGAAGGGCGCCGTGGTTGAAACGTAGTAGCGATCGAGCTCAGGGAGCTGAGCCGGATGAGGCCGGTGTACAAGCGGCTCAAGCTGGACGCGATCCGTTAAAAAGGCACCATGCCCACTTTTTCGGAGAGACTCTCGGTGCGGTATTTCCTGACAGGCGACCGGATGCGCCTCAACGTCATCCTCACAGCCAGAGGCACGACAACATGAGCAAACAGGCATTGCGGGTCGGTATCGGTGGCCCGGTGGGTTCGGGCAAGACCGCGCTGGTGTTGCGGCTGTGTCAGGCGCTGCGCGACCGTTTTGATATCGCGGTGGTCACCAACGACATTTACACGCGGGAAGACGCCGAGTTCCTGACCCGCAACGAGGCGCTGCCGGCCGAGCGCATTCTGGGTGTCGAGACCGGTGGCTGCCCGCACACCGCAATCCGCGAGGATGCGTCGATGAATCTGGCGGCGGTGGCCGACCTGAACCGGCGCTACCCCGATCTGGATATCGTGTTTGTCGAGAGCGGTGGCGACAATCTCGCCGCGACCTTCAGCCCGGAGCTGTCGGATTTCACTATCTATGTCATTGATGTGTCCGCCGGCGACAAGATTCCGCGCAAGGGCGGGCCGGGCATCACCAAGTCCGATCTGCTGGTCATCAACAAGACTGATCTCGCGCCTTTGGTGGGTGCGTCGCTGGAGGTGATGGCGCGGGACGCGAAAAAAATGCGCGGCGACAAGCCCTTCTTGTTCGCGAATATGAAAGCGAACACGGGTCTCGCTGAAATCATCGCATGCCTTTGCGAGGGTGGTTTGCTGGCTTGACCCGCGGGAGCTTTCACCTCGCCGCATGCTGCCGTGGAATTTAGTCTCGCCCTGCTGGAATGCTAGTCCTCGGGGTGCTCTGGATAACCCGATTCCGTCCATGGTTCGACCCTTCGGCTGGCTCAGGGCTCACCACAAACGGAATCAGCAGGTTACCGTTCGTCTTGAGCTCCCGCCCGTCCTGAGCTGGTCGAAGGATCGAAGAACACGTTCAGAGCATCCCTGGATTTTTCTTCTCCGTTTCCAGCCCCGGTTACGCACCATGTTGGTTCGTCACCGGGATGACTCATCCAATATCCGACCCATCTTGATGCTTCCCGCTGCGTCGATGGCCGCTGTCGTGCGGCTATCGAGGCTTTGCGCGCGTGGATTTTTTGCTGGCATGGGAAATGCTTCAAGAAGCCTTGGTGAGTCCCTTGCCAAGACAACCTTAATCCTAGAAGACATTCGGGGAGATTTTATGAAAACAACACAGAACAGCTGGATCAAGAAAGCCACGGTTTTAGCCGGCGCCGCGTCCTTCGCGTTAGCGGCAAGCATCAGTCAGGCGGCGGACACCATCAAGGTCGGTGTGCTGCATTCGCTGTCCGGCACCATGGCCATCAGCGAGACCACGCTCAAGGACACCGTGCTGATGCTGGTGGACGAGCAGAACAAAAAAGGTGGGTTGCTGGGCAAGAAACTGGAAGCCGTGGTGGTGGATCCGGCCTCCAACTGGCCGCTGTTCGCCGAGAAGGCCAAGGAGTTGCTGAGCAAGGACAAGGTGGATGTGATCTACGGTTGCTGGACCTCGGTATCGCGCAAATCCGTGTTGCCGGTGATTGAAGAGTTGAATGGCATGCTGTTCTACCCGGTGCAGTACGAGGGTGAAGAGTCCTCCAAAAATGTGTTCTACACCGGTGCCGCGCCGAACCAGCAGGCGATTCCGGCGGTCGATTACCTGATGAAGGAAATCGGCGTGAAGCGCTGGGTGCTTGCGGGTACCGACTATGTTTATCCCCGCACCACCAACAAGATTCTCGAAGCCTATCTGAAGAGCAAGGGCGTCGCCCCGGCTGACATCATGATCAACTACACGCCGTTCGGCCATTCCGACTGGCAGACAATCGTGTCCGATATCAAGAAGTTCGGTTCGGCCGGCAAGAAAACCGCGGTGGTGTCCACCGTCAATGGCGATGCCAATGTGCCCTTCTACAAAGAGCTGGGCAACCAGGGCGTGTCAGCGGAAAAGATTCCAGTGGTGGCGTTCTCCGTGGGTGAAGAAGAGTTGTCCGGGTTCGATACCGCGCCGCTGGTGGGCCATCTGGCGGCCTGGAACTACTTCATGAGTGTGGAGGACGATACCAATGCCGCGTTTATCAAGAAGTGGAAGACCTTCATCAAGAGCGAGAAGCGGGTCACCAACGATCCGATGGAAGCGACCTACATCGGCTTCAACTTGTGGGTGAAGGCGGTCGAAAAAGCCAAGACCACGGATGTGGATGCGGTACGCAAGGCCATCTATGGCCTGTCGGTGCCGAATCTCACTGGGGGCACGGCGGTTATGCTGCCCAATCACCACATCACCAAGCCCGTGCTGATCGGCGAGATTCAGGCCGACGGCCAGTTTGAAGTGGTCTGGAAAACCGACAAGGAAGTGCCCGGCGACGCTTGGACCGATTTTCTTCCCGAGAGCGCCAAGCTGACTGCCGACTGGCAGGATCCGAAAATCATGTGTGGCAATTACAACACCACCACCAAGGCCTGTTCTGGCCAGAATTACTGATCCCCCGCTTGAGACGCCGGCCCTTTTTTACTCCCTCCTTCAGGGCCGGCGCCTCTTTTTGACCTAACCAAGTGTCGGGGGTTGGCCATGTCTGCGTTTAAATGCACTGCGATCCTGCTTTGGCTGCTGTTCTCGCTACCCGTTGTTGGCGACGAGACTCAAATGGCTGAAGAACCCGCGTTCGCGCCTGACTTTGCGACACCTGACTTTGCGACAGAAGTGGCCGCGCTTGCCAGCGCGGGTTTTAGCGCCAAGGAGGCCGCGATTAGCCGTCTCGCCGCCAGCCCGGATCCGCGCGTTGCCAAACTCTTTGCCGCGCTGCTCGACGGCAATCTCTATTCCGACAAAGCCAGCAAGGACGTGGTGATCTTCACGTCCGACCACAAGGGTGTCGCGGCCGAGCAGGTCGTTACGGGTGTGGTGGCGACGAATGCGGACAAGAGTGGCTTTGTCAAAATCGTCGTTAACAACAAGTTGCGGGTGCAGTTGCGCAGCCTGGTCGCGAGCTTGCAACTGGCGAGTGCCGATCCGGCATTGCGGCTAAAAGCCGCGCAGGAATTGATGAAAACGCCGAGCGACAGCTTTTTGCCGGCCCTCGAAACGGCTATCGCCAAGGAGGCGGACAGCGGTGTGAAGACCGCGCTGAATATCGCCCGCTCCTCCATTCTGCTCGGCAGCGCTGCGGTCAGTGATCGTCTGTCAGCGGTGACCAATCTGGCGGAGGTCAACGACAACAGCGTCGTCACTCAACTCGAAATGCTGACGGTGCGGAACGCCGACGGCAGTTACAGCGAGCCCGACCGCGCGGTGCGGCTGGCGGCGGAGAAAGCGCTGCAGAGCCTGCATTTCCGCCAGCAACTGCACAAATTTGCCGAGGACATCTTCTTTGGCGTCAGCCTGGGTTCGGTGCTGCTGCTGGCCGCGGTCGGTCTCGCCATCACCTTCGGCGTAATGGGTGTCATCAACATGGCCCATGGCGAGATGATCATGCTCGGCGCCTATACCACCTACGTGGTGCAGTTGGCGATGCCCGCGCATCTGGAGCTGTCGCTGCTGGTGGCGGTGCCGGCGGCCTTTGTGGTGGCGGGGATTTTCGGTGTCATCATCGAGCGCGGGGTGATCCGCGTGCTCTACGGTCGGCCACTGGAAACATTGCTCGCGACCTTCGGCGTCAGCCTGATCTTGCAGCAGCTGGTGCGCTCGGTGTTCTCGCCGCTGAACCGCTCGGTGATCACGCCGGAGTGGATGAGCGGTTCCTGGCAGGTCAATGGCATGCTGTCGCTGACCTACAACCGGCTCTACATCATCGTGTTTTCCCTCGCGGTGCTCGCGGGCCTGATGCTGCTGTTGCGCAAAACCCTGTTCGGCTTGCAGATGCGGGCGGTAACGCAGAACCGGCGCATGGCGAGCTCGATGGGTATTCGCACCGGCTGGGTGGATGCGCTGACCTTCGGCCTGGGTTCCGGCATTGCCGGCATCGCCGGCGTGGCGTTGAGCCAGCTCACCAATGTCGGCCCCAACATGGGGCAGGCCTACATCATCGATTCCTTCATGGTGGTGGTGTTCGGCGGCGTCGGCAATCTGCTGGGCACCTTTGTCGGCGCCATGGGCCTTGGCGTGGTCAACAAGTTTGCCGAGCCGCTGGCGGGCGCGGTGCTGGCCAAGATCATCATTCTGGTGTTCATCATTCTCTTCATCCAACGTCGGCCGAGGGGATTGTTCGCGCTCAAAGGGCGTTTTGTGGAGGATTGAGGCCGATGATGCGCGAGCGCACTGCATGGCTGCTGGACGATGTCGCCGGCAATTGGGTGATGGGCGCCGTGGCCGTCGCTACCCTGGTGATTCCGCTGCTGAATCTGGCGGTGCCGGAGGATTCGTTCTTTCACCTGTCGACCTACACCGTGTCGTTGCTCGGCAAATACCTGTGCTATGCACTGCTGGCGCTGGCGGTGGATCTGATCTGGGGTTACACGGGTATTCTCAGCCTGGGCCACAGTGCCTTTTTCGCGCTCGGTGGCTATGCGATGGGCATGTACATGATGCGCCAGATCGGCGCGCGCGGCGTCTACGGCAACGCCGAGCTGCCGGATTTCATGGTGTTCCTGAACTGGCAGGAGCTGCCCTGGTACTGGTACGGCTTCGATAGCTTCGCGTTTGCCGCGCTGATGGTGTTGGTGGCGCCCGGCATCCTCGCCTTTGTCTTCGGCTGGCTCGCGTTCCGTTCGCGGGTCACCGGTGTCTACCTGTCGATCATCACCCAGGCCATGACCTATGCGCTGATGCTGGCGTTTTTCCGCAATGACATGGGTTTTGGCGGCAACAACGGCCTCACCGATTTCAAGGATATTCTCGGCTTCAGCCTGCAGGCCGATGGCACCAAGAACGCGCTGTTCTTTTGTTCGGGGCTGGCGCTGATCCTCGGTTATCTGCTGTGCCGCTACGTGGTGGCGTCCAAGCTTGGCCGGGTGCTGGTGGCGATCCGCGACGCCGAGAGCCGCACCCGCTTCATGGGCTACCGGGTTGAACACTACAAGCTGTTCGTGTTCGTGCTGAGCGCGCTGCTGGCCGGTGTCGCTGGCGCGCTCTACGTGCCCCAGGTGGGTATCATCAACCCCGGTGAATTCCAGCCGATCAACGCCATCGAGATCATCATCTGGGTGGCGGTCGGTGGCCGCGGCTTTCTGTTTGGCGCGGTGATCGGCGCGATCCTCGTCAACTACGGCAAGACCTGGTTCACCGGTGCTTTCCCCGAAGTCTGGCTGTTCATGCTCGGTGGGTTGTTCGTGGTATCCACACTGTTTTTGCCGCGCGGTATCGTCGGCCTGTTCGACAACCTGCGCCGATCCCGCGACCAGCCTGCGGGGCCTGCGCCGGGCATCGGCACGGGTGATGTGGACGCTGCGGAGACCGTCGCTCCCGAGGGCGCGCGATGACCATTGGCCATGTACCCACCAACCTGCTTTATCTCGACAACGTCACCGTGTCCTTCGACGGCTTCAAGGCGCTGAACGCGTTGTCGCTGGTGATCGCGCCGGGCGAGTTGCGCGCTATCATCGGCCCCAATGGCGCCGGCAAGACCACGATGATGGATGTCATCACCGGCAAGGTGAAGCCGGATACTGGCGATGTGCTGTTTCGCGACCTCATCGATCTGACCAAGCACGACGAGGCGGAGATCGCCAACCTTGGCATCGGTCGTAAGTTCCAGAAGCCGACCGTGATCGAGAGCCTGAGTGTCGAGGACAACCTGGATTTGGCGCTGGCCGGCAACCGCCAGGTGCTGCGCACGCTGTTCTACCGGCGAGACGAGGCGGCGCGCCGGCGCGTGCGCGAGATCACCGAACTGGTGGGTCTCGTCGAGCGCAGTGGCGATCTCGGCGGCGCGCTGTCCCACGGCCAGAAGCAGTGGCTCGAAATCGGCATGCTGATCATCCAGGAGCCCGAATTGCTGCTGGTGGATGAACCCGCCGCCGGCATGACTGATCACGAAACCGAACTTACCGCGAAACTGCTGCGGGATATCAGCGGCGATCACTCCGTCGTTGTCGTTGAGCACGATATGGAATTCATCCGCGCGCTCGATTGCCATGTCACCGTGCTCCACGAGGGCCATCAGTTTGCCGAAGGCACGCTGGCGCAGGTGCAGCAGAACGAGCGCGTCATCGAAGTCTATCTGGGGCGCTGACGGTGCTGGGAACTCTTCTGCTGGAAACTGACTTGCTGGATATTGATCTGCCGGAAATTGACTTGCCGGAAATTGACCGTGCTTGATATTGACCGCATCGATTTGTTTTACGGCGCCAGCCAGGCGCTGCGCGGCGTCAGCCTCCAGGCCCACAAGGGCCAGGTGGCCTGTGTGATGGGCCGCAACGGTGTCGGCAAGACCTCGTTGCTGCGCGCCGTTGCCGGCCATCAGGCCATCAAGAGCGGCGCCATTCGCTGGGAGGAGCAGGACATCAGCTCCTTGCCCGCCTACGAGCGGGCGCGGCGCGGCATCGCCTATGTGCCGCAGGGGCGGGATATCTTTTCCCAGCTCACGGTGCTCGAAAACCTGAAAACCGGCTACGCGCTGCTGCCACGGACCGCGCGCCGCATCGACGACGAGATCTTGGTGCTGTTTCCGGTACTGAAAGAGATGCTGAAACGGCGCGGTGGCGATCTCTCCGGCGGGCAGCAACAACAACTGGCGATCGCCCGCGCGCTGGTGACACGGCCACGGCTGTTGATTCTCGACGAGCCTACCGAAGGCATCCAGCCCTCGATCATCAAGGACATTCAGCACGTCATCGGGCTGCTGCGCGACCGTGGCGATATGGCTATTCTGCTGGTCGAGCAATACTTCGAGTTCGCCCGCGATCTCGCCGACAACTACATCGTGATGGAGCGCGGTGAAGTGGTGTTGTCAGGACTCGGCAAGGAGATGGTCGAAGCCGACGTGCGTCGCTATATTTCGGTCTAGATCTGGGTCTGGATGGACGGCCTTGGTATCCGTATACAATGACAGCCGCTGCGGGTATGCCAACCGCCAAAGGCGTCATTTCTTGATGCAGCGGTCGGCGGCACGCCGCCGCTGCCAACAGCCCCTGCCATTTATCAGCATCAGGAGTTCGATAATGAGCCCATCGTTACCTTCATCCCTTGCCGTCGCGGCGCTTGCCGTGTGGTCGGCGCTGTTTGCGGCGGTCAGTGTCGCCGGCGAACGCCTGCACGTTGGGCCCGGCGAGACCCATCAACTGTCGGCGACCCAGGCGGACGCGGTATTTGATGAATGGATACTGGACGATGGCGCGACGCTGCAATTGCCCGGCGGTGTCGAGCAGTGGCGGATTGAGGTGCGCAAAGCCAGCATCGGCAAGAAAGTCCGCATTGTCGGTGCCGGCGGGGCTGGCGCCGACGGTGCTGCCGGCCGCTCTCACGGCGATGTTGCGGAAACTTGCCGGCCGGGCAAGGCCGGTGGCTCCGGTAGCCATGGTGTCGGCGGTGGCAGCGGTGCGACGTTCAATCTGACCTTGGGTATCGCCAAAATCGACGACCTCACGATCGATGTCAGCGGTGGTAAAGGCGGCAATGGTGGCGTCGGTGGCAATGGTCAGGCTGGTGGCGAACCCGAGAACTGCGCCGGCGGTGATGGTGGCAACGGTGGCGATGGCGGCGATGGTGGTGACGGTGGCAATGGTGGCAATGTCCGCTTGTATTACAGCTTCTTCCCCGGCAGCGGCATGGATGGCGGCATCGGCACGCGCATTGCGATCCTCAATCAGCCCGGCGAGCCGGGCTATCCAGGCAAGGGCGGTGTGGGTGGCAAGGGCTCCAAGGGTCACTATGTCCAGATGCACACGCTTTCCGGCAACCAGAAGTGGATTCCAGGTGGAGAGCCGGGAGAAGACGGCCAGACCGGCAAGACCGGTCGTGCTGGAGTTAAAGGTCAGGGTGCGATGGAGCGGGATTTGAGCCAACGGATCGACGAGCTGATGCGCGAGCGGCGACCGCAGGGCACTACGCCACCCGCGGCGATTGACACCACGCTGAAAGCATTGGAAGCCAAGGTCGATGAACTGCTGCGACGGATTGAGGTGCTCGAAAAGCAGCGCCGATAACGGCCGCTCCGTGGGAGGCATGGGCTCCCCCTGGCAGATGGCTCATAGCGGTTTTCACATTTTTGTGTCATGAAAAAGGGCGGCAACGCCCTTTTTCATTGGGTGTCAGTGGTAAAGGCCACTCTCACTGATGCCGGGTCGCAGTATTTTGCGGAGCTGGCCGGGGTTGCAGAGGCCTCGGTCCTGGCAAGCGTAAGAATCTGTCCAAAAGCCTACTGCGCTCGGCAGTTTGCGTCCGTGGGGTGCTCGAAATCCTCACGCACCCTCCCTGTACGTTCCGGTTTCTGTGCGCCGCCGAACGCAAACTTCCTTCGCTCGCTACGGTTTTTGGGCAGGTTTTAGGGCCTGTTGACACTATCCGCACGGCTGCGTTGCTGCCCCCAAAGCCGTCAGGCAAGGCGCGAGGAGAGACGTTTTGTGAATCAACATGAACGACGAGCAACGCTGCATGACGGCTTTGGGGGCGCAACCCGAAGGGACGGGGCGCTTTTATCGCGATCCGGCGTTGCGCCTCGCTTCTGCACACCCGGCGCACTGCACTCGGCGCGCCTTGGCTCGCGATAAAAGCGCCTACGTCGCAACTGCGCGGATAGTGTCAACAGGCCCTAGGGTGTAGCGGGGCGATCGTTTGCCGGCACCGGCCCAGTGACATCCACTCAATGCGCACCATTGCGGTGCTTGACTCTGAAAAAATCGCCCCGTGTTGCGGCATTTGAAGGCAAAGCGGTGCGCTTTTTGGTCAAAACACCGTTTTGGCATGGTTACTGCTCGCTTTGGCATGGTTACTGCTGTTGATCTCTTGAGGTTGCTCCACCGGTGCTCGCACCATCACTTGTGTAAATCCTAGAGAGGGAAAAACCATGTCAATGAATACTACGATCCGCAAAACCACGGCTTTCAGAAAAACCGGGCTGGTACGACTCGGTGCTGCCGCTGTCGCCCTCAGTGGCGCCATTGCCTTTGCCGCCCCCGCGTCCGCCGAAATAACGGCGTCCGCAGCGGTATCCAACATGTATCTGTGGCGGGGCCTTGATCTCGGCAACGGCGACCCCGCCGTGTCCGGCGACCTGCGCTACACCAACAGCGGTGCCTATGTCGGTTTGTGGGTCAGCAGTGGCGACTCTACACTCGGCAACGAATACGACTACTACGCCGGCTACGGTAACAAAATCGGTGACTTCACTTACGACCTGAGTCTGTGGAACTACAACTATTCCGATGCCGGCCTGGATCCCAACAACCCGGGTTTCGATGTCAGCTCGGACACCACCGGTGATCTTACGGAGATCATTGCGACGCTGGGCTACGGTGGCTTTGTCAGCTTTTCGTACTATGACAATATCGCCGGCGCCAGCGGCTACGAGTACTACACGCTGAGCGGCACCTATGACCAGTTCTCTCTGACCCTGGG
>JBPPNE010000002.1:0-49588 GCA_051306415.1 Porticoccaceae bacterium
ACTGCGCCCATACGCTCGGTAAGCGCGCACCTTCATGGACGAACTGGACGTATTTGCGGATCGCGCTGGCGCGTTGCCGCCCGAAGTGCGCCAGTATCCAGTCGGTCTGTAACCATTCGGGCGCCGGCGTCTGTCCACACGTCGCCAGGTAACTGCTCCAGGGCCAGGACTCAAGCCGCTTTACCATGCCAGCTCTCAGCGGATTCAGCACCACGTAACGCGCGAGTTCCAGCAGATAGCTGTCGCGCTCAACCAGGATGGCTTTGTATCGCCCCTGAAACACATGCCCCACCCGCCCATTCAGGCGGTTGAACCGCTGGGTATACACGCCGTTGAGTTGCCGCATGCCCTTTGCCAGGTTGGCCTCGGGTGTTTCAATCAGCAGGTGGTAATGATTGCTCATCTGACACCAGGCATGACACACCCAGTCGAAACGCTGGCAAACTTGACCCAATGCCGCCAGCCAGACTGCCCGATCGCTATCCGACAGGTAGATGTCGTCCCGTCCATCACCCCGCGAAGTGACGTGGTAAAGACCTCCGGCGAGGTCAAGTCGTAACGGGCGTGCCATGGGTGGAGTATTGCATCAGTGATGTGATAATGAAAGACTTGACCCCTTTTTTCCTTTTTTCGCGCATCCGTCTCACGGGGTGGACTTCTTGCTGGTGTTCGATGAAGGCAAAGATTTCACTCTTCGATCGGAAGTGAAGGCGATCGCTTTTTTTAAAAGGTCATGTTCGAGCTTGAGCTGCTCGTAGGCCTTCTTTACCCGCCGCCGCTCTTTGAGCTCCGCCGCCACGTCCTTGTCTACCGCCACACCTTTGGTCACGATCAATCCCTCGCGCGCTTGCTTGCGCCAAAGAGACAGCATGAAAGGGTGGATGGCAAGCGACTCGGCAACGTCCTTCACCGACACTCCGTGCAGCTGACTCAATCGAACCGCTGTTGCCTTGAATTCACTGCTGTATCGATACGTCGTTCTGGGGCCAGGCGTCGGCATGTGAAACCTCCTGAATGGTTAGTTCAGGGTGTCCACTAAAGCGTAGGAACCGTCGGTTTCCCCTTGAATGAATAGTTAGACGACCACGCGGCACTCTTACTCTGCAGCATCATCCGGTAAGTTTGGTCGCCAGAGACTCGAAGCGCCAGGAGTCGCCGAATCGCTCTCATATGGGATGATGATCTCCGGTATTGCGTTGTCGGCTATCCATCCATCAGGGTGCTTCAATCTGTATAGGTGGTGCAGCAGCGCCTGTAGGGCGCCAACCGCATCAATGGCGCGACGCATTGTCGCGGCGCCAGGATTGGAGATACGGTTGTGTTTAATCTTGTTGTACCCATTAGTCCACCAGTCAGGTGCTTTGTCTGCGCTCCACTCCGACCAAGGTGTGAAGACAAGGGCGCATCTTGGTAGGAACATTTGCATGGTGCAAAATTTCGGGAACTTGCTGGTGACCACGCCGTAGTAGCCGAGAATGCCTTTAGAAGCTGTTTTCCCATTAGCCGCAGCATCAAAGGCTTTCAGTGCGTTCTCGATTTCTGAGGCCGCCATAAGAATTATCCGAGAGAACTCAATTGAATAGATCTCAAAATGGCTCTCGACAGGCTCAACGAACCGGAAGCACTCGTCCAGGTCGCGCTCCAGAAGCTTGTAGTAGTTTAGGTGAGGTGGGTTGTGGAGAACTTCCATTGGGGTCTAACGCAAAGGTAAGGGGCGCGCCGCGCGCCGATGTTGAGCGAAGCCACCGTGCGAGCCGAACCCAGCATACTGCAAAGGTGCAACGTCGCGACGCGTCCCCCTTGACCGCGATGTTAGACCGGCACCCGGTTTGCGCTTGAAAGGCTTGAACGCCCAGAAACAAACCCGGCCGGTTGCCAGCGGCGCGCCTGGGGCTGGGAAGCTGCCTGCGGCTTGCACCCAGTGCGGCGCACCGAATTCGGCTTTATGTGCTGAACCCGACCCGCGCGGGTGCAAACGCATTGTGCGGCACGGCACAAGCTGCGAGGTTTCACGGAAGGTGTTGAACATGCCGAGCCCTCCTGCTTTTACGGCCTTGCGCGCACGTCTAACTCTAATTAGACACCCCAAAAAGTGTATTGCTGCGCCTTGAGGGTGCCTATTTTTAAGCCCCGTGACGCACGCATGGTCCAACTCCATTCCCGCTCCAAGCACACCCAAACCTATTTTCCGCAACGCACCTCGCGCACAAAAAACGGCACCGCTGTTTCTGAAATCAACGGTGTCGTTCCGCGTTCACAGTTGCTCTTACGATTATTTGCGCGGCCGGAAGAACGGCAGATAACCGCCGTCTTTCAGTGGCTCGAATACCACCTCGACGGGCAACCCTATTTTGAGATCCTTAAAATCGAGGTCGCGCAGGCCGGCGGTGATGCGCACGCCTTCCTCCATCTCGACCACGAGCACGGCGTAGGGGAAATCCTTTTCAAATTCCTTCGACATCGGCATGTGGCAAACGGTCCAGGAATAGATGGTGCCGCGCCCACTGGACTGCCGCCAGCCCCATTCGGCGGAGCCGCATTTGGCGCACATGAAGCGCGGGATATGGCGCCAGCTTTCGCACTGCACGCAGCATTGGAAGCAGAGAATGCGGTTGGCGCAATGCTCCCAGAACTGTTCGTCCAGGTAGTTGTTGGTCCGCGGTGGCGGGTTGCAGATGAATTTTTTCTCGGCCGCTGTTGTGTCCGTCATGGTGTTATCTCCGCAGGATTACGAGGCTGCCATCGCCAAAGTCGCCCCAGCCCGTGACCAGGCCGAGTTCCGCATCTTTTACCTGTACTTCGCCGCCGTCGCCGCGTAGTTGCCGGGTGGCTTCGACGACGTGGTTGAGACCCCAGACGTGGGCTTGCGAGTGCAGGCCGCCGTGGGTGTTCATCGGGAAGCGACCACCGATTTCGAGGGTGCCGCCCTTGACGAATTCGCCGGCGCCGCCCTGCTCGCAGAAGCCGAGGGCTTCGAGTTGCAGCAGCACGACGTAGGTGAAGCAGTCATAAATCTGGATGAAGTCCATGTCCGTCGGTTTCACCCCGGCCATGGCAAAGGCCTTGGGCGCGGAGTTGGAGAGGCCGATGTGGAACATGTCGGGGCGGTTGGCGATGTCGTCGGCCGGGTAGGGGTGGCCCTCGGCGGCGGCCATGACGTAGGCCGGGCGGTGGCGCAAATCCCGCGCCCGATCGGCGCGACTGAGGATGATGGTACAGGCGCCGTCGGTTTCGAGACAGCAGTCGAAGAGGCGGAAGGGCTCGGAGATCCAGCGCGACTTCAGGTAGGTCTCCATGTCCAGGGTCTGGCCGCGGGTGATGGCCTTGTCGTTGAACTGGGCGTGCTTGCGGCAGGCGATGGCGACGGCGCCCATGGCCTCGTGGCTGATGCCGAAGGTCTGCATGTGGCGCATCGCGATCCAGGCGTACATCTGCACCGGCGAGGCGCTGCCGTAGGGCAGGTAGTAGTTCATCAACGTGCGTTCCAGCGCCGGAATGGAAATGCGCTCGACGAATTTCGCATTGGGCTTGGGCCGCAATGCCGAGGAGCCGTTCCAACCGACGGTGATCGCGATATTGTTGGCGACACCGGCGGCAATCGCCATGGCAGCGCTCTGGATCGCGGTCACCGGGCTGGCGCCACCCATGTTGATGGAGACGCTGTAGCGCAGATCCTCGATGCCGAGGTTGGCGGCAATCTCCTCGGCGGTGATCAGCACCGGCGGCAGCACCAGGCCATCGATATCGCTGGGCTTGAGGCCGGCGTCGGCAATCGCGATGCGGGTGGCCTCCAGCATCATTTCCGGCGACGGCCGTTCGGCGCCCCGGGTGTACGCGGTTTCGCCGATACCGACGATGGCCGCCTTGTCTCTGAAGTCGAGCGTGCTCTGGGTTGACATCTGAAATCCTCCGGTTCGCCGCGGCGGGCGCGGCTGGGTCACTCGTACAGGCTGTGGCGTCGGTGGGGCGGCGGTACTTTATTCTTTCTGCGTTAGCCGGTTTCGCTACTTGGTTATCCGGGCTCGCCTGGAGTTTTGGAAACCCGGATCGGAGCGCAATGACACCACAGCAGCCATTTTAGGTCAACGGCAGTCAATACCTTGGCGATGGTGGGCAGCGACCGCGAGTCGCCTAAGGATGCTCTGAATAACCCGATTCCGTTTATGGTTCGGCCCTTCGACAGGCTCAGGGCTCACCACGAACAGAATCATAAAGTTACCGTTCGTCCTGAGCTCGTCGGTCCTGAACCTGACGAAGGATCGAAGGACATATTCAGAGCATCCCTAATAATCGACCTCAACCGCCGCACAGAGAAATTTCATCAATGGCGCGCCGGCGGCAAATAGCGCCGCGACTTTGGCGGGCAGGTTTTTGTCCGTCAGTGCGTTTTCGTCGAGGGCTTTGACCGCGATGAAATCCTTGCGACGGAGGTCTTCAATCAGCGGGTGATCGGCGGCATAGCCCTTCGGCGGCCGCTTCAGGCTGTCGCCCGCGAAAACAAAATGACGGCGGAACGATTTGTCGTCGAGAACCTGTTGCCACGCCTCTGGTTTGGCGACGATGCGCGCGCGGATTTTGGCGAGCGCTTCCGGGTGCGGGTGCCAACTGCCGACGCCGACGAAACAATCACCGGGTTCGATGTGCAGATAAAATCCAGGGGCGTGAATGTCACGGCCGACGACGTGGCGAAACTGGATGCCGAGATTGGTTTTGTAGGGTGTCTTGTCGGCGGAGAAACGCGTATCGCGATAGGCCCGCATCAAGGAGCCGCCACTGCGCTTGGGTATCGCCTCGAAACGGCGCGAGATCCGATCCAGCCGCGACGCCATCGTGGCGATGAAATCGAGGGCCGGATTCAGCACCAGCTCTTCGTAGCGCTGCCGGTTGGCGTCGAACCACAGCCGGTTGTTATTGGCCGACAGTTCCTCCAGAAACCGCAGCATGCCGGGTTCAAATCCGCCAAATTCAACCGCGTTGGGCTTGGGCTTGCTGCGCGAGCGCCGCCCGGATAGCGCCTGCCGATTGCCACCGCCCAAGCGGGGGCGCGGCATCACACCACGTCCAGGTGGTTGCGCGGGTCGCTCGCAATGCGGGTGCCCAGCGCCTGCAACAGGCCGTCGTCCAAGCGATAAATCCAGCCGTGAACGGCGACGTCCTGCCCGCGCCGCCAGGCGTCCTGCACCACCGTGGTCTGGCACACATTGGTGACCTGTTCGAGAACATTGAGTTCACACACCCGGTCCACGCGCGCATTTTCGTCGATCAGCGCTTCAAGCTCAGCGGCGTACTTGTACTGCACGTCCTGGACGTGGCGCAGCCAGTTGTCGATCAGACCGAGTTGCTGATTGCACACCGCCGCGCGGACGCCACCACAGCCGTAGTGGCCACACACGATGATGTGTTTGACCTTGAGAAAGTCGACGGCGTACTGCATCACCGACAGGCAGTTGAGATCCGTGTGAACGACGATATTGGCGACGTTGCGGTGAACAAATAGCTCGCCAGGAGCGAGATCGACGATTTCGTTGGCGGGGACGCGGCTGTCTGAACAGCCAATCCACAGATATTCCGGCGCTTGCTGGATGGAAAGTTTTTCAAAAAAATCGGGTTGCCGCAGCTTGATGGCGGCCGCCCAGCGACGGTTGTTGTCGAACAGTTCCTTCACTTCGGTGCTTCCGCCAGGGCAGCGGCGCCGCGGGGAGGTGCGATAACAGCACAGGGACGCGGCCGCCGGAATTGCAACCCGCAACGCCCGTTGCGGTAGGGTTTGGGCCGCGAAAAACGCTGCTGCGCGGGCCCGGCGGCTATTCTACATCGCTGAGGTGGCCGTGACGAATGTCTTTGCCCTCGACCAGGTAGACCACGTGCTCGCAGATGTTTTTGGCGTGATCGCCGATCCGCTCCAGTGCGCGCAGCACCCAGAGTATGTTGATCACCCGAGAAATGCTCCGGGGATCTTCCATCATGTAGGTGATCAATTCGCGCAGCGCGGAGTTGTAGTCGCGGTCAATCTGCATGTCCTTGGCCATGGTGATAATCGCGGCCTTGCTGTCGAAGCGCATGAAGGCATCGAGCGACTCATTGAGCATCTCGCAAACGCTGTTGGCGATATGACGAACCTCGACATAGCCCCGTGGCGAGGCGCCATCGACGCTGAGCACAATGGCCATCTTGGCGATTTTGCGCGCCTCGTCGCCAATTCGCTCCAGATCGCGAATGGATTTGGCCACCACCATTACCATCCGCAGATCGGTCGCCGCAGGCTGGCGCAGGGCGATCAGCGTCGTGCAGTTTTCATCGATGGTCCGCTCCAGCTCGTCGATGCGCTCTTCTTCGACCATGACCTGATCAGCGAGGCGACTGTCCGCGGTTTCGAGCGCCCTGACCGCATCGGTCAGCTGCCGCTCCACCCTGCCGCCCATTTCGAGCATCTGGGTTTTTATCTCTTCCAGATCCTGGTTGAACTGGCGCGAGATATGCTGATCGAGATTCAACTTGTCCATGGTTCGACTCCTGTCAGCCGAAGCGGCCGGTTATGTAGGCTTCGGTCAATTCATGTTTGGGCGCGGTAAAAATAGTCTCGGTGTCATTCACTTCGATCAACAAACCGAGATGGAAGTACGCCGTTCGGTGCGAAACCCGCGCCGCCTGCTGCATGTTGTGGGTCACAATGACGATGGTGTAGTGCTCCGCCAATTCGGCGATCAATCCCTCGATGCGAGCGGTCGCGATGGGGTCGAGCGCCGAACAGGGCTCGTCCATCAGAATCACTTCTGGGTTGATGGCAATCGCCCGCGCGATGCACAGGCGCTGCTGCTGGCCGCCGGACAAGCCCGTCCCCGGCTCGCGCAGGCGGTCTTTGACCTCGTCCCATAACCCGGCTTTTTGCAAACTGGTCTCGACGATGTCATCCAGCTCGACGCGACGCGACGCCAGACCATGCAGTTTGGGGCCGTAGGCGACGTTGTCGTAAACGGATTTCGGGAAGGGGTTGGGCTTCTGAAACACCATGCCGACACGGGCGCGCAGCGCCACCACATCCATTTTCGAATCGTAGATGCTCTCGTTCTCGAGCAAAAATTCGCCGCTGACACGGCAACCATCGACGGTGTCGTTCATCCGATTGAGCGCGCGCAGAAACGTCGACTTGCCGCAACCCGAAGGCCCGATCATCGCGATCACTTCGTTTTTCCCGATATCGATGCTGACATCAAAAAGGGCCTGCTTGTCGCCGTAAAACACATTGGCGTTGCGGGTGCGCATTTTGGGATCGTCAACAAAAGGCTTGCCGATGGTTTTGTTCCCCGCTTCGTCTCTCGACAAATCGACGGCGGCGGTCGCGGCAACCGGGGAATCTCTCAACGTTCTTCCAACCACAGCGGTCTCCATCGTTCGATGCCTCCAGTTGATCAGCCTACCGGCACTACCAACGCCGCTCAAGCCGTTTGCGCAAGATAACCGCAATCGCGTTCATCGCCATCAGAAAGCCGAGCAGCACCATGATGGCTGCCGAGGTTTTTTCCACAAACCCGCGCTCCGGGCTATCCGCCCACAGATATATCTGCACCGGGAGCACCGTCGATGGCTCGACAAAGCTGCCCGGCACGTCGACGATGAAGGCCACCATACCAATCATCAGCAGGGGCGCCGACTCACCCAACGCGCGCGCCATACCAATAATAGCCCCGGTCAGCATGCCCGGCATCGCCAGCGGCAACACGTGATGCAGCACCACCTGCATCGGCGACGCGCCGATGCCAATGGCGGCTTCGCGGATCGACGGCGGCACCGATTTGATGGCGGCACGGCTGACGATAACGACGGTCGGCAAGGTCATTATCGCGAGCACCAAACCGCCGGTTATCGGTGCCGAGCGCGGAACGCCAAAAAAATTGATGAACACCGCCAGCCCCAACAGACCAAATATCACCGAGGGCACCGCCGCCAGATTGTTGATGTTGACCTCGACGAGGTCTGTCCAAGCGTTCTTCGGCGCAACTTCTTCGAGGTAGACGGCGGCGGCGACACCCACCGGAAACGCCAGCGCGAGGGTAACCACCAGCGTCAGCAGGGAGCCCATGATGGCGCCACCAATGCCGGCCTGTTCGGGCTCGCGGGAATCGCCGTTGGTGAAGAACCGGGTATTGAAGTGCAGCTCAATCTGCCCGCGCTCGTCGAGTTGGTCAATCCACTGCCGTTGCCGTTCACTGATACCGCTGGCCGCAGCGCTGTCGTCTGCGTCCCGGGTTTTGAAGTAGTTGTTGACCTTGTCATCCGCCAGCAACCAAAGGGTTTCTCTGCCGCCCAGCAGCTGGTGGTCAGCGGCCAACCGCGCTTGCAAGCGGTAGGTTGCGTCGTTGCTGACCAGTTGAACCAGCGCCATCCGCGCGCCGCGCTCGGTGACATCGCCGAACCTTTCACGCAGCGCGGCCTTCACCACGGCGGAGTAATCCGCCGCCGCGAGCTGCTGGGAATCCGCGACATCGCTGACGCCCAGCACATCCTTGTCATAGACCACCTCAAGCTGGAGGTAGGTCTGCCGAAAGGCGCCATGGCCCTTGCCGACAATGTCGGCAAACAACAACGCCACGCAGCCGAGACCGAACAGAATCGCCGCGAGCCCGTAGTAGCGGAACCGGCGTTCGGCGTTATAGCGCCGGGCAAGACCCTGGCGCACCTTTCTTGCACTCGCGTGAGGGTCGCCAAGCACCGCGTTGGTATCCATTCTGTTGGTATCAGTGTTGGTATCAGTCATATTGTTCCCGATATTTCTTGACGACGCGGAGGGCGATGATATTCAACACCAGCGTAACGACGAACAGCACCAGACCCAACGCAAACGCCGCCAGGGTTTTGGGGCTGTCAAACTCCTGATCACCCACCAGCAGGGTGACAATCTGCACCGTCACCGTGGTCACTGCCTCAAGGGGATTGGCGGTCAGGTTGGCGGCCAGCCCGGCGGCCATCACCACAATCATGGTTTCGCCAATGGCGCGGGAAGCCGCGAGCAACACACTGCCGACAATGCCGGGCAGCGCGGCGGGAAAAATGACTTTCTTGGTCGTCTCCGAGCGGGTCGCGCCGAGCGCCAAAGAGCCATCGCGCATGCTGTTGGGCACGGCGGTAATGACATCGTCGGCCAACGACGACACGAAGGGAATTATCATCACCCCCATCACCAGCCCCGCCGCCAGCGCGCTCTCGGAGGAGACGGTTAGCCCCACGCCGACGCCCGCATCGCGGATCAAGGGCGCCACCGTCAGCGCCGCGAAAAACCCGTAGACGACTGTCGGAATGCCGGCGAGAATTTCCAGCGCGGGTTTGGCGAAATTGCGCAAATGCGGACTTGCGTATTCGGCGAGATAGATCGCCGACATCAACCCCACTGGCACCGCCACCGCCATCGCGATCAGCGAAATCAACAGCGTGCCGGCAAAGAGGGGAACCGCGCCAAAGCTGCCCGAACTGCCCACCTGATCCGCGCGCATCGCCATCTGCGGGCTCCACTCCAGACCGAACAGAAAGTCAGTGACGGGAATGGCCTGGAAAAAGCGCAGGGCCTCAAAGAGCACAGAGAGCAGAATGCCCAGCGTGGTGAATACCGCGATGCTCGCGCAACACAGCAGCGCCGCGCTGAACACTCGCTCGACTTGCTGGCGCGCGCGCACCAGTGGCGACATGGTGACCCAAGCCCAGCCGGCACCAACCACGGCGAAACTCAACGCGACAGCGGTGATCAATTTGCTCGCCAGGCCACGCAAACCCACCATCTGCTGGGCGGCGGCGACAAGGCCGGGATCGACCTGGGTCTCGTTCAGGGCACCGCTCGCCAAGTTCTCAATACGACTGATGAGCAGATTGTATTCGGCCGTGGAATGGGGTTGAAGGTGCTCAGGGAGCCCGGACATTACCCGCCCGGTGATCAGCGGGTCGTCAAACATGAGCCAGAGCAGCAACAACAGCAGCGCGGGCAAACCGCACCAGACCGCGGCGCGCACACCGTAGTACAGCGGCAGTGAATGCAGATGGCGAATGCCGCCCAGTGGCCTCGCCAGCGACAGCGAACGGTTGTGGCCAAGAAAGTAGGCGGCGACCGCCAGCGCCATCAGGATCAAAAGCAAGTTGACCGTCTGCATTCGTTGATCCGCCGTTGAGGTGTCGAGCTATCTGCTTTGAAAAAAGACTTGGGCTTGACCGCAGTCAAGCCCAAGCTTAAATCACACGGGGAAAGAGAACATCGTTACTTTGTCGGCGCGGCTTATTGGAGCTCCTGGCCGGCCAATAGTTTCATCGCCTTGGTGTCCGCGGCCACCTGCTGGCGGAGCGCTTTCGGCAGCGGAATCAAGCCCTTTTCGCTCAGATAGCCGTCTTCGCCCCAAGCTTTTTCACTGGTCAACTCGGCGAGAAAACCGTCGATGCCAGGCACCACGCCGACGTGCGCCTTTTTCACATAAATGAACAGGGGACGCGAAATGGTGTAGGACTTATTGGCGATGGCCTCAAAGCTCGGCGCAACGCCTTCAATCACAGCGCCCTGCACCTTGTCACTGTTCTGCTCCAGAAAGCTGTAGCCGAAGATGCCCAGGGCATTGGGGTTGCTGACCAGCTTCTGCACGATCAGGTTGTCGTTTTCGCCCGCCTCGATGTAGTGGCCGTCCTCGCGAATGCCGTAGCAAAGGGCCTTGAAACGATCCTTCTCATCGGCCTCCATGTCCTTGATCCAGGGAAACGTCTTGCAGCCAGCCTCCATCGCCAGCTCGTGGAAGGCATCGCGGGTGCCTGACGTCGGCGGCGGCCCCAGCACTTCGATCTTGGTGGCGGGCAGTGCTGGGTTGACGTCCTTCCAGGTTTTGTACGGATTGGCGATCACCTTGCCGGCCTTGCCTGGGCTGGGTACGTTCTTGGCCAGTGCCAGGAACAGATCTTTGCGGGTCAACTGCATCTGCGCGGTCTTGAGGGAGTTGGCCACCACAATGCCATCATAGCCAATCATCACCTCGACGATGTCGTTGACACCGGCGCCGCCGCAAGCATCAAATTCGGTCTTCTTTATGCGCCGCGACGCATTGGCCATATCCGGGTGATTGGTACCGACGCCGGCGCAAAACAGTTTGAAGCCACCGCCGGTACCGGTCGATTCCACCTTTGGCGTTGCCTTTGCGCCCGCCTTGCCGAAGTGCTCGGCGACAACGGTGGCAAAGGGGTAAACCGTCGATGAGCCGACGAGGCTGATATATTCCCGAGAAGCCGCCAGCGTGGGCAGGCTGGTCAGAACTAGCGCCGCGCCCAAGCCGAGCACAGACGTTTTCAATGCGTTTTTCACGATTTTCTCCTGTAGGTGAGTAGTCACGGCGCCATCGTAGAACTGAGCCGTGACAAGATTATGGACAAATTATGTCATTTATATGACTAGGCTCGCCGCTTGAGCGAGAACGCCGGTAGTTCACCGGCGCGGCATCGATATAATGCCCTCCAAATTCTGCGCGGGGAGGAGGGATGCGATGTCGCCGTTAGTCAGCGGTACCAAGCGGATGATCGCGGTGATCGACGGCTTCACCGAGACCAGCGGCCAGGCCATCGCCTGGCTGACCCTCGCGATAATGACGATCACCTGCACCGTGGTGGTGATGCGCTACCTGGTGGGTGGCAATGCGATCGCGTTGCAGGAATCGGTGATCTACCTCCACGCCACCGTGTTTATGCTGGGGGCGGCGTTCACGCTGAAGCGCGGCGGCCACGTCCGGGTCGATATCCTGTACCGCGCGCTGTCGACACGATCCCGTGCCCTCATTGATGTTCTCGGCGGGCTGTTGTTCCTCATCCCGGTTTGTGGGCTGATTTTCTGGCTGAGCTGGGACTATGTGATGAACAGTTGGGCAGCGCGGGAAGCCTCCGGCGAATCCACCGGCTTGCCTTGGGTGTACGCGCTCAAGACCTTGATGCTGATGATGCCCGCGACCCTGCTGGTTCAGGGTATCGCCGAGATCCTGCGCAACCTGCTGTTGCTGCTGCCCGGCGCTGAGCAAGGGGCAAAACCGTGATCGAGTATCTGCCCCTGTTTTTATTTGCCGCCGTTTGCCTGGTGTTGATGCTCGGCTATCCGGTCGCGCTGTCGCTCGCCGGAACCGCTCTGGCGGCGGCATTTATCGGCACCCTCAGCGGGCATTTCGACATGGCCTTCCTGCGCGCGCTGCCCAATCGACTGTACGGCACCATGGCCAACACCAGCTTGATCGCCGTGCCGCTGTTTATTCTGATGGGCGTGATGCTGGAGAAATCCAAACTGGCCGAGGCGCTGCTCGACAGCATGGCGCAAGTGTTTCGTCGCCTGCCCGGCGGGCTTGGCGTTTCAGTCGTGTTAGTGGGGATGCTGCTGGCCGCCAGCACCGGCATCGTCGGCGCCACCGTGGTGACCATGGGCCTGATGTCCTTGCCCAGCATGCTCAAACAGGGCTACAGCCCGGCGCTCTCCGCCGGAACCATCTGCGCGACCGGCACCCTCGGCCAGATCATTCCTCCCTCCATCATCCTGGTACTGCTCGGCGATACGCTGTCGAGCGCCTATGCGCAGGCCCAGTTGTCGATGGGCGTGTTCACCCCCAAGACCGTCTCTGTAGGAGACCTGTTCCTTGGCGCGGTTGTGCCGGGGCTACTGCTCGTCGTGATTTATTGCGTCTATCTACTGGTCTACGCTCGCCTGCGGCCGGCGGCGATGCCAGCAGCCCGCGACAACGCGGCTATTTCGACCGGCGCGCTGTTACGCAGCCTGCTGCCCCCTATCGTGCTTATTGGCGCGGTGATGGGCTCCATTCTGGCTGGCATCGCGACGCCAACGGAGGCCGCGGGTGTCGGCGCGCTCGGCGCTACCCTGCTCGCGATCCTCAACCGGCAGCTATCCTGGCAGCGCTTGCGCGAGGTCGTCACCTTCACCACGGAATCCACCGCGATGGTGTTCCTGATTTTAATCGGGGCGGCGGTGTTTTCCCTGGTGTTTCGCGGCTTCGGCGGCGAAGAGATGGTGGCGAAACTGTTTGAAGGCATCCCGGGCGGACGCTTTGGCGCGGTTCTGGTCGTAATGCTGGTGATTTTCCTGCTTGGCTTTATTCTCGATTTCATCGAGATCATCTTCGTGGTGGTGCCCATCGTCGGCCCGGTTGTGCTCGCCATGGGCGTGGATCCGGTCTGGTTAGGGATCATGATCGCGGTGAACCTGCAAACGTCTTTCCTGACGCCACCGTTTGGTTTCGCGCTGTTCTACCTGCAGGGGGTCGCGCCGCCGGAACTCAAGACCAGTGCAATCTACCGTGGCGTGGTGCCTTTTATCGGGCTCCAAGTGCTGGTATTGATCATGCTGGCGATGTGGCCGCAACTGGCCACCTGGCTGCCCGCCGCATGGCTGCAATAGCAGTGCGCTTTCGGGGGTAGACGCCCGGTGCTGGCCGCCATGTGTCATGCGGCTTTCGACCGTTCTGCGCGATATATTCGGCGGCCATAAAGCCATCATCCGTGCCATCCTGTGCTTGCCTCGGCGGCTACTGCGCTCAACGGCATCCTGTGCTCTAATCATCACCATCGAACTGCGATTCATAATCATAAAAGCAGGAGGCGGAGATGTCTCAAGCGTGGCGGGTTCTGGCAGCGGCCTGCGTGATCTATTTCCTCAATGTGGGCGCGATCTACTACGGTCTGGCGGTGGTACTCAAGCCGCTGATCGAGGTCATGGGCTGGACCCGTGCTCAAGGCACCTCCGGCATCACCGTCTTCATGCTCACCATGGGACTCCTCGGGCCAGCGGTCGCGGCTCTCATTGAGCGTGTCGACGTCCGCAATACGGTGTTCATCGGCGCCGTCGCCATCCTGCTAGGAGCGGTCACCGGCTACTTCACCCAGGGGCTGGTGCAGTTCTACGTCGCCCTGGCATTACTGGGCTTCGGCGCTACGGCGGTGACCTTTATCCCCATGAGTCAGCTCGTCGCCCGCTGGTTTTCGCAGCGCCGCGGCCTGGGCCTCGGAATACTCATCGCCGCCGCCGGACTCGGTGCTTTCATCATGACGCCCTTATTTGCACTGGTGCTGGAACGCACGGGAGACTGGCGGATGCTGTTCGCGATCATGGGCGCGACCGCGCCCATTTCCGTCGTCCTGACCCTGCTGGTCATTCGCAACAAACCCCCGGTCGACGCCGACGTGGTCATCGCGAGCAACACGACGGCTGCGCCCGAGGCCAGAGTTTATCAGTCCAGTCTGGACTGGACGCTCAGGGCAGCGCTACGCACCCGGGCGCTCTGGGTCATCGTTGCCGCCTTCGGCATGGGAGTTCTCGGCCTCAATCTGGTGAACAGCCAGGCCATTCTTCACCTCACTGACCAGGGCATCGGCCAGGTGCTGGCCGGGGCCGCCATCGGCACCATGGGGCTGCTCAGCGTGGCCGGGCGACTGGGCGGCGGTATCCTCGGTGACCGGTTGGAGCCGCGCTTTTTGCTGGCGGCCGGGCTGCTTTTCCAGGCAGCGGGGATTCTCACATTGCTGTTCACCGACCGTGATGCCCTGGTTTATGCGTTCGCGTTGCTGTTCGGCGTCGGCTTCGGCCTGGGGATTGTTACCGGGCCACTGATGCTGGCCAACTACTTCGGCGTCGGCAGCTTTGCCCGCATCAATGCGGCCACAGGGGTGATCACCATGGGGCTTACCGCCTTCGGGCCCACCATCGCCGGCCACGTCAGCGATACGCTGGACAGCTACACCTGGGTGTTTGGCACGTTTTCCGCGCTGGCGGTGTTGTTGGCTGTTCCCCTGGTACTGCTGAAGCCGCCCGCACCGCCGCGAACCTCGGGGCAGCCGTTACAGGATAAACAGCGCGGCGCAAGGCCATCCCCAAGCGTCGTCTAGCTATCGCGCTTCAATAGGTGGTGGTCGAGATGATTGATCCGGCGCTGATGAATGAAGGTGCGGCTGTCGAGATACCACAACACACAAACTGGTCTTCTCAGGCCAAGGAAACCGAAACCGGTGATTTTCGGTTTCCTTCATTTTGAACACCGTGCAGTCGTTGAAAATGGCGGCACACTCCGATCAATGCCGCGGAACCTTTAAATTGGTTCAGCTGTTCGCTAGCGCTTCATGCCGTCATAGACAATCTTCACCCACACATCGGCAGCCAGAAAGCCGTTCCCCCACTGCGCATCCAACGCCGCCGTCGGCTTCGCGGCGACTACCTCGGCTTCGGTTTTGCCGGCATCCACCAGCGCCTTTATATTTTTCCGCGCCGTCATCAGCATCGCCCGGTAGGCCGCCAGGTCAGCTTTACGGGCGAGGGGTCCGTGGCCGGGAATAATTTTGGTGTTGTAATCGGCAAGGGCGAGGACGCGGTTGGCCGCCGCGATCATGCCGTCGATGCTGCCGTGGGAGCCGGTGTCGATGAAGGGATAGAACCCGTTGAAAAAAATATCCCCGGTGTGAATCACATTGGCTTTCTTAAAATGGATGATCGCATCACCGTCAGTATGGGCGTTGGCAACATGGATCAGATTGATGTCGTCACCATTCCAGTGCAGGGTCATTTCGTCATGGAAGGTAATGACCGGCAGCGCAGCTTTCGGCGATGGCGGCTTGTTCAAATTGAACAACGGAATGGATTTGGCCTCCTTCAAGCTTGCCAGCACATTGTCGTGAGCGACGATGAGTGCCCCAGCCATGCCAAATTTTTCGTTGCCGCCGGCATGGTCGTTGTGCCAATGGGTATTGATGACAAATTTAGGCATGGTGCCGGAGACGCCCTTGAGCGCCGCAACGATTTTTTCCGACAGCGGCGCGTACTGGTCATCAATGAGAATGGTGCCGTCGGCGCCAACGGATACCCCGATGTTGCCGCCTTCGCCCATCAACATATAAAGGTTGCCGGTGATGGGCACGGTGGCGATCTTCACCGACGCCCAGTGCTCCGTTGCCATCGCCGCCGCGCTGAGTGTCGCGACCAGGGCAACCAGCATTTTTTGTTTCAGGTTCATGGGTACGCCTCCTCCGGGTTCTTGCACGCCGTTATTTTCTGCGTCTGGGATAGTAACAGACCCATGGGCCGGGGCGTTCAACACGCACAGTCCCGCGGCTGATGCTTGCGCTGCTCTGCCGACGGGGTGCGGGGTGCGGTCCGTTAACGTGCTGAGGAGACCCTGGGTGGCGCCGGAGAGGACGCCGGCTGGCTGACAAACTGCTGGATGCGCGCCAACACGTCGGAGGTCCACCCCAGCGCCGCGCTGACGTTCGCCACCATGCGCAAGTGGCCCATGCGAGGGTAGATCACCGTCACCACGGGGCCGCCCGCGGCGCTGATCGCTTGCGCCAGATTGCGCGTGTTCCTGACCTTCACATCGGTGTCATTTTCGCCGTGCAGCAACAGCAGTGGTGGGTTGTTGCCATCGGCAAAATGAATCGGTTGGGACAGCGGATAGTTTGCCGACGGCCCAAAAATGTCCTGCAAGTCCGCATCGGTCAACGGCAGGAAATCATAGGCGCCGGCGAGCCCGATAGCACCGCGAAGCTGGTGGCGGTCACCGCCAGCCTGATGCAGATAATCGCCGTTGAGGGCGAGCATAACGGCAATATGGGCGCCGGCGGAATGGCCCATAACGAAGATCTGTCGAGGATCGCCGCCGAATTCGGCAATCCGCTGCTGGGTCCAGGCCACCGCCCGCGCGCCATCCTCCACAAATACCGGAAAGCGAACCGCGGGATACAGCCGATAGTCGGGAATGACGGCAACGATTCCGCGCGCAGCCAGTGCCTGGCCGAGAAACCGGTAGCCCGCCTTGTCACCAGAGCTCCAGCGGCCGCCGTAAAAGAACACCACCACAGGGGCTGGCGAACGGCCGGTTGGCCGGTAGATGTCGAGCGACTGGCGATCCCCCGAGGCGTAGGGAACATCGTGGGT
This sequence comes from Porticoccaceae bacterium, assembly GCA_051306415.1. GTDB lineage: Bacteria > Pseudomonadota > Gammaproteobacteria > Pseudomonadales > Porticoccaceae > CBDDRG01. Next base: position 16,928 of record JBPPNE010000002.1, read on the forward strand.
CAAGCGGTATCCATGGAATGGCGCCAACCGGTTCAGCACATCCTGGCCGGAGCAGCCCAGCAGGCCGAGGCAGCCCAGCAGCAGGCCAAGGCGGCGGGCGAACGAAAATCCTGCCGAATCATGCATCGACCGTTCCCGGCGATCCCCGGAAGGCCGCAATTTCGGCGTCTCACCGGGCCGCGGCGACACCCACCACCTCGGCGTTCACCACCGTGCGCCTCGTTTCCGCAGGACGCAACCGATATAATCGCGCCTTTGTATTTCGCAGAGGAATCGTTGTGACAACGGCTACACCGGACATTGCGACTTTTCAGGGCCTGATTTTCGCGTTACAACAGTACTGGGCCAAACGCGGCTGCGTGATTCTACAACCCCTCGACATGGAAGTGGGGGCGGGGACCTTTCATCCCGCCACCTTTCTGCGCGCCATCGGTCCGGAAACCTGGAACAGCGCCTATGTTCAACCCTGCCGGCGGCCCACCGACGGTCGTTACGGCGAGAATCCCAACCGGCTCCAGCATTACTACCAGTTTCAGGTCGTCCTCAAACCGTCCCCCGACGACATCCAGGATCAGTATCTCGACTCGTTGCGGGAGCTCGGCATCAACCCGTTGATTCACGATATTCGCTTTGTCGAAGACAACTGGGAGTCACCCACCCTGGGCGCCTGGGGCCTGGGCTGGGAGATCTGGCTGAACGGCATGGAGGTGACTCAGTTTACGTATTTCCAGCAGGTCGGCGGACTCGAGTGCTATCCGGTGACCGGGGAGATTACCTATGGCCTCGAACGCATTGCCATGTACCTGCAAGGCGTCGATAGCATCTTCGATCTGGTCTGGACCCGCAACGCGACGGGCGACAAGGTCACTTACGGTGATGTGTTTCACCAGAACGAAGTGGAAATGTCCCACTTCAATTTCGATGAGGCTGACGTCCCGTTTCTATTCGCCCACTTTGATGTTTGCGAGCGGGAGAGTCAGCGCTTGATCGACAAAGGCTTGCCACTGCCGGCCTACGAACTGGTCATGAAAGCCTCCCACGTGTTCAATCTACTCGACGCCCGTCACGCCATTTCGGTAACTGAACGCCAACGCTTCATCCTCCGCGTCCGCGCGCTGGCTCGCGCCGTCGCTCAGGCCTATTTCGATTCGCGCTTGCGGCTGGGCTTTCCGCTGGCACCCGCTGAGCTCGCCCAGGAAGTGATGCAGCAGTCACCGGTCGCAGCATCATGAGCCGGGATTTTCTCGTTGAACTGGGCGCCGAAGAGCTGCCGCCGAAAAGTCTGAAAGCCCTCATGGACGCCTTCCGTACCGGCATCGCCAGTGGCTTGCAGGCCGGCGGGCTGGCTCACGGCGCCATTCGGGGATTTGCCAGCCCGCGCCGCCTCGCCGTGCTGGTGACCGGGCTGGCGGAACAACAACCCGATTCCACCATTGAGCGGCTGGGCCCGCCGGTGGCCGCTGCGTTCGACAAGTCGGGAATGCCCACCCCAGCCGCCCTCGGTTTCGCCCGCAATTGCGCGGTGGGCATCGCCCAGCTCGAACAGGTGCCCGGCGACAAGGGTGGTTCGCGGCTGGCCTATCGTTCAATCAGCCCCGGGCAACCCACCCCAGCGCTGCTGCCGGGCATCGTCGAAGCCGCGCTGAAGACGCTGCCGATCGCACGGCGGATGCGCTGGGGGGCCCGGCGGGAAGAATTCGTCCGCCCAGTCCATTGGCTAGTGATGCTGTTCGGCGAAGACGTCGTTGCCGGCCAAGTATTGGGGCTGATCGCCGGACGCCACAGCCGCGGCCATCGCTTCCACTGCCCCGAGCCCGTTGTCATCCCAGCGCCGGCGGCCTATGTCGAGGCCCTGCGCAAGGCCTATGTGCTGGTCGATTTCGCCGAGCGGCAGGAGCGGATTCGCGTCCAGGGAACCACTGCTGCGCACGCGGCGGGTGGCCGCGCCGTCATTGAGCAAACATTGCTCGATGAAGTGACCGCCCTCAACGAGTGGCCGGTACCTCTCGTTGGCCGCTTCGAGGAACGCTTTCTCGAAGTGCCTCCGGAAGCCTTGATTTCGTCGATGACCGAGCACCAGAAGTACTTCCCCGTGGTCGATGACAACGGCGTGCTGATGCCCCTGTTTATCGCGACCGCGAATATCGAGAGCACCGATCCGGCACAGATCATCGCCGGCAACGAACGGGTGATCCGCCCACGACTGGCCGATGCCGCCTTCTTTTATCACACCGACCGCAGGGTTTCGCTGACGGCTCGGCGCGAGAAACTGAAGGCCGTGGTGTTCCAGGAAAAACTGGGCACCCTGTTCGACAAGACCGAACGGGTAGCACAGCTCGCCGAATATCTGGCGCCGCTGGCCGGTGCCGAAATCATCCAGGCCCGCCGCGCGGCCGAGCTCAGCAAGTCCGACCTGGTGAGCGCCATGGTGCTCGAGTTCGCCGACTTGCAAGGTATCATGGGATGCTACTACGCCCTCAACGATGGCGAGAGCCAAGCGGTGGCAGATGCGGTGCGGGAACAGTATCTGCCGCGCTTTGCCGGCGACCGGATTCCCGCCACCGCCACCGGCGCCGTGCTCGCGCTAGCGGACCGCTTCGATACGTTGGTGGGTATTTTCGGCATCGGCCAGCCGCCCTCCGGTTCGAAGGATCCCTTCGGCCTGCGACGGGCGAGTCTCGGTATTCTGCGCATCCTGGTGGAACGACGAATCGACCTCGATCTGCGTGAGATCCTCGCCCTCGCGGCCCGCCTCCATCCCGCCTTGAGCGTTAACGGTGGACTGGCAGAGCAAGTGCTCACCTACCTTACAGACCGCTTTCGCGCTTGGTCAGAGGATGAAAATATCGCAACCGACGTATTCCTCGCGGTGGCCGCCAAGCGCTTGGGAAACCCCCATGACATCCATCGCCGGGTACAGGCCGTGAACGCCTTCAGCCTGTTGCCGGAAGCGGCGGCACTCGCGGCCGCGAACAGGCGCGTAGCCAATATCCTGGGCAAGCAGGAGAGGGGAGCACCTTCGCAGACGGTCGATCCTGGTCTATTGCGGGAGCCCGCGGAAATCGCCCTGGCCGATGCCGTAGGCGACATGGCCCGACAGGTGCGGCCACTCCTTGACGGTGGCGATTACACCCAGGCCCTGAAATGCCTGGCCGCGTTGCGCGATCCAGTAGACGCGTTCTTCGACCAGGTGATGGTCATGGCGGAAAAAGCGGCGGTGCGCGCCAACCGCCTCGCCGTGCTCCAGCAATTGCGCGATCTCTTTCTCGAAGTCGCGGACATATCCTTGCTCGCCGCAAAGACGGTCGGCTGACCCATGAAGCTTGTCATTCTCGACCGCGACGGGGTCATCAACGAGGACTCGGATGATTACATCAAATCCCCCGCGGAGTGGATCCCGCTACCCGGCAGCATCGCGGCTATCGCCCGTTTGAGCCAAGCCGGCTACACCATAGCGGTCGCCACCAACCAGTCCGGGCTTTCCCGCGGCTTCTTCGGCCTCGATGAGCTGGAAGCCATAAATGAAAAAATGATGTCCCTGGTTGCCGCCGCAGGCGGCATCCTCGATGGCGTGTTCTATTGTCCTCACGGCCCCGATGATGGCTGCCCGTGCCGCAAGCCGGCACCTGGGCTGCTTGACGCCATCGCCACCGAATTAGGTTGCGATCTGGCCGGCGCACCGCTAATTGGCGACAGCCTGCGGGATTTGCAGGCCGGGATCGCCCGCGGCTGTCGACCGCTGCTGGTTCGCACCGGCAAGGGTCGCAATACCGAGCGCCAACTGCGCGACCAGCCGGAAGCCGCGCTCCGCTCTGCTCCAGTATTCGACGACTTGGCCACCGCCACCGCCTTTATCCTTGCACGGGGGCTTGACGATCAATGAATGCCTGGTATGCGGCTCGATCCCTGCTGTTTTATCTGGGCTATTTGCCGATCCTGTTGTTCTTTTCCACCCTCGGCTGCACCCTCGGCCTACTCATTCCCTATCGCCCGCGGCAGACGCTAATGACCACCGCAAACATCCTCATCGTCGCCTGGCTGCGCGTCACCTGCGGCGTTAAATGGCGCGTGGATGGGTTGGAGCATCTACCCAGCACACCCTATGTCGCGCTCAGTAAACACCAGTCGCCGTGGGAAACCTATTATCTACAGCGTATTTTGCGCCCGGCTAGTACGATCCTCAAAAGGGAGTTATTAAAGGTTCCGTTCTTCGGATGGGGGCTGGCAATGACGCGCCCGATTGCGATTAACCGCGGGAACCCCCGCGAGGCCATTCGTCAGGTGCTGGTTCAGGGCAAGCAGCGTCTCGAAGAGGGCAACAATGTACTGGTTTATCCGGAAGGTACTCGCACCGACGTCGGCAAGGTCGGGACCTATGGTCGCAGCGGCGCAGCCCTGGCAATTGCCGCGGTGGCGCCGCTGATCCCCATTGCCCACAATGCCGGCACTTGCTGGCCGGCACACCGGTTCATCAAATATCCTGGCACCATCCACGTGGTAATCGGTGCGCCGGTGCCGATCATCGGTAAAGACAGCAAGGCCCTCACGGACGACGTGAAGTTCTGGATTGAGAGCCAGCTGGAATCCCGGTAGGCCCGGTATGCTGAAAGTCGTTATGGACGTGTGACAGGAGAGAACACCTATGGCGGAGAAACCCAAGGGCCCGAAAAACCGGGAGCAGCGGAAGGGGCCTCGCAGAAAACCGGACGACCGTCGCGAGGCCATTCGGATTGATCCCGAGCCTATCGACCGGCGAGAGAAGCCGGGTCGTCGCTCGACGGACAAGGATCCCTGGCCGAGGTAGGCGAATGACCCGTGCCATGGTTATCGCCAATACCGATCAAGCAAACGCATCACTAGAAGCTCGCAGATAACTTGGCCGTTCAGCGACAGTGTGCGCTCACATACCGCTCACCTCAACGACCTGCCAGGGCGATCAGATATCCAGATTGGCCACGGCAAGGGCATTGGTTTCGATGAACGCTCGGCGCGGCTCGACATCATCACCCATCAGGGTATTAAACATTTGATCCGCGGCGATGGCGTCCTCGACCGTCACCTTGAGTAGCCGCCGAGTCTCTGGGTCCATGGTGGTTTCCCACAATTGGCCTGGGTTCATTTCACCCAGCCCCTTGTACCGCTGGATCGAATAACCGCGGCGAGATTCCGCCATCAACCAATCCAGCGCCTCTTTGAAGGTACCGACGGGGGCCGTTTTCTCGCCCCTGCGAATATGGGCCCCCTCGCCGAGGAGGTCATACAACTCCCGCCCCAGGTCGGTGATCGCACGATACTCCCCCGACGAAAAGAAATCGTGGTTGAACGAGTACGTGGTGGGAACACCATGAGCAGTGATCTCAACGCGCGGCAAATGGATGTGACGCTCGCCATCTTCCCGAACTGAAAAACCATAGCGATGACTACCCGCTCGGGCACCGACGCCGAGACTTTGCTCGAGCTCAGCACACCAAGCTTCAACGCCTTGCCGATCCACCAGTCGGTCTACGTCCAAACGCGAGACATGAATCATCGCCTCCATTATCTCTGCCGGGTAGGCTCGCGACATGCGCTCAATGGTGGTCATCACCTCTCGATAACGGTGAACTAGGCCCTCCAAACCAGTGCCCGCTATCCCTGGCGCCTCCGGGTTGACGTGCAGACTGGCGCCCTCCAGGGCGGACTGGGTGAGAAACGCTGTTAGCGCGCCGTCGTCCTTAAGATACCGCTCCTGCTTGCCCTTGCTGATCTTGTAGAGCGGGGGTTGCGCGATAAAGAGGTGGCCTCGGTCAACCAGCTCGCGCATCTGGCGAAAAAAGAACGTCAGCAGCAACGTCCGGATGTGGGAGCCATCGACATCAGCGTCGGTCATGATGACGATGGTATGGTAGCGAAGCTTCTCGAGATTGAACTCGGCGGCGCCGATTCCGCAGCCCAGGGCTATGATCAGCGTGCCGACCTCCACGCTCGATAACATCTTGTCAAATCGAGCTTTTTCGACGTTGAGGATCTTCCCTTTAAGGGGCAGAATAGCTTGGATTCGGCGATCTCTGCCTTGTTTGGCAGAGCCGCCCGCGGAGTCTCCCTCAACCAGGAAAAGCTCGGACAAGGCAGGGTCTTTTTCCTGACAATCGGCCAGCTTGCCGGGCAAGCCGGCGATATCCAGCGCCCCTTTCCGCCGCGTCATCTCCCGCGCTTTGCGAGCCGCTTCACGGGCTCTTGCCGCATCCACCATTTTGCCAGCGATACTTCGGGCCTCTTGGGGATTCTCCAGCAGGTAATCGGTGAAGTGCTTGGCCACCTCATGTTCAACGACCGTTTTTACCTCAGAGCTAACCAGTTTGTCCTTGGTTTGCGAAGAGAATTTCGGATCGGGCACCTTCACGGAAATAATGGCGGTAAGTCCTTCCCGCGCATCATCTCCCGTGGCGGCGACCTTGGCCTTACTGGCTATGCCTTCTTTTTCAATGTACGCGTTCAGCGTCCGCGTTAACGCTGCGCGATAACCCGCGAGATGGGTGCCGCCATCGCGCTGTGGGATATTGTTGGTGTAACAGAAAATATTCTCCTGATAGCCTTCATTCCACTGCATTGCCACCTCGACACCCATGCCGTCTTCCCGCTGGGCATTGAAATGCATGACGCTGTTGATGCCAGATTTATTCTGGTTCAAATATTGAACAAAGGCCTTCAGGCCACCGACGTATTCATAGACCTCCTCTTTCCCGGTTCGCTCGTCAACGAGCTGGATGCGCACCCCAGAATTGAGAAATGACAGCTCTCGCAGGCGTTTTGCGAGGATATCGAAGTGAAAGTCTATGCTGGTAAAGGTCGCCGGGGACGGCCAAAAGCGCACCTCGGTGCCTTTTTCCGTAGTATCACCCACAATCGCCAAGGGTGCTTCGGGAACACCATGGCGATAAATTTGTTCGTAGACCCTATTGTCTCGGCGGATAGTCAGGCGCAGCTTTGCCGACAGCGCGTTGACCACAGACACCCCAACGCCATGGAGGCCGCCGGATACTTTGTAGCTATTATTGTTGAACTTTCCACCGGCGTGAAGCACCGTCATGATGACCTCGGCAGCAGACACACCCTCCTCGTGTTGATCCACCGGGATGCCGCGGCCATTATCTGAGACCGAGACCGACTCACCCGGGTAAATAACCACGCGAACCTCCGTGCAATGACCAGCAAGTGCTTCGTCAATCGCATTGTCAACAAGCTCAAAAACCATGTGGTGAAGCCCTGTGCCATCGTCCGTATCGCCGATGTACATGCCAGGTCGCTTACGCACGGCATCCAGCCCTTTCAAAACGGTGATACTAGATGAGTCGTAAATCTGCTCTTCGCTCATTGAGAGGCTTCCTCGAGTGACCAAACCCCGTCTGGGGATGTTACTTTGCCTTGTTCCACGTGGAACACCCGCATCTTCCGCATCTTGCTGCCATTCACGCAGGACCACGGGTTAATCGCGCTCGGTGATTCCGTCCCGGTAACGAACACCTGGGCGTCTAACTCCTGAAGTAAACGCGCAACGTGGCACAAATTTTCGAAATCCAGCTCGGCGCCCAGGTCGTCCAGCAAATAAACGCAGCACTTGCCGGTCAGCCGCCGAAATAGATAGCCCTGAGCAAGGATCATCGCCACGATTACTATTTTTATCTGCCCACGAGAAAGGACCTCACCCGCCCCGGCGGTCCCGCAACGGATCGCGAGATCCGCCCGGTGCGGACCATGGTGAGTGGTGCCGACTAATTGATCCCGCTCGCGATCGGCTGCCAGCACATCCTCAAACCCTTTTCCCCTCTCCCACCCTTGGCGAAAGGCGAAGCTCAGCTTTGTTGCGGGGACTACCGGGAATTCAGCTAGCACGGCCTCAATCAATGGTAGTACTTGATCGAGATAGCGAAGGCGATGCTCCGTGACCTGGTTTGACAGCCCGACCAGCTCCTTGTCCCAACTCTCCAGCTCGGAGCCTGTCATTTTAACACGGCGGATCAACGCGGTCCGATGAGCCAGGCATCCCTGGAATCGCCGCCAGAGATCGCGATAAGCGTGTTCCACGTGGAACACGCCCCAGTCAATAAATTGCCGGCGGCGCCCAGGGCTACCCTCAAGCAAACCGAAGCTTTCGTTATTCAACAATTGGAGCGGGAGCGTTTCAGCAAGAGTGGACGCGGCGCGAACGCGCTCACCGCGGACCTTGTACAAAAAGTCCCCGGCTTTGCTTCGAGAAATGCCCATGGGTGTTGTATGCCCGGCATCTGTGCCTTGCTCTCCATCCGCTAGCAGCCCAAACACCGTACAGTCCTGGGTGTCATGGTTGATAATCGGCTTCAGTAGGCGGGTACGAAACGAGCGGCCGCGCCCCAGCAGATAGATCGCTTCCAGCAAGCTGGTTTTACCACTGCCATTGGCGCCATAGATGACGTTGACCCCCGGGCCGGGGAACAGTCTCGCTTCGACCAGATTGCGCAGCCCGTAGACATCCAGTTGCTTTAAATACATGGCGCTGACATAGGGGAAGCGTCACGCGATCGCGGGGAAAAGGGGCTGACTAGAGCCGCATGGGCATAATCACGTAGAGCGAATTCTCTGCTGCCGGGTCTTCCACCAATGCGCTGCTATTGGCGTCTGACAACGTAAAGCGGGCTTCTGTGCCTCGCATTACATTGAGGGCATCGAGGATATAGCCGACGTTGAAGCCAACTTCCATTTCGTCGCCGCGATAGGTCACCGCGATCTCTTCTTCAGCCTCCTCCTGCACCGGATTATTAGCCACTATCCTGAGCTGGTCAGCGGTTAGCATCAATCGAACACCGCGGTATTTCTCGTTGGACAATATCGCCGTGCGCGCAAAGGCGTTACGCAGATCTTCCCTATTTCCGATGAGAATTTGCTTGCCACCGCGGGGTAAAACCCGGTCGTAATCCGGATAAGCGCCATCGACAAGCTTGGAGGTAAAGCGGAACTCTGCCGTCACTACTCGAATATGGGTTGTACCGATCACAACGTTGGCTTCCCCGTCACCCGAGAGCATTCGGGATAGCTCCACCACCGCTTTACGGGGAAGGATGGCTTGTATCTTCTGCTCCGCGCCGATGGGCATCGACATCGTAGTCATCGCGAGCCGATGCCCATCCGTTGCAACCGCACGTAGCTTTCCCTCTCGACCCTCCCACAGCATCCCATTCAGATAATAACGGACATCTTGGTGGGCCATCGCAAAAGCGGTGTTATCGATCATCTGCTTAAGGGCACCCTCTGTTCCGGAGAACTCCAGCTGTCCGGGGCTGTCATCGATACTGGGAAATTCGCTCGCGGGCAAGGACGACAGCGTAAACCGGCTGCGACCACTAACGATGGTCACGGCAGTATCCTCCGTGGAGAGGCTGATCAGCGCGGCATCCGGGAGAGACCGGCAGATGTCGACCAACTTACGGGCAGGCACGGTGACGCTGCCATCTTCCCCCGGCCCATCCAATGTCACCCAACCGACAATCTCCACTTCCAGGTCGGTTCCCGTCATCAACATCCGGTCGCCCTCCCGCGTGATCAGTACATTTGCCAAAATCGGCAATGTCTGGCGGCGCTCAACAACGCCAGCGACCAGCTGCAAGGGTTTCAGGAGCGCTTCTCTGGTGATACTTAACTTCATCGCAACATCTCTTATCCGGTTCAAGGGGCTGTTAGTAAGCGCTCACGTTTTACGTGGTCAAGGTACGGGTAAGTATCTTGAGATCCTCCTGGATGTCTTTACTAGACTCCTTGAGCTCGTTGACCTTGCGGCAAGCGTGCAACACGGTGGTGTGGTCACGACCGCCAAAAGCATCGCCTATCTCCGGCAAACTATGGTTGGTGAACTCCTTCGACAGGTACATTGCGATCTGCCGGGGACGCGCCACGGAGCGGCTACGCCGCTTTGAGACCATGTCCGACATCTTTATCTTAAAATGCTCAGCCACCGTGCGCTGGATGTTATCCATGGTAACGAGCCTATCCTGAAGGGCTAACAAATCCTTCAGGGCGTCACGAACCAGCTCAATATCAATGGCCTTGCCCGTGAAATGGGCGTGCGCGGTAACTCGCTTTAACGCGCCCTCCAGCTCACGCACATTCGAACGAATCCGCTGGGCGATGAAAAACGCGGCATCGTGGAGCAGCTCGATTTTAGCCTGCTCGGCCTTTTTCATCAAAATGGCGACTCGGGTTTCCAACTCTGGCGGCTCTACCGCCACAGTAAGGCCCCAGCCAAAGCGGGATTTCAGCCGCTCTTCTACGCCATCTATTTCCTTGGGATAGCGGTCGCTGGTCAGTATCATCTGCTGACCGCCCTCCAACAGCGCATTGAAGGTGTGGAAAAATTCCTCCTGAGACCGATCCTTCTTGGCAAAAAACTGGATGTCATCGATCAGCAAAGCATCGACCCCGCGATAAAAACTCTTGAATTCATTGATCGCATTGAGCTGAAGCGCCTTGACCATGTCCGCGACAAACCGCTCCGAGTGCAGATAGACTATCTTCGCGTCCGGCTTCCGCTCTCGCAGGGCATTACCTACCGCATGCATGAGATGGGTTTTACCCAGGCCGACACCACCGTAGATAAAAAGCGGGTTGTAGGCCCCACCAGGATTTTGCGCGACCTGGCGCGCCGCTGCCAAGGCCATCTGATTGGATTTCCCTTCTACAAAAAGATCGAAGCGAAACGCCGCGTTGAGATTATGTTTGTGGGCGATTACCGCGGGCGCTGCCCGCTCCATAGAGCGGGGTGGGTAGTGACTCCGCAACTGCGATGCCCCCTGCACTGAATCTGTCGATGCTCGCTCTCGCGGGGGCTTACCCCCAACAGCGGACTCGCCGGGGGTCATACCCGCTGGCGTTGATGCCCTCGCCGACACCTCAACCCGGGTCAACCTCTTATCGAGTTGGCCGAACAGCTCCCGGATTCTGTCCAGGAAGTTCTCCGCCACCCAACCTTGAACAAAGCGATTGGGGGCAATCAGGCGCACTGTCTGATCGCCGTTGACCTCCAGCTGCAAGGGTCTTATCCACGTTTCGAACTGCTGCGCGGGTAACTCTTCCTGCAAATAACCCAAGCATTGCTGCCAGACTGCCGGTGCCAAAATCGCCTCCTTGTTATGTTTTTGCACAGATGAGGGCCTCTCTATTTATTCTTATTCGGTGGCTGCGTAGTGTAGAGCGGCGACTCTAGGTTATCCACACATTTTGTCTGCGGATCCGCGACCGATTTTAAAAAAATCTTTTATTTTCAGAATTTTATCTCCCTCAAAAGACTGTGTTTTTACACAACCGCCAGCACTGGCGATGCGCAACAAATGACCTTTGCCTGTGGATAACCTGTAAGCGTCTTCTTAACAGCCGGTGCATTTGCTGTCAGTTGTCTATTCTGAACAGCCTGGCCCACTACCTCGACGCCTTGCGCTCCGTGCTGGTGACCGAGCTCTCGAAAAGGGCCCGCTCGCCCCCTCATCGCTGGCTTTGCTGAAGGCACAGCCCCGCTCCGCGCGAGCCTTTCCCCTGTGCTCAGACCTTAAACCGGTATCCTAGACCCTCGCTGACGATATTGCCGCCCGTGGGGGTCGCGAAGTGGGTGCCCAGGACCAGCACCGGCCGATTGCCGAAACGCTGCATAAAACCGATACGGGTGCGCTCGGCGAGATCCGTTTCGTGATCCCCCATATCGATCCAGCCAGGATTGGCCATCTGACAGGGATGGTGAAACATGTCCCCGGTGATGACGGCCTCCTCACCCTTCGAAGTGATATGAACGCTGACATGGCCCGGCGTGTGGCCCGGTGTCGGGATCAGGCTGACCTCGTCGCTAATCTTGTGATTGGAGGCCACTAGCTCCACCAGCCCGGCGTCGAAAATTGGTTTAAGCGCTTGGTCGAGGGCGTGGCTCTCGAACGGATCCTCGGCATCTTTCCAGTAGCCCCATTCGGTCTCGCCAAACAGATAGCGGGCATTGGGGAAAGTGGGCACCCACTTTCCATTCTCATGCCGGGTATTCCAGCCCACGTGGTCAAAGTGCAAGTGGGTGCAAAGCACCCGGTCTATGGCCTCCGCGGGAAAGCCCAACTTGGCCATATTATCGAGAAACGGTGTGTTCAGATTCTTCCATTCCGGGAACAGCGGCAGGTTTTTACCATTGCCTGCGCAGGTATCAACAATGATATTGAGCTTGCCAGCACGGATCAGAAAGGCGTGGATGCTCAGCAGCATATTGCCATCGCCATCAATAAAATTGGGCTTCAACCAGCTCGCATGTGGTTCCAACTCTTTCACGGTGCGGTCGGGGAACAGGGAGCCAACCGGCGCGCGCAGCACCACTTCGACAAGGCGAGTAATGGTCACATCACCGACGGTCCAGGATAGTTGTTCGTAAACGCGGTCATTCATTGGTGTTTTCCTTATGGTGTTATCCGGCGGAAGTCTACCTAATTTGCCCCCAGATCATCCACCCGACACGCGTAATAATTGATGGGCCGAACACTGCGGATGCTGGCGGACACCGTACCGCGAAAGAAGCGCTAGAACCCCTACACCGAGATTGCACCACTGCCGAGCGCGCGAGCCATGGGCGTGGTTACCGGCGGATATTGGCCTCCCCATTGCGGCGGTCAGAAAACCGCGCCATCCAAACCACACCGGATTCCGACTGCCCGCAGGGGCTCGGACATCCACGCATTCGCAGTTCTCTTCCAATAGCGCCACACTTACCGACCGGGCTACAAAATACCCACCGGATAAATGCTGTATGGGTAACCATGGCGTATTCGCAGCGGGGATTGATTACGCTTACAAAAAAGTGGGGTATTGATGATTACAGATTACCGCTGACGGCGTGCTACTTTCCAACGCAAAAGCTACTGAAAATTGCCTCGAGCAGATCGTCGGCGCCGAACTCACCGGTAATCTCTCCTAGCGCTTGCTGCGCCTGACGCAAGTCTTCAGCCACCAGCTCGCCCGCCGACTCCGCCGCCGCCACCGCGGCACGCGCGATATGTTCCTGAGCGCGGCGCAACGCATCCAGGTGTCTTCGCCGCGCCACGAACAGGCTGTCTTCGCCGCTGCGAAAGCCCATGCAGTCCTTGAGGTGTTGACGGAGCAGTTCCAGCCCATCCCCCGTCTTGGCCGATAACGCTATCACCGGATAATCGCCGGCAATCAGGCTTGCGGTCTGTTTCACGAGGTCAATCTTGTTAAAAACAAACGTCAGCTCGCGACGTCCCGGAAACCGCTGCGCGAACGATGGCCAGTTAACCATCGGGTCCAGACTGTAGTCATCGTTGCTGTCGATCACAAAAAGAACGCGATCTGCCTGTTCTATCTCAACCCAGGCACGGCGAATACCCTCTTGTTCTACCGGGTCCGGGCTTTCCCGCAACCCTGCTGTATCGATCACGTGTAGCGGCATGCCATCGATGTGAACACGCTCACGGAGGACATCGCGCGTGGTTCCGGGAATTGCCGTAACGATGGCCCTGTCCTCGCCGGCCAGCGCATTCAGGAGGCTGGATTTACCGGCATTGGGCTTGCCGGCTATCACCACTCTCATGCCCTCCTGTAGCAATGTGCCCTGGGTGGCCGAGCGCAAAATACCTTGCAGTTGCTCGATAAGGCCGCTTAACTCATCGCCAACCTTGCTATCGCCAAGAAAATCGATCTCTTCTTCTGGAAAATCAATCGCGGCTTCGACATAGACACGCAGCTGTATCAATTCTTCAAGAAAACATCGGATGCGAGCCGAAAATTCGCCTCGTAACGTGCGCAAAGCAGCCATTACCGTTTGCTTGGAGCCCGCATCGATTAGATCGGCTATCGCCTCTGCTTGAACCAAATCCAGTTTGTTGTTCAAAAACGCTCGCTCGGAAAACTCACCGGGGCGCGCCATGCGTACGCCTCGCATTAACACCTGTGCAAGCAAATTATCCATCACCACCAGACCACCGTGTCCCTGCAATTCCAGAACATCCTCGCCGGTAAAGGAGTTCGGCGCCGGGAAATACAACACGATGCCCTGGTCTATTGCTGCGCCCTGATGGTCGCTGAACTCGCAGTGCGTGGCGTGGCGGGGAATAAGCTGTTTGCCCGATAGCGCTTCACCCAACGCACGCAAATCACGCCCGGAGATACGCACAATACCAATGCCGCCACGCCCTGGCGCCGTGGCTATCGCCGCAATGGTGTCGGTATCGGGTCCCATGGGTCGGCAATAACGCGGGGCTAAGCCGCCTCTATCTGGCGCGTGATCGCCCACTGCTGCGCGATCGACAGAACACTGTTGACGGTCCAGTACAGCACCAATCCGGCGGGGAAAAACATGAAAAAGAAACTGAATACCAGTGGCATAAACTTCATGACCCTAGCTTGCATCGGATCCGGAGGAGCCGGTTGCAGTGTCTGTAGTACAAACATACTGATGCCGTTCAATACCGGCAATACGAAGTATGGGTCTTTGATCGAAAGGTCGTGAATCCATAAAATCCATGGCGTCTGCCGTAATTCGACGCTTTCGTTAAGCACCCAGTAAAGCGCAATGAAGACCGGCATCTGGATCAGCATCGGTAGGCATCCGCCCATCGGATTGACTTTCTCGCGCTTGTACAGACTCATCATTTCCTGAGAGAGTTTTTGGCGGTCGCTGCCACATTCTTCTCGCAAACGCACCATCTCCGGCTGCACTTTTCGCATCCGCGCCATTGATCGGTAGCTCGCCGCCGATAGTGGGAAAAACAGCAGCTTAACCGCAATCGTCAGCAGAACGATCGCCCAGCCCCAATTGCCAACTAGCGTATGAAGCGCGTTGAGCCCAGCAAACAGGGGTTTGGCGACCCACCACAACCAGCCGTAATCAATGGTCAAATCGAGATAGGGAGCGATTTTTTCGAGACGGTATTGGTCTTTCGGGCCCACATAAAATGCGGCGCTCAGTTCGGCTTTTCCTCTTGCCTGAACGATCACTTCCGGCCCCGTATAACCCAACGCATAGATCTCGTGGCCGTTTAATTTGCGCAACTGATAGCTGTTCTGTTGCTCTTTGGCGGGGATCCAGGCGCTGATGAAGTAGTGTTGAACCATCGCCACCCAGCCGCCGGTGGTTTCGTTTTTGAATGCGTTTTCGTCGAGGTCGGAGAGATTGATCTTTTTGTAGTTCGCGTCCATCGTGGTTGTCGCCGCACCCAAAAACGGATTGGGACTCAATGCCGACTGCGGATTGGGGTTATAGGCGTCCCGTTGGATTTGGCCAAACATATGGGCACGCCAAGGAGTGTCGCCATTATTTTCGACAACGTACTTCACCTCAACCAGGTAGTCGCCGCGACGAAAGATGAACTGTTTGGTGATGGTGACGTTGCCTTGATCAAAATGTAATTCGACCAAGAGCTCATTCCTGTCTTCAGTAAGCACATACTGTTCCGCCGTTGCAGTGAACAATGGACGGCCCTTCGCGTCGTCAGTGCCATTGACGCCCACCAAACCGCTCTGGGCAATATAGGTATGGTTCTCCGTGCGATTAAGAATGACAAACGGCTTGTCCTTGGCGTCCAAGTCGAGGGGATATTTCGGCAACGCGACGCGCACGATATCACCACCCAGGCTATCGATAGATACATCGAGAACATCGGTTTTAATGGCAATGAGACGAAATTGTCCACTTGTTGCAGCCGCTGGCGGGCTCTGCGCCCGATCTACCACCGGAACATCTGTATTGGGAGCCTCGCTGGCTGCCTCGCTGGCTCCTTTGATCGCCGGTATAATTACAGTGTTCTCCGGGACGTCCGAAATCACAGTTCGGCGAACTTCCTGAAACTGATTCCAGCGAACAAAAAGGACGCCGAATACGACGACTATGGCGACAATCAAGACATTGCGCTGCCAGTCCATCATGAGTTGAGCTCGGTTTTCTGCTGTGCGTGGGTCTGTGGTTTGGCTTTTGGCACTGGGTCAAAACCACCTGAATGAAAAGGTTGGCATTTTAAGAGCCTTCTTAGTGTTAGAAATCCTCCTTTAAGGACACCATGCCGCTGCAATGCTTCGATGCCGTAGCGCGAACAGGACGGGTGAAAGCGGCAATTCTGCCCTAACCAAGGGCTCAAGGCATATTGATAAACTTTTATTGCCGTAATAATCATTTTATTTATCATGAGGTCGTCACTTTTTGCCGCTTTTCGGACAGGCGTTGCCAGCTTTGGTTAAGCGCTTCAGTCTGGGCTTGTGCGGGCAAAACATCCAATCCACGACGGGCGAGGAAAACGATATCGAGTGCTACCGGTACGGTTTTCCATTGCCGGAAAGTCTCCCGCACTACTCGCTTTATCCGATTGCGCGCCACCGCTCGACGAATGCTTTTTTTGGCAACGACAAGGCCTATTCGGCTAAAGGCCAAACTATTGGGCTTTGCCAACAGAAGGAGGTGTTTGTGAGAAACACGAACGACGGCATTGTCAAAAACAACTTTGAATTCCGCACTGGCCAAGAGTCGCTTGTCGCGACCAAAGCTAGCCCTACCCACAGGGAGAGCCCCACCTCCCGATAAGCGGGATCAGGCGGCCAACCGCTTACGTCCTTTGGCACGACGACGCTTTATCACCAAGCGACCATTCTTCGTAGCCATGCGCGCGCGGAAGCCGTGGGTTCGGCTACGTTTCAGTACGCTGGGTTGAAAGGTTCTCTTCATAATCTTATATCCGTTTCTCGCCGCGAAAAGAGCGTCGATACAAAAAGGGCGGTCATGTTAATGAAAAACGGTTCTAGCGGCAATGGGCTCCTAGAAAGGCAACTTCCTGTTCAGTGCTCAAACAGATCAACTGAAATACCAAAATCGAGCAGGAATACCTTGTGGGTAATACCTCAACAGGGTGTGTAATTGCTGGGTATGTCGTTAAATGAAAGTCGGAACAACGAGCTATCGCAGCAAGTTTCCCCTTCTCCAGGCACAGGCGTTGAACAATCTGTTGTGGGTTAGATCCCCCTGTTGCTAGCTGAAAATAGCGAGGAAAGGCAGTATCTTAAGCTTGTTTTACACCCTGTGTGGCCCTCTATTTACTACAACTAAAGTCTTATCTTTCAAAAGAAGTTTCTTTTAAGAGAAGTTAAAGAATACCTCTATCAAGGAAAGGGCTAATTTATCGCGAAAGAGGATATCTTGGTCGGTGTCAGGTGTCTTCTGGGGAAAAAGGCCTATAATTTGTCTCCGTTTTGTTTCCCCCATAGAGCCATGAATTACCCGGAACACTTCGATGTCATTGTTGTCGGTGGCGGCCATGCTGGCACCGAGGCCTGTTTAGCGGCAGCTCGAATGGGCTGCCGCACCCTGCTGCTGACCCACAGCGTGGAAACCCTTGGTCAGATGTCATGCAATCCGGCCATCGGCGGTATCGGGAAAAGTCATCTAGTTAAGGAAATCGATGCTTTGGGGGGCACAATGGCGCTTGCCACGGATCGTAGTGGCATACAGTTTCGCGTGCTCAACCGGCGCAAAGGACCTGCGGTGCGAGCCACCCGCGCACAAGCAGATCGCGTGCTCTACCGGGCGGCGATTAGGCAGATCTTGGAGAATCAGCCAAGGCTGGTCATTTTTCAGCAGGCGGTCGAAGACCTGATAGTTACCGGGGAGAGGGTTGCTGGTGTCGTCACTCAAATGGGCCAGCGTTTTTTTGCTCCCACAGTGGTGTTGGCTGCCGGGACTTTTTTGGGGGGCAAAATCCATATTGGGCTGGAAAATTATGCGGGTGGCCGCGCTGGCGATCCGCCCTCGACCGCGTTGGCGCAGCGCCTGCGAGAATTGCCGCTTCGAGTTGACCGTTTAAAAACCGGCACACCGCCCCGGATTGATGCTCGGTCTGTCGATTTTACCGGCCTCCAGGAGCAGTGGGGTGACCAGCCTGAGCCGACGATGTCGTTTCTCGGCAACCGAGCGGAGCATCCTCGCCAGACCTGCTGTTGGATTACTCACACCGACGAACGCACCCACGCGATTATTCGTGGCGGCATGGATCGCTCGCCGATGTACACTGGAATTATCGAAGGCACGGGCCCGCGTTATTGCCCCTCGATCGAAGACAAGGTGGTTCGTTTTGCGGATAAAGCGGGCCATCAGGTATTTATTGAACCGGAAGGACTAAATACCCGCGAACTGTATCCGAACGGCATTTCCACTAGCTTGCCCTTCGACGTACAGCTGGCGTTCGTGCGCTCCATCAAGGGCTTCGAGAATGCCCATATCACTCGCCCTGGGTATGCCATTGAGTACGATTTTTTCGATCCGCGGGATTTACGCCACTCCCTCGAAACCAAACACATCGGCGGGCTGTTTTTTGCAGGCCAGATCAATGGCACCACCGGTTACGAAGAGGCGGCGGCCCAAGGCTTGTTGGCAGGGGTAAACGCGGCGTTGCAGGTTGAAGGGAAAGAGTCCTGGTGCCCGCGCCGCGATCAAGCCTATATCGGTGTGCTGGTTGATGATCTGATTACCCTGGGTACCCGCGAGCCCTATCGAATGTTCACTAGCCGCGCAGAGTATCGGCTGCTGCTGCGCGAGGACAACGCGGACCAACGCCTTACCGAAAAGGGCCGTGAACTGGGTTTGGTGGATGATATCCGCTGGCGGTCATTCAGCGCTAAGCGGGAGGCCATGGAGCAGGAACGCCAACGGCTGCGCACTACCTGGATTCAGCCAGACAGCGACGAAGCGGTAAAAATACGGGCATTCATCGATAACCCCTTGACCCGGGAATACAGCCTGTTTGATTTATTGAAACGCCCGGAACTCGATTCTGGCACCCTTGCCACGCTCACCGGGATTCCAGCGGCAGATGCGCAAGCGGCCGAACAGATAGAAATAGAAGCCAAATATGCTGGCTACATAGATCGCCAGCAGACCGATATTGAGCGCATGCGTCGCCAGGAGAACACACCGATACCGAGCGATTTTGACTATCGATCACTTAGCGGCCTGTCGAACGAAATCAAGCAAAAATTGAGCGCTGCGCGTCCTGAAACCATTGCCCGGGCGGCGCGAATACCGGGCGTGACACCGGCGGCGCTGTCCTTGCTGTTGATCTTTCTGAAGAAAACGGCACCAGCGGTCGTAACCTGCGTATGATGAGGCGGTGAACGGCAGGCGTGAGCGATTGGAAGTACAGCTCCGCGGCGGGTTAGCGGCGCTTGGTGTTCCGCTTGACGACCAACAGATCAATCAGCTTCTGAACTACCGCGAGCTGCTGGAGCGCTGGAACCGGGCATACAACCTGACCGCTGTTACCCAAGGCGAAGAAATGGTTACCCGCCACCTGCTCGACAGCCTGAGCGTGGCGCCATACCTCGACGGTGAAGCCTTTGTGGATGTTGGTAGCGGCGCTGGGCTACCCGGGATCCCGCTAGCCATCGCGCTGCCCGAGAAAACCTTCACCCTGATCGATGCCAACGGCAAGAAAACCCGCTTTCTGTTTCAGGTTCGCACAGAGCTCAAGTTGGCGAATGTTCGTGAAATCCATATCCGCGCGGAAAGCCTCCAGCCCATAAGTGGATTCGATGGCGTCATCAGCCGGGCCTACGCCTCTCTGTCAAAGATGATCGAGACGTGTCATCACCTACTCAAACCCGGCGGGTGCTTCTATGCCATGAAAGGGGGCTATCCGAGTGAAGAGTTGAGCAGGCTGCCAAAAGGATATATGGTCTTGGCCGGCCACCCGCTGCACATCCCCGGCCTTGTGGGCGAGCGACACCTGATCGTAATGAAAAGTCACCCGAAGGAAGAACCTTGACCCGCACCCTAGCGATCGCTAACCAAAAGGGCGGCGTTGGCAAAACCACAACCAGCGTCAATCTTGTCGCTGCGCTGGCTAGCTACGGCAAACGGGTTTTACTGGTGGATATGGATCCCCAGGGCAATGCCACCATGGGTAGCGGGGTGGAGAAGGCAACCCTTGAACAGTCCATTTACGACGTGCTGGCCACGACGACGGCTATCGCCGATGCTATCTGCACCAAGGTTGCCAACGGCTATGACCTGTTACCTGCCAACAGCGACCTGACGGCCGCCGAGGTCGAGTTGCTGGGCGCAGTTAACAAGGAGCGGCGTCTCGATACCGCGCTCGCACAAATCCGCCCAAACTATGACTACATCCTCATTGACTGCCCGCCCGCGCTAAGCATGCTTACCGTCAACGCTCTGGCAGCCAGCGATGGCGTCATAATACCCATGCAGTGTGAATACTACGCGCTCGAAGGCTTGTCAGGCCTGGTTGGCACCATCGCTCGAATCGGCAAATTATTGAACCCCAAACTGCGGGTTGAGGGCCTTCTGCGAACCATGTACGACCCCCGCAGCAGCCTGACCAACGAGGTGTCAAACCAGCTTCACCGCTATTTCGGCGATCGCGTCTATCGCACGGTTATCCCCCGTAACGTCCGCCTTGCCGAAGCACCGAGCCATGGCCAGCCAGTCTTAACCTATGATCGTTATTCCAAGGGTGCCACGGCTTATCTCAGTCTGGCCGCTGAACTGATACAGCGTGGCCGTGATGTCACCGCCGCGGCTGTCTCAAGCGGCAGCGGGGAGCTTGAGACAACCGCAGGAAAAACAAATGAATAACCGGCGCAAGGGATTGGGTAGAGGCCTTGATGCATTGCTTGGACTAAATCCGGATGCCGAGGTGTCCCCGCCGTCGGCGGTGGGAGCTCCGGGCGTTAGTACAACCACCGACAAACTGCGCGAATTGCCGGTGGAGTTTCTACGCCCCGGCAAGTACCAGCCGCGGCGAGATATGCACCCGGCGGCGCTGGAGGAACTTGCCGAGTCGATCCGCCAGCAAGGCATCATGCAGCCAGTCACCGTGCGGCCCCTGGGGGTGGATCGCTATGAAATTATCGCCGGCGAGCGACGCTGGCGGGCAGCACAGATGGCCGGGTTGGCAACCGTTCCCGCTCTGGTCAGAGATGTGCCGGATCAAGCCGTCATCGCCATGGCGCTGATTGAGAATATTCAGCGTGAGGATCTCAACGCCATGGAGGAGGCGCGAGCCCTCACCCGCCTACAGGAAGAGTTTGGCCTGACCCAACAGCAAGTCGCCCAAGCGGTGGGCAAGCCCCGCGCCACCGTGGCCAATCTGATGCGATTGACCGGGCTGGAGGCAGAGGTCAGCACCCTCTTGGAGCATGGCGATCTGGAAATGGGCCACGGTCGGGCGCTCCTGGGCTTGACCGGCAAGCTGCAGATCGACGCCGCACGTCTGGTCAGCGGCAAGGGTATGACGGTACGCCAGACCGAGGCGCTGGTGCGTCAATGGCAGAGACCGACGGTGTCACCAGCGAACAAGAGCGGTGGCGCGGACGCCGACATCAAGGTGTTGGTGGAATCCCTGTCCACGCGAATCGGCGCGGCAGTTGATATACAGCATGGCGCTGGTGGCAAGGGAAAATTGATAGTGCGCTACAACAGCCTGGATGAACTGGAAGGAATCCTCGCCCACATCCGGTAAGTAGAAGACGTTCAGTGAAAACCAACGCAGTCCAGACACCCGAAGATGATCACAAAAAGCTTAACGAACAGTGCCTTCTATTGCTTCGCTATCCCATGCTGTCTATAATCCACGGCGCTCTGAACCTGCGTTCGAGGCTAGTCTTGAACCAGGGCTATAGCGGATGGAGATGGGCGGCGGCGGTTGTCGGTGTCCAGGCCATGGCGACAGGGCTCGCCGTCGGGGGTGCCGCGATATGCTATGGCGCGCCAGCCGCCTTGGCGGCATTGTGCGGTGGTCTGATTGTCTTGGTAGCGACGCTCTTTGTCGCCACAGTAACCCTGGGGTCGCCGGTGGATGCTTCCGCCAACAGGGCGCTCAAGCGGTTTTATTTCGGAGCGCTTGGCAAGTACGCCATTGTTGTCATAGGCCTTGTGGCAGTATTCAGCGCCACAACCACCCTGCGAGAGGAAAGAAACGCGCTAGTACTGTTTGCCACGCTCTTTCTTGTTCAGAGCGCCTACTGGGTAGCGCCCGCGCTGCTGCAAAAGGCGATATCTGATAGAAGTAGACGCCCACGAGAATCCTGACCGGAAGTCATTGATGTCCACCCAAGCATTGACCCCAGAGGAATATATATCCCACCACCTGACGAATCTGACCTTTGGTCAGCGCGTCGATGGTTCCTGGGGTATTGCTCAATCTGCGCAAGAAGCCGCGCAAATGGGGTTCTGGGCTTTCAATGTTGATACCCTCGGGGTTTCCTTTGCCCTAGGGTTGTTGTTTGTCGTGCTGTTTCGCCAGGTAGCCAAAAATCCCACTACTGGCGTACCCAGTGGTCTTCAGAATCTGGTCGAAATGGTCATCGATTTTGTCGACGAAAATGTCAAAGGCATGTTTCAGCACCATAACCGCCTGATTGCGCCCCTCGCCTTGACCATTTTTGTCTGGGTGTTGTTGATGAATATGATGGATCTGGTGCCCATCGACTTCATTCCTCAGCTCGCTCATCTGCTCGGCGTTCCCTATATGAAGGTGGTGCCCTCCACCGATGTAAACATCACCATGGGCCTCGCGTTAAGCGTATTTGCCTTGGTGTTGTTCTACAGCGTTAAACAGAAGGGCGTCGGCGGTTTCGCAGCCGAGCTCTCCCTGCATCCTTTCGGTAAATGGGGTCTACCGGTCAACCTTTTCCTGGAAGTGGTCAATTTGATCGCCAAGCCGATTTCACTGGGACTGCGGCTGTTCGGCAACCTGTACGCCGGCGAGATGATCTTTATTTTGATCGCGTTGTTGCCATTCTGGGCGCAGTGGATGCTGTCGGTGCCCTGGGCGATATTCCACGTTTTGATCATCGTGCTGCAGGCTTTCATCTTCATGGTGCTGACCATAGTCTATCTCGCGATGGCGCACGATCATCACTAAGCGTATCGACCAACTCTTTTGTCAACCAACGTTCGACCTTCTAAGACGGGAGCAATAATGGAAATTTCATTGATCTACCTCGCGGGTGCAATTTTGATGGGCCTAGGCGCCGTGGGCGCCGCCATTGGTGTGGGTATTCTCGGCGGCAAGTTCCTTGAGGGCGGCGCCCGTCAGCCAGAGCTGATACCGATGCTGCGGACACAGTTCTTCATCGTTATGGGTCTCGTCGATGCGGTGCCCATGATCGGTGTCGGTATTGGCCTTTTCTTGATCTTCGCCAAAACCGCCGGTTAGTCACAGTAACCAGTTAACCCAGGGGTGGTGACGTGAACCTCAATGCTACGATCCTTGGTCAGGTAATTTCGTTCGCCATCTTCGTATGGTTCTGCATGAAATATATCTGGCCTACGCTCATTGCCGCCATGGAAGAGCGCAAGCAAAAGATAGCCGATGGGCTCGATGCCGCTGATCGGGCGCTGCGCGATCTCGAGCTCGCTCAAAACCGGGCTACCGATCAACTGCGTGATGCCAAGCAGCAAGCGGCACTGTTGATTGATGAAGCCAAAAAGCGCGCCAGCCAAATTGTCGAAGAATCCAAAGACAAGGCCCGTGAAGAGGGCGAGCGGTTGATCGTCGCCGCCAACGCCGAGATCGAGCAGGAAGTGAACCGCGCGCGCGAAGAGTTGCGCGGCAAGGTGGCTACACTGGCGCTTGCCGGTGCCGAGCGAATCCTGGCTCGCGCGATTGACGACAGTGTGAGCCGCGACCTCGTCGATGAACTCGCGGCCCAATTGTAGGCAACCCCCATGGCGGAACTAAGCACCATCGCACGACCCTACGCGAAAGCGGCGTTCGAATGCGCCGTCGCTGCGGCGGCGCTGCCGCGGTGGTCCGCAGCGCTGGGTCTGCTCGCCGAGCTGGCGAAGGAACCCCGCGTCATCGGCCTGTTGGAAACCCCCAATCTGACATCGAATAGCAAGGCTGACCAGCTGGTCGCTTTGTGCGGTGATGTACTGGATGCTCAGGGCGCGAATTTTGTCCGTACCCTGGCTGAAAACCGTCGCCTGGCCCTGCTTCCCCAGATCCAGCAGCAATTCGAAAGCCTCAAGGCCAATCTGGAGAAGACGGTCAACGTGGAGTTGATAGCGGCCACGGCGATGGATCCCGCCCAGCTCGAAAAACTGGAGCAGGCGCTAAAAGCCCGCTTGCAGCGCGATGTCAAAATCGACGTGTCGGTGGATAAAACCCTGCTGGGTGGTGCAGTGATTCGAGCGGGAGATACCGTTATCGATGGGTCGGTGCGCGGCCGCTTGGCCAAGCTGGCCGAAGCTCTGCAGGCCTGAGGCCTGCGACAGAATATCTTGTGCGTGTTGGGCGCTGTTGGCCGTCGAACACAAGCGTTGAATACGTTGGATCGAGGAATCGAGAATGCAGCAACTGAACCCTTCCGAAATCAGTGAAATTATCCGTCAGCGCATTGAGCGCCTGGAGGTCGCCACCGAGGCCCGCAACGAGGGGACCATCGTTTCTGTTTCCGACGGGATCGTGCGCATTCACGGTCTTGCCGAAGTGATGTACGGTGAAATGATCGAGTTCGACGGCGGCCTCTACGGCATGGCGTTGAACCTGGAGCGCGACTCCGTCGGCGCGGTGGTGCTGGGCGACTACCAGCAGCTCGCCGAAGGCCGCAAAGCCCGCTGTACCGGTCGTATCCTTGAAGTGCCGATCGGGCCGGAACTGGAAGGTCGCGTCGTCGACGCCCTCGGCAATCCGATCGACGGCAAGGGCCCGATCAACGCCAAGCTTAGCGACGCCATCGAAAAAGTGGCGCCCGGCGTTATCGAGCGGAAATCCGTCGATCAGCCGGTGCAGACCGGGTTGAAGGCGATTGATGCCATGGTGCCCATCGGCCGCGGCCAGCGCGAACTGATTATCGGTGATCGCCAGGTGGGCAAAACCGCGATCGCCATCGACGCCATCATCAACCAGAAAGGCACCGGCGTTAAGTGCGTTTATGTCGCTATTGGGCAGAAGAGCTCCACGGTTGCCAACCTGGTTCGCAAACTGGAAGAACACGGTGCCATGGGGCACACCGTCGTCGTTGCGGCAACGGCCTCGGATCCAGCGGCGATGCAGTTTCTGGCGCCCTACACCGGCTGCACCATCGGTGAGTACTATCGTGACCGTGGCCAGGATGCGCTGATTGTCTACGACGATCTCACCAAGCAGGCTTGGGCTTATCGGCAGATTTCTTTGCTGCTGCGGCGTCCGCCAGGTCGGGAGGCTTATCCCGGCGATGTCTTTTATCTGCACTCCCGCTTGCTGGAGCGCGCGGCTCGCGTCAACGCCGACTACGTGGAAGCCTTCACCAAGGGCGAAGTCAAGGGCAAAACCGGCTCACTCACCGCCATTCCGATTATCGAGACCCAGGCCGGCGACGTCTCCGCGTTCGTGCCGACCAATGTGATTTCGATTACTGACGGCCAGATTTTCGTCGAGACTAACTTGTTTAACGCGGGTATTCGTCCGGCGATGAACGCGGGTCTGTCAGTTTCCCGCGTCGGCGGTGCAGCACAGACGAAGATTATCAAGAAGCTCGGTGGCGGTATTCGCCTGGCGTTGGCCCAGTATCGGGAGCTGGCGGCATTTTCCCAGTTTGCCTCCGATCTGGATGACGCGACGCGCCAACAACTCGAACACGGCCAGCGGGTCACCGAGTTGATGAAGCAGAAGCAGTATTCGCCCAAGAGCGTGGCGGAAATGGGCGTTGTGCTCTATGCGGCCAACGAAGGTTATCTGCGCACGGTAGAGGTCAACAAGATCGGCGATTTCGAAGCGGCGCTGCTGTCCTACATGAAAGCCGAGCATTCGGAGTTGATGGCCAAGGTCAACGAGGCGGGCGATTGGAACAACGATATTACCGCCAGCTTCAAGGCCGCGTTGGACAAGTTTGTCGCCAGCCAGACCTGGTAATCGAGGGATGTGTTGCAGTCCACAGCGAATGAAAGGCAGCAGGTAGACGACGTATGGCCGTTGGCAAAGAAGTCAAAACCAAGATTAACAGCGTCAAAAGCACGCAGAAAATCACCAGTGCGATGGAAATGGTGGCTGCCAGCAAGATGCGCCGCGCCCAGGAGCGCATGGCGCTCGGCAAACCCTATGCTCAGCGCATTCGCCAGGTTATCGGTCATATTGCCAACTCATCCGCCGAATACCGTCACCCCTATCTGCAAGAGCGTGACGCAAAGCGGGTCGGCTTTATCATCGTATCCACCGATCGAGGCCTCTGTGGCGGTCTTAACATCAATCTGTTCAAGGCAGCGATCCGGGCCATGCGCGAGTGGCAAAACCGCGGCACGGAGATAGATATCTGCACTATCGGTGGCAAGGCCGCAGCGTTTTTTGGCAATGTCGGCGGCCGTGTCGTTGCCACCGTGCGCGACCGGGGTGATCAGCCGGCAGTGGCCGATCTGATCGGTAGCGTCAAAGTCATGCTGGACGCCTTCGACGAGGGCAAGCTGGATCGTTTGTTCCTGGTCAGCAACACCTTCGTCAATACTATGACTCAACGTGCGGAAGTTGAACAGCTGCTACCCCTGCAGGCGGTGGACGACCGGCGCCTCAAGCATCACTGGGACTATATTTATGAACCCGATGCCAAGGAGCTGCTGAATGGCTTGCTGACCCGCTACATCGAGTCCCAGGTTTACCAGGGCGTCGTCGAGAACAAAGCCAGC
Organism: Porticoccaceae bacterium; assembly: GCA_051306415.1. Lineage (GTDB taxonomy): Bacteria > Pseudomonadota > Gammaproteobacteria > Pseudomonadales > Porticoccaceae > CBDDRG01. Next base: position 43,575 of record JBPPNE010000002.1, read on the forward strand.
GAGCAAGCGGCGCGCATGATTGCGATGAAAAATGCCACCGACAACGCCGGCACCCTGATCGAAGAGCTCGAACTGCTCTACAACAAGGCCCGGCAAGCGGCGATTACCCAAGAGTTGTCCGAAATCGTCAGTGGTGCGGCGGCCGTTTAACGGCGCCCTGAATCAGCACTACAGCTGCCACACAGAACACTGCGTTTAGACGCAAGCGAAGAGGAACCGGAAATGAGTAGTGGACGTATCGTGCAAATCATTGGCGCGGTGATCGACGTGGAATTTCCACGGGATCAGGTGCCCAACATTTATGATGCACTGATGGTTGCCGACAAGGGGTTGACCCTTGAAGTCCAGCAGCAGCTCGGTGACGGCGTCGTGCGTACTATTGCGATGGGTTCCTCCGAAGGGCTCAGCCGTGGTCTCGGCGTCACCAATACCGGCACCGCGATCTCGGTTCCGGTCGGCCAGGGCACCCTCGGTCGGATCATGGACGTGCTTGGCAAGCCGATTGATCAGGCCGGCCCGGTGCAAGCCGAAAAATACATGCCGATTCATCGCAAGGCGCCGCTTTACGCCGAGCAGTCGTCGGCTATCGAGCTGCTCGAAACCGGGATCAAGGTTATCGACCTGATCATGCCGATCGCCAAGGGCGGCAAGATCGGCCTGTTTGGTGGTGCGGGAGTGGGCAAAACGGTGACCCTGATGGAGCTGATCCGCAACATCGCGATGGAGCACTCGGGCTTTTCCGTGTTCGCCGGGGTGGGTGAGCGCACCCGCGAAGGCAACGACTTCTATCACGAAATGAAAGAGTCCAGCGTACTCGACAAGGTGGCCTTGGTGTACGGCCAGATGAACGAGCCGCCGGGCAACCGTCTCCGCGTCGCATTGACCGGACTGACCATGGCGGAGTATTTTCGCGACGAGGGCCGTGACGTGCTGATGTTCGTGGACAACATCTACCGCTACACGCTGGCCGGTACCGAGGTGTCCGCGCTGCTCGGCCGCATGCCGTCGGCGGTGGGTTACCAGCCGACGCTGGCGGAAGAAATGGGCGTGCTGCAGGAACGTATTACCTCCACCAAGACCGGCTCGATCACCTCTTTCCAGGCGGTGTATGTTCCCGCCGATGACTTGACTGACCCCTCGCCGGCCACCACCTTCGCGCATTTGGATGCAACGCTGGTACTGTCGCGGCAGATCGCCGAGCTCGGTATTTATCCGGCGGTGGATCCCCTCGACTCCACCTCGCGGCTGCTCGATCCGCTGGTCATCGGCCAGGAGCACTACGATGTCGCCCGCGGCGTGCAATCGGTGTTGCAGCGTTACAAGGAGCTCAGGGACATTATTGCGATCCTCGGTATGGATGAGCTGTCGGAAGACGACAAGCTGGTGGTCGCCCGCGCCCGCAAAATCCAGCGCTTCCTGTCCCAGCCCTTCTTCGTGGCCGAAGTCTTCACCGGCAGTTCCGGTAAATACGTGCCGATGAAGGATACCATCCAGGGCTTCAAGGGTATTCTCGACGGCGACTACGACGATCTGCCCGAACAGGCGTTCTACATGGTGGGCTCTATTGAAGAAGCGGTGGAAAAAAACCGTAAAGCCGAGGCCTGATTGACGGCTTGGGTTGAGCATAGTCAACACCAGAGATATAGAGTATGGCGATGACCGTCCACTGTGACATCGTAAGCGCGGAAGAAGCCCTGTTTTCAGGGCTGGTCGAGATGGTGATCGCCGCCGGCTCGCTCGGAGAGCTGGGCATTACTTTCGGGCATACGCCGTTGCTCACCGGACTCAAACCGGGGCCGATTCGGCTGATCAAGCAGGGTGGCGAAGAAGAGGTCTTCTATCTTTCCGGTGGCTATCTCGAAGTTCAGCCCAATCTGATCTCGATTCTGGCCGATACGGCACTGCGTGCAGCGGATCTCGATGAGGTGGCGGCACTGGAAGCGCAGAAGCAGGCCGAAAGCGACATGAAAAACCAGAGCAGCGAAGTGGATTACTCGCGCGCGGCTGCACGTCTCGCCGAAGCGACCGCCCAGTTGCGCACGATTGAAGAGCTGCGCAAACGAGCCGCCCACATCCGTTAATTCGAGGGAGCTTTCGACGCAAAAAAAGGTAGCGGAAGCTACCTTTTTTATTGCCGCTACGTTATCGCCGCCAAGGTTTCCGCAGTCGCGCGACGTCATGGCGGCGCAAACGCCAAACCAAAAGTGCTTTGGTGGAACAGCCGACGAAAGTACACTGGGCAAGTACGGAGGAGGTGCTCAGTATGCTCTGGAGCCCGTCTGCCAATGGATAGGAGAGTTAACTGATATGGCTATCGACATTGTCATCCTCGCCGCTGGCAAGGGCACGCGTATGTGTTCGCAGCTGCCGAAGGTATTGCACCCGCTGGGAGGCAAACCACTTCTCGCTCATGTCATTGCCACTGCCGCGGCAATTGCTGACGCACGCATCAGCGTCGTTGTTGGCCACGGTGCCGAGCAGACCAGGAAAGCTTTCTCCAACTACCGAATCACCTGGGTCGAGCAGTCCGAGCAAAAAGGCACTGCCCACGCTGTTGCTCAGGCCGCACCGCACATCGACGACGACGGCGCTGTGCTCATTTTGTACGGCGATGTGCCTTTGATCGGCCAGGACACTCTGACCCGGATGCTGGCCGCCGTCGGCGAGCGGCGATTGGCGCTGCTCACCGTTGAGCCGGCTGATACCGCGGGCTACGGGCGCATTCTGCGCAATGGGGACGGCGAGGTTATCGCCATCGTTGAGCACAGGGACGCGAGCGCCGCACAGCTCGCAATCAAGGAGGTGAACACCGGGGTCATCGCGCTCAGGAGCGCCGACCTCAAACGATGGTTGCCGCAGATCGAAGCTAACAACGCCCATGGCGAGTACTACCTGACCGACATCATCGGCCTCGCCCGCCGCGACGGTGGGCGGGTTCAAGGCTTCCAGCCGAGCTGTGCCGAAGAGGTCGAGGGCGTCAACACCCGCGCGCAACTGGCTCACCTCGAACGCCACTACCAACGCGGGCTCGCCGAGCAGCTGATGGCGGCAGGGGCCACCCTGGCCGATCCGGCCCGGTTTGACTGCCGTGGCAGGCTGGTCACCGGCTGGGACACCCGCATCGACATTGACTGTGTATTCGAGGGCGACGTTACGCTCGGTGCTAATGTTGTCATCGGCCCATGCTGTGTCATCAAGGACGCGGTGATTGGCGACCATGTCGTCATCAAGGCACACACCGTGATCGAGGGGCCGGTCAGCATCGCGGCCGGCGTCGAAGTAGGGCCCTTCGCGCGCCTGCGGCCGGGCACGCAACTGGCGGCAGGGGTCAGGATTGGCAACTTTGTCGAAACCAAGAAAGCGGTTATTGGCGTGGGCAGCAAGGCCAACCACCTGAGCTATATCGGCGACACCCGCATCGGTGCGGGTGTGAATGTTGGCGCCGGCACCATCACCTGCAATTACGATGGCGTCAATAAGCACGTTACCGACATCGGCGACGGCGCCTTTATCGGTTCCAACACCGCGCTGGTCGCGCCCGTGGTCATCGGTAGCGGGGCCACCGTGGGCGCCGGCTCGACCATCACCAAGGATGTTCCGGCGAACAATCTCGCCGTTGCGCGTGGCAAACAGCACAACCTGAACAGCTGGCGGCGGCCGATGAAACCGGGACAGGAGTAACGGTTCATGTGTGGAATTGTTGGAGCGACCGCTCAACGCAATGTCGCCAGCATCCTGCTGGAGGGGTTGAAACGCCTCGAATACCGGGGTTACGACTCCGCCGGTGTTGCGATTCTGGATGCCGACGGTCGGCTGCAATCCCGCCGTACCGCGGGCAAGGTCGCGGCGCTGGAGCAGAGCCTGAGCCGCGAACCGGCACCCGGTCATCTCGGTATCGCCCACACCCGCTGGGCCACCCACGGCAAACCTAACGAAGTGAATGCTCACCCGCACACGTCGGGGGAGATCGTCGTGGTCCATAACGGCATCATTGAAAATTACCGCGAACTGAAGGCGGAGCTACAAGCGCTCGGCTTTGAGTTTCTGTCTGAAACGGATACCGAGACGGTCGCCCACCTGATCAACCACTATTGCCAGACCGGCGATCCGCTGCTGGATGCCGTCCGCCGCACCGTCGCCCGCCTGCACGGCGCCTATGCGTTGGGCGTGATTTCGGCAGCCGAACCGCAGACCTTGGTTGGCGCCCGCAGCGGCAGTCCTCTGGTGCTCGGCATCGGCATTGAGGAAAACTTCATCGCCTCCGATCCCCTGGCGCTGCGCCAGGTCACCGATCGGTTTGTCTACCTCGAAGAGGGCGACCTGGTGGAAGTCGGTCTCGGTGCGCCTCGTATCTTCGACAGCGCCGGCCGGTCGGTGACGCGCCCGGTGGTGACGCTTGCCGACAGCATCGACTACGCCGACAAGGGCCAGTTTCGCCACCACATGACCAAGGAAATTTTCGAGCAGCCAAAAGTGATCGAGGCCACGCTACAGGGCCGGATCAGCGCCAGCAAGGTTTTGCCAGAAGCCTTTGGCAGCGCGGCGACCGCCATTCTCAAGCAGGTCGAGAATGTCCACATCGTCGCCTGTGGTACCAGCTACCACGCGGGGCTGGTTGCCCGCCACTGGCTGGAAGACTGGGCCGATATCCCCTGCCAGGTAGAAGTGGCCAGCGAGTACCGCTACCGCCGTGTCGCCGTGCCCGCGCGCACGCTGTTTGTCAGCATTTCCCAATCTGGCGAAACGGCCGATACCCTGGCGGCCCAACGCGCCGCCCGCCAGGCCGGCTATCTTGCTACGCTGGCGATCTGCAATGTGGCCAACAGCGCCTTGGTCAGGGAGTCGGATCTGGCGCTGATGACGCAGGCGGGGCAGGAAATCGGCGTTGCTTCCACCAAGGCGTTCACTACCCAGCTGGTTGCCCTGCAACTACTTTGTATCGCGCTTGGGCGTTATCGGGGACGGATTGACGAAGCTCGCGAAGCGGAGTTGGTTGGCGCGCTGCACGCGCTGCCCGGACTTTGTGCCGAGATTCTCGACCTGGATCGGGAAATCGAAACCACGTTTCAATGTTTCGCCGACAAACAGCACGCGCTGTTTCTCGGTCGTGGCGTCCAGCACCCCATCGCGATGGAGGGGGCGTTAAAGCTCAAGGAGATTTCCTATATCCACGCCGAGGCCTACCCGGCGGGCGAGTTGAAGCACGGCCCGCTCGCGCTGGTCGATGCGTCGATGCCGGTGGTCGCCGTCGCGCCTAACAACGAGTTGCTCGAAAAACTCAAATCCAATCTGCATGAAGTGCAGGCCCGCGGCGGCCAGTTGTTCGTCTTCGCCGATCGCGACGCCGGCTTTCACAACCAGGAGGGCGTCACGCTCCTGTGTCTCCCCCACGTGCCGAAAAGCCTGGAGCCGATTGCCTATACCCTGCCGCTGCAGCTGCTTGCCTACCATGTGGCCGTGCTCCGGGGTACGGATGTCGATCAGCCGCGCAACCTCGCCAAATCGGTGACGGTGGAGTAGCGGCGGCAAAAACCGGGTGTGGGTAAACGGCTGGATATTGCCGCCCGCCTGCTCTATGCTCTGGGTCAACACCTTCGACCCCATCTGCCATGGCCAGCCAGAACCGGTGGCCGGCGACTTGGCGTAGTCCGAGAGCGACGGGGCGATGCGGGGACATCATTTAGAAAAAGGCAGATCAGAGAAATCAGATTCAGAGAGCCCGGGTAAACGATTTGTAAATAACAGGTGCCAACAGCGGCATCGGGAGAAAATGTGATGACTTACGACATAGTAATCAAAAACGGAACGGTAATAGACGGCTCCGGCCTGCCGCGCTTTCGCGCCGACGTCGGCATCAAGGACGGCAAGATCACCCATATCGGCCGCATCCGCGATGACGCCAAGCAGGTCATTGATGCGACCGGTCAGATCGTGTCGCCGGGCTTTATCGACGGCCACACCCACATGGACGCCCAGATCAACTGGGATCCCCTCGGCACCTGCTCGGTGTGGCA
>JBPPNE010000003.1:0-2823 GCA_051306415.1 Porticoccaceae bacterium
CTGTTGATCTCGACCATCACCACCAGCCAGCTCCTCGCCGTGCTGCTGGCGCTGGTGGTGACCATGATGCCGTCGATGCTGTTTTCGGGATTCGTGTTCCCGATCTATGCGATGGCCGAGCCGGTGCAGCTTTATACTTATATTTTTCCCGCGCGCTATTTTGTCGACGTCTCGCGGGGCATCATTCTCAAGGGCGCCGGGCCGACGGAGATGGTGGAACCACTGATGTTGATGACCGCCTATACGCTGATCGTATTCTTCAGTGCCGTCGCGATCTTCAAGAAGAAAGTTGCCTAAATCTCCGCTTGCCCTAACTCGGGGGGCGACAGCATACTCAATCGCAGACGCTTGGAGAGGACAAGATTATGTGGAGCCGGATCAAGAGTTTGATTTTGAAGGACGTCATCCAGTTCGCCCGCGACAAGACCATCCTCGCGGTGATCTTCTGGATGTACACCCTCGAAGTGCTGATCTGCGGCTATGCGATGACCTTCGAGGTGCGCGATCTGCCGGTGGCGGTGATCGACCACGACCACAGCGTGATCAGCCGCAATCTGGTCGACAAATTCGAACTCTCCGAAGCCTTCGAAATCTTCGGCGCGGCGAAGAATCAGGAGGAGGCGGAGAGCTGGATGCGCAGCGGCAAGGTCAGCTATCTGCTGGTGATCCCGAACCAGTTTGAACAGGATATCGCGCGCGGCAGGAATCCGCAGATTCAGGTCCTGCTGGATGGCACCAACTCCAACGCGGCGGCGCTGGCGAAGGACTACACGGCGGAGATCATGCGTCTGTTCGAAGCCGAAATCAGCCATGAAACCGGCGTCGCGGTGGCGGTGCGCCCGGTCGTGCGCATCTGGTACAACCGCAACCAGACCCTGGAATCCTTCGTCGTGCTGTCGATGATCGTCGCCGCGATCCTGATGGTCGGCACCATTCACTCGGCGGCCTCGATTACCCGTGAAAAAGAAATCGGCACCATCGACCAGTTGATGGTGACGCCGACCCAGGTGTGGGAAATCTTCCTCGCCAAGACCATCCCAACGCTGGCCGTCGGGTTGATCGCCTTTTTCCCCAGCCTGTTCATCATCTGGTGGTTCGGCGTGCCGATGCGTGGCAGCCTGCTGTTGTTTCTCGCGCTGGCCTCCATCTTCCTGATCAGCGCCATCGCCATTGGCGTACTCATCGCCTCCATCACCCGCACCCTGCAACAGGCCCTGTTGCTGTGTTTCTTCGGGCTGTTCCCGGTGCTGTTCCTGTCCGGTGTGATGACGCCGATCGATTCGATGCCGGCCTATATCCAGCCGATCACCTACATCAGCCCGGTGAAGTATTTCATGGAGATCTGCATGGGCATTTTCCTCAAAGGCGCCGGCATCGCCGAACTTTGGCCCGCGGCTTTGAGCATGGCCGCCGTGGGCGCGGTGCTCTATCTGCTCGCGGCCTGGCGCTTCAAGCACAACATGGGCTCCTAGGAGCCTGTCGAAGAGCCACGCCCGCAGGGCTTCGACAAGCTCAGCCCGAACGGCTTCAATCTGTTTGCGGGCCGGATCAATAGCTAGCGCCCTTCAAGCTAGGGAGCGGCGAGATAGCCATTCAACGAACGCGTGACATCCTCAAGCGGCGTGTCCCAGCTGTAGGATTTCAGCAGGGCGCCAGCGGGCGCCATCAGATACAGCACCGCGCTGTGGCTCATCGAATAATCGGTATCCCCCACCGCGAATTTCGCCCGCGTGGCGCGCCACGCAGTCATCGCACGCTCGATGTCGGTGGCGGAGCCGGTCAGGTAGACAATGCGGGGGTCGAAGGATTTGGCGTGCTCGCGCAGCCGCTCGGGGGTGTCCCGCGCCGGGTCCACGGTGATGTACAGGGGATAGACGCGATCCGCCAGCGGCCCCAGCTCGCGCAAAACCGTGGAGACCCGACTCAGCGTGGTCGGGCAGACATCCGGGCAGTGCGTAAAGCCAAAAAATATCAGCTTGTAGCGGTCAGCGTAGTTCCGCCCGGTGACGCTGGCGCCGGTTTGGTCGAGCAGCGAAAACGCGCCGCCGATCTGCGCCTCGGTGCCCGGTGGTACCGCGCCCTCGCTGCGGCGCAGTTGTATCAGGTAATCGACCAGTGCTAGGGTGAAAAGTACACCGGCAATCGAGCCAACAATCGCCATGGCGCGCCTGATCCTGATAAATGTCATCGCGAACTCCGGCTGTGTTGGCGGCCGCCAACCCTTGACCCCAGCGCCCGGTCCCTGATCCCGATGGCAGCCAACCCGACGGCCGTCACCCAGCGGTGGCGATCACTGGCCTTCGCACTCGTGCTGCTGGTTGCCGGCATTGTCACCTACATCCCTCTACGCCCGCAGATTTTTGCCGCCTTTGCCGCTGGCACCCAATGGATACTGGTGACCTGCGGCTTTGTCAGCGAAGACGACGCCTTCGTGCAGGCTTCCGTGCAGGCCTCCGTGCAAGAGAGTCGCTGGCGCAAGCTCTATTATGCCGCGCGCATGTTCAAAGGCACACCGCCGGCGCGGCTATCGCCGGAGGACGCCCTCGCCGATCAGCGCTATCCGGGCATGGGCTTTGGGGTGCTGCACACCTTCAATCGCAACCCGGTGGTGCTCACCATCGGCGGCTGGCTGTATTCGATACCCTGCACCTACTTCAGTAACGCCCGCGACTGCCAGACACCGGATGCGGGGACCGCCCGCCTGCGGGTCAGCGTGGCCAACCTCGCGCCCATCGCCGGGGACACGGTAGAACACTTCCTGTCCGCGACTTCGCCCGCAACCCTGCGCATCACCATTGCCGGACTCGGCACGCGTCCACCGCG
>JBPPNE010000004.1:0-5735 GCA_051306415.1 Porticoccaceae bacterium
CGGCGACAACGGTTGCCGCCAGCACTCATTACCGCTGCTCACTCGGCTCATCCAGTGCCACTGCCCGCCCATTTCAGCCCAGCGGAGACTCGGGGTCAGCGTTTGACCCAGGTCGCCTGATAGCGGTCCACTCCCTCACAGTCCTTGAAGTTGTTGACCGATTCCAGCGTGTAGCCGGTAGCGCCCAGTTTGTCGCTTTTTGCCTTAAAGCCGTCCTGGGTCATATTGCGAAACGAAGCAAAAGCGGTTTCAGGAGGACGGCGCTTCCAATCGGCGCGAAACATTAAGTCGCTACCCGCGCATTTCCCCTCAACTTCGCGTGGGTAAAAGCCCTGCTGCCCCCGCTTTTTGAATTCCTGCTTTTTGTACATCCGCCGTCAGCCATTCCGCGGTAGCGGCCGCCGCGGCGGGCGTTGAACTGTCCGGCCGTGGCGGCACCACAGCCGTCGAAGCCGGTACCGACACCGACTCGATTTTAGCGCGCGTGTTTTCCGTCGGCGACACTGGCGGCGCCGGGCTCGGGCCGGGCGGAGCCTCCACTTGATGCGGACTTTCCTTGGGATCACTGGCGCCGAGCAGGCCGCTCTGGTGAAGCGTGCCGAGCAAACCGGTCAAGGCGACAATGACCGTTGCCGCCGCGGTCAAAACACCGGGAATGGTCTGCCACCACGAACCGCTGGATTTTTCTTCGCTCATCGCTGGCTTGCCCTCCACGACACAATCCGCATAACATCCAGAAGCTGGAGAATGCTCCCAGTCGAGCGTCATTGGCGCCAACAATAGCTACCGCAAGGAGGCTCTCTGTGAAAGCCGGAATCGCCATCGCCGGGCTCGCCCTGCTGCTGTCCGCCTGCTCGCAGTTCTCGCACACCAATGTCGAGCGCAAGGATCCGGTGATCGAGCCCAGTCGCGCGACCCTGCACGTGACGGCGGACCGCGGGCGCGACGACACTCTGTTTGTGCTCGCGCTGTCGGGTGGTGGCAGCCGGGCGGCCTACTGGTCGGCGAGCGTGATGCTACGGCTGCAACAGGTATTTGCCGATCTGGACATGCTGTGTGAGGTCGATGCGATCTCCTCGGTATCGGGCGGGTCACTGCCAGCGGCTTACTACGGCATTTCAACCGATGCACGTACCTGCCGGGGCGCCGGTGTTTACAAGGACTACGGTCGGGAGTGGAACGAAAAGACCGTCAAGGAGCTGATGGCCCGAAACTACATCAATCGCTGGTTCGGCAACTGGTACTGGCCCACCAACATCGGCAAGTTCTGGTTCACGTCGTTTGACCGCACCGACATCATGGCGCAAACCTTTGCCGACAACCTGTACGACACCCGCCCCGCCGGACAGGATCTGAAAATTGGCGACCTGCTCCCCAACCGGCCCTACCTGATCCTCAACGCAACCAATGGCACCAGTGACGCCTTTGGCGAGCTGTTCACCTTCACCGCGGAGGACTTTTCCGCCCTTAGATCCGATGTCAACGACTACGACCTCGCCCGCGCGGTCATGGGCACTGCCACTTTTCCCGCCGTGTTCAACTACATGACACTGAAGAATTTCGACCGGAACAATTACCTGCATCTTTTCGATGGCGGCAATGCGGACAATCTCGGTTTATCCGGTGTATGCCGGATGTTCGATGCCATGGAACACCGGATTCCCGCCGACAAAACCGATAAAAGCCCCTGTACCAACAGCGCACCCCAGGATGGATCCCGGCGTCAACGAAGCGGAATTCCGCAGCGCGTCGTTGTGGTTTTGATCGACGCCTACACCGGCAAGAGCGGTGTTGATAGCAGCAAGGCGGACTCCCGCAAGTTTTCCGATTTCATTGTTGACAGCAACTTTCTGGATGCGACCGACAGCCTGCTGTCCGCCAACCGCAAACAGACCCTGCGACATTTCAAAAAGCGCTTTGCTGAACTTTATGGTGAGGATAGCGCGAGAAAATCCCAGGCGATTTTCTATCACCTTCAATTCGCCGACATCAAGGACGAGACCTTGCAGGAGGGAGTCAACAATATCCCCACCAACTTTAAAATCAGCGACAGCGATACGCCGCATATCGACACGGCCGTTGATCGGTTGCTAACCTCGAAAAACACCTGTCTCGACGCCATCAAAACCATTTTGAGCGGCGGGTCTCATGCACAGAACTTCGGTACCGACGAGAACGAGCGCGTGTGCAGCTACGCCAACTGATGCGCACGATATCAACGCTTAGCATCGCCAGCCGCTCAGGCATTCGACGGTTACCGTGGCGGATCTGCGGAATTACGCTAACGCTAATAATGGCCAGCGGCTGTGCTCAGCATAGCCGTTGTGATGACGCCGACACCGTGCACACGGGCTCGCCACGGCCACCGCGCGCCTGCATCGCCGATGGTTGTTCGGTGGCGCCGGATTTCAATTTCACCAGCTGCTGCAATCGGCACGATGCGCGCTATTGGCTCGGCGGCAGCGCGGATGAGCGCGTCCTGGCCGACCAGGAATTCAGTCAGTGTGTGGCTGCCAAGGAACACCCCGTACTCGCCAAGCTGTACTATCTCGGCGTTCGCGTCGGTGGCCCACCCTATCTACCGACGCCCTGGCGCTGGGGCTTTGGCTGGCGCTACCCCCGTGGCTATGGCAAGGATTAGGGCTCATAGACACAGGCTCGTAGACAGAGAGTTAAGCGCGCCCTGAGTAGCCTGATTCCGTCCAGGGTTCGCTCGTTTGACGAGCTCAGGGCTCACCACGAACGGAATCAGGTTATTCAGCGTTTCCTTAACGCTGGGAGCGAAAGCAGGCGCGCACCTCATCGACGAACACCTCGGGCCGTTCAAACGCGGCGAAATGCCCGCCCTTGTCCAACTCGTTCCAGTAGATCAGCTTCTTGTAGCGCCGTTCGGCCCAGCGCTGGGAGGCACGAAAAATTTCCTTCGGGTAGATACTGACCCCGGTCGGCAGCAGAATTTCGTCCCGCGACAGACTGCTGAAGCTCTCCCAATACAACCGCGCCGAGGACGCGGCGCTTGCGGTGCACCAGTACAGCATGATGTTGTCGAGCAACTCGTCTCGCGTCAGTACGTTTTCCGGATGGCCATCGCAGTCAGTCCAGGCCCAGAATTTTTCGAGAATCCAAGCAGCCTGGCCACTGGGTGAATCAACCAGCCCATAGCCGACCGTCTGCGGCCGGGTGCTCTGTTGTTTAGAGTAGCCGGAATCCACGTCTTTATAGTGTTGCATGCCGGCGAGCGCGCTCTTTTCGAGCGAGGAGAGGTCATTCATCGTCGCCGGGTCGGGCTGGACGATGGCCATATTGAGGTGAATGGCCTGGCAGTTGCCGAGATTCTGCATGGCGATCGCGCCGGTAACGGCGGCGCCCCAGTCGCCGCCCTGGGCGAAATAGCGTGAATAGCCGAGACGGAGCATCAGCTGATTCCAGGCTTCAGCGATTTTTTCGATACGCCAACCCGTTCGCGTCGGCTTGCCGGAAAAACCGTAGCCGGGCAGCGCGGGACAGATGACGTGGAAAGCATCGGCGGCGCTGCCACCGAAAGCGACGGGGTCGACCAGCGGCTCGATCACCTTGTGAAACTCGACGATGGAGCCGGGCCAGCCGTGAGTGATCAGTAGCGGCACCGCCTCCTTGTGCGGCGAGCGCTGGTGGATGAAGTGGATATCCAGGCCGTCGATGTTGGTGATGAATTGGCTGAACCGGTTCAAGCGTACTTCGCTGGCGCGCCAGTCGTAGGTTTCGAGCCAGTAGCGGCAGACGTCCTGAACATAGGCCAGGGGAATGCCCTGCGACCAGTCGTCCACCGCTTCCTTCTCCGGCCAGCGGGTGTTGATCAGGCGACGCTTCAAGTCGGTGAGCACAGCATCATCGACATGGATGGTGAAGGGAGTGATGGCATCGTTCATGGCTACCTCGCGATTTGGGGTCTGGTGTGGCGACAGATTCTGCTTTCCATGACTGTAGTGCAAGCTGGGGCAAGCGGCCACCCCGGCGACCGCAATGGCGGCGCTTGAAATCTCCGCGGCAAGCTGTTCCCATGGGCTCAGGGTCAATAATCAGAATAAACGATCATGAAACCGACACATGTGCTCGATGGCTACAGAGTTCTCGATTTTACCCAGGTGATCGCCGGTCCGACGACGACGCGATTGATGGCCGAGATGGGCGCCGATATCATCAAGGTGGAACTGGCGCCACACGGCGATGTCACCCGCGCGCTGCCCATTATCGAAAATGGTCGCAGCTCCTGTTTTCTCCAGCAAAACCGCGGCAAGCGAAGTCTCTGCGTCAATCCCAAAACACCGGGCGGGCTCAAGATTCTGGAGGATCTGGTGCGCGTGTGCGACGTCCTGGTGGAGAATTACGCGGCCGGCGTCATCGGTCGCATGGGGCTCGGCTACGAGCGAGTCGCGGCGCTCAACCCCGGCATGATCATGTGTTCGATATCCGGTTTCGGGCAGGACGGGCCGCTGTCGTCAAAGCCCGGCTATGATTTTATCGCGGCCTCCTATGCCGGCGTGCTCGATCTGATTGGCTACCCGGATGGGTCGCCACTATTCCCGCAGATGGCGATCGGCGACGCCACTACCGGCGTCCACGCCCTCGCCGCGATCAGCGCGGCACTGCTGCATCGCGAGCGTACGGGGGAGGGCCAGCATCTGGATATCTCCCTGATCGACTCCTACTTTCACCAGCACGATGTGGCCGTACATGCCTACAGCGCCAGCCGCGGCGCTTTTTCCCCCAAGCGCTCGGGGCACCACCATATGATGCTGCACCCCCTTGGCATCTACAAAGGCAAGGGTGACAACGAGTACTACAGCATCATCACGCTGCCCGTGCACTGGGACAAATTTTGCGCCTTTCTGGGCAAACCGGAGTACGCCAGCGACCCGCGTTTTGCCACCAATGATGCGCGCATGCAAAACCATCAGGCGGTGGTGGATTTCATTGAAGACTGGCTGCGCGCGCAGCCGAGCCGCGAAGTGATTTTGGAAAAATTCGAGGAGGCCCGTTTCGCCATCGCCCCCGTGCTTTCGGTCCCGGAGGCGATGGCGCACCCGCACTTTATCGAGCGCCGCGTGGTGCGTACAGTCACTGACCGCTGCTTCGGCGAAATCGAGATCCCGGGAATGCCCTTGCGCTTCTCGCGATTTCCCGATGAACTGGAACTGGAGGCGCCGTTTCTGGGCGAGCACAACCGGGATATTCTCGCCGGCGTGCTGGCGATGGGCAGCGCTGAAATCACCGCGCTGGAGACCGACGGCGTCCTCCACGCCCTGATGCCGGAATAGCCAAACGCGGCTTGGCGTTAATTGACATGGTATGCCGCGGTTCGGCAGACCCGAGCGGACAGCAATGACCAGACGACTTGAAGACTTTCTGACCCGCTACTGCGAATCTTTCCGCAAGGGCAATGCCGCTGTGGCGGCGGCCTTTTACCATGAGCCCGCAGTGATGATTTTCGCCGACCGCATGATGGTTCTGGACACGCGCGCGGATATCACGCGCACACTGGATCGGATCCTGACCGAATTGATCGAACGGGGCTTTTCCCATTCCGTCGTCGACGTAGTTCACGTGATACCACTGACCGCAGGCACGGCCTTGATCAGCGCAACGTTCAGCCGACTGCGTGGGGATGGCGGAGTGCTCGAACGCCTGGGGGCGACCTACACGGTCATCGAAGCCGACGGCGACTGCAAGATCGCGTGCATCGTCGCCCACGCTGT
>JBPPNE010000005.1:0-5417 GCA_051306415.1 Porticoccaceae bacterium
TCCTCGAAGCCGTAGTCGTTGCCGAACAGGCCGAGATAGAGGTCGCTGCGATCGAGCTCGGCCAGGTAAGCCTGGTCGGCGCGCAGGTCGCGGGCCGGCAGGTCCTCGAACAGAAAGACCGCGAAGAAGCGCCGCAGCAGGGCGTCGCCTTCGACGAAATCGCGGATCGCCCGCCGCTCCTCGGCGAATTCCTTCTGCACGCTGCTGACGAAGAGTCGTTCCACTCAGCTATCCCGTTCTTCGAGACCGATGATTTCGCTCAGCAGTCCCTCGGCCTCCCGCTCGATGGCGAGGATGTCGGCGGCGATTTCCTCCAGCGTGCGCAGCGGTTGCGGCTGGTAGAAGTGGCGGGTGAAGCTGATCTCGTAGCCGATCTTGGTGGCGTCCTGCTTGATCCAGGCATCGGCGGTGTAGGGCAGCACTTCGCGGCGGATGAAGGCGGCTATGCCATCGTTGTCGGGGCCGCCGTCTTCCAGCAGCGGCACCTGCTCGGTGTCGCGCAGGTCGGCATCGGGCTCGTATTCGACCACCAAACCCTCTCCCCCGGCCCCTCTCCCGCTCGGGGGAGAGGGGAGCAGGAACAAGCCGTGCAAGGGCTCGGCCACGGCCCTACCGGGCTTGTGCACCCTGGCGATAACGGGCGGCGCGGTTTCGTCGCGCCAGCTCACGGCCTTGAGTAGCTGCTTCAGGTCGACGGCGGGGAGCTTGATGTCGGCCTGCTTGAGCGCGGCGTCTACCCGGTCGCGAAAATCGTTGTGGTCCTTGAACAATGCATCGCCCAGCACTTCACGCAGCTTGGTGGCCGCTTCGACCAGGCGGCCATCGCGCTCCCAGGTTTTGGCGTCGAGTAGTTTCTTTTTCTTTTTCTCGGGCAGGCCCTTGCGGGCGCTGCCGTTGTCTTCGTCGTCGCCGTCGTCCTCCTCGCCGCCCCAATCGGCCAGGCGCTGTTCCAGTGTGTCCGCGACCTTGGTGAAGCGCGTGAACAGCTCGTCGCCAAACTCGTCATACAGCGTGGCGCGGATGTCTTCATCGCCGGAGGCAAAGCGCAAGGTCTCGATGGCCTGTAGCGTGAGGCGGCTGTGCAGCCGCAGGGGGCGCTCGACGGTGACCTTCCAGTAGCCGAAGGCTTGGTTCGGGAAGATTTTCGATTCGGGCGTTTCCCCGAAATCGAGGAAGGTTTGGCTGATGCGCTCGATGTCCTCGGGCGAGAGTTCGCAGTTTTTCTTGCCCAGGTTCTTGCGCAGCGGCTTGAACCACTGGCTGGCGTCGATCAGTTGCACCTGGCCTTTACGGTGCGCGGGCTTGCGGTTGCTCAGCACCCAGATGTAGGTGGCGATGCCGGTGTTGTAGAAAAGATTGAGCGGCAGCGCGACGATGGCCTCCAGCCAGTCGTTTTCGATCAGCCAGCGGCGGATGTTGCTCTCGCCCTGGCCGGCGTCGCCGGTGAACAGCGAGCTGCCGTTGTGGACCTCGGCGATGCGGCTGCCCAGCGCCGACTTGCCGTTCATCTTCGCCGCCATATTGGCGAGGAACAGCATCTGGCCATCGCTGGAGCGGGTGACCAGCGACAGCTCCTCGCCGTTGTGCATCACCCTGAAGCGCGGGTCGCGCATGCCGTCCTTGCCGCCCATGGCCTCCAGATCTTTCTTCCAGCTCTTGCCATAGGGCGGATTGGCGAGCATGAAATCGAATTCCCGCGCCGGGAAGGCGTCGTGCGCCAGCGTGGACCACTCGGCGCCGCCGACGATGTGGTCGGCGTTCTCGCCCTCGCCCTTGAGCAGCATGTCGGCCTTGCAGACGGCGTAGGTCTCGGGGTTGATCTCCTGGCCATAGAGCAGGCTTCTGACCTGCTGGCCGCGTTTTGCGGCGATGGCGGTGAGGGTTTCCTCGGCCACGGTGAGCATGCCGCCGGTGCCGCAGGCACAGTCGTACAGCAGGTAGGTGCCGGACTTGATCTGGGTCTCGATGGGCAGGAACACCAGGTTCGCCATCAGCCGCACGGCGTCGCGCGGTGTCCAGTGCTCGCCGGCTTCCTCGTTGTTGTCCTCGTTGAACTTGCGCACCAGCTCCTCGAACACCGTACCCATCGAATGGTTGTCGATGCCGGCCGGCGACAGGTCGATGCCGGGGTCGAGGAATTTGCTGATCAGCGTGCCGAGTGAGTCGGAGCGCGACAGCGTATGCAGCTGATTGCGGAATTTGAAGTTGTCGAGGATGTCCTGCACGTTGGGCGAGAAGCCGTTCAGGTAGTCTTCAAAATCAGCGAGAAGCTGCTGCTGACTGCCACGGGATTTCAGATCGCGCAGGGTAAAGCGTGAAGTGTTGTAGAAAGCCTGCCCGGCGGCAGCGCAGAGCGCGGCGCGCTGTTCGGTGATCTGCGCGTCATCCAGCATCGTTTTGGTGTCGCGCACCGCCTGCTTGGTTGGCTCCAGCACCGCGTCCATGCGGCGAATGACGCACATGGGCAGGATGACATCGGGATATTTGCCGCGCTTGAACAGGTCGCGCAGCACATCGTCGGCGATGCCCCAGATGAAGGAGACGATCTTGTTGTGGGTGGCCTGGTCCAAAGTGGTTTGCACTCCCTGTCGTTGATCGGTCCGGCTCTTAACGTCTGGTGCTGTTATTTCAGCGCAGGTTTGGCGCGCGGTAGGGTCACTGTAGCCCAGCCGCCCGCCGCTGCGAAGAGAGGCCGGCCGGGCTACCACTAAATCGGCTGAATGCGTTCTCAGCGATTGCGGTGATCCTTCTCGCCCGGCTTTTTCGGGTGGGCGTAGGGGTGGGGCCGCGAGGTCGCCACGGTGAACGGAATCTTGGCAAGGGCGTCGAGGCTCTCGCGCCAGGCACCGACCAGGCGATCCTCGGCGCTGTAGTCGAAGGGATCCTGCAGGCGCTGCTCCAGATCGCCGCCGGGCTCGGGCCGGTGGGCGAGCAGCCAGTCGGTGGTCAGTCCCAGGGCTTCCACCACCGGCCAGGGATCGCGGTAGCCGAGCTGGGTTTTGATTTTCTGCAGATCCACCAGGCGGTGGTGCGGCGTGCCGCCGCCGGCGGCGTACGGCCGCGACGGGTGGGCGATGCGGTGCGGCATGCCGACAATCTCCATGTCGTGGCCCATTTTTTTGCACATCACCTCGATGATCTGGCTCAGCGTCAATTGTTGCTCGTCGCCGCAGTTGTAGATCTGCCCGGCGGACGCCCGCGGCTGATCCACCGCCAGCAGCACGGCGTGGCCAAGGTTGCCGGCGTAGCCGTGGGTCGATAGCGTCAGGCCGTCCTCGGGCACGACGATGAAGGGTCTTTTGTCGATGATGCGACGCAGGATGCTCCACTCCCGCGGCACCAACTGGTGCGGGCCGTAGACGTGGGGGTAGCGGAAGTGGGCGGCGGTCGGGTGGTGGTCGAGCACGGCCTGCTCGGTCTGCGCGATCAGGTACGAAAAGCGATGCTCCTGCTCGCTGTCGACCACGGGCGCGTCCTCGCCGATGGGCGATGCGGTGCCGGTGGGAAACAGCGCGCGAGGGTCCATGTAGCCGCGGTAGCTGGCGACGCCGCCGACGCTGACAAAACGGCCGACTCGGCCCACCAAGGCCTGGGCCAGCAGGCGAATGCGGCCGTAGGTGACCACGGCGATGTCGAAGGTGCGCTTGCCCAGGGTTTCCTCGATGGTTTCGAGGAAGTGCGGGTCACCGTGCAGGTGCTCCACTGCGGGCGGGATTTCGGGAATCTCGTGGGTGCCGCGGTGAAAGATGGTGACTTCGTAGCCGCGTTCGATCAGGCCGTTGACGATGAAGGGCCCGGTGGGTCCGGTGCCGCCGACGACGAGTGCTGTTGGTTTCATTATCTCCTCCCGATGTGGCGCGCGCCGGCGCTGGCGCCGGTGCGGGCATGGTTTGTCATTGATACAGGTTCATTTAAACTGCGGTGACGTCGCGTCAGCCCGGAGCTTACGCGTCAGCCCGGAGCTTAAATGACTCGCCGGATGCTGGCGAGCAAAAACGCGGCGGCCCCGCTCCCCGGCCGCCGTCCAGTCTGTCCTGTGGAATACCCCGATGCTGCCGCTGTTCACCCGCGATCCGAATCGCCCTGGTTTTTATCTGCCCACTACCAGCGCGGCGAGCCCCTGGGGGCCGATAACCCTCCACGGCGGTGCGCCGGCGGGACTGATGGCAGCGGTCATGGAGCAACAGTTTCCAGCGGAGCGGATGCAGTTGGTGCGCTTCACCGTGGACCTGTTCCGGCCGGTGCCGATGGCGCCGCTGGAGGTGCGGTCGAGCATCATCCGCGATGGCAAGCGCATCAAACTACTGGCGTCGTCGCTGTACCATGATGGCGAGGAAATCTGCCGCAGCAGCGGGCTGGTGTTGCAGAAAAACGCTATCGAAGTGCCCGCGCACGCGCGGCTGGAGTCGGCGCCGCCGCCGGCCATGCGCGCGGCACTGGAGCAACCGGCGGTGACCGGCGTGGCCGGTCAGAGCAGCACGGCAGTGATTCGCTCGGCCCACGGTCTGCACACCTTGATCGGCATCAAACCGGTCGCCCTCGACATGGGCAGCGGCCGCGGCTGCGCCTGGGTCAGGCTGCCGCTGGCGGTGATTGAAGGCAGCGCCAATTCGCCACTGGTCACCGTCGCCACGGTGGCGGATTTCAGCAACGGTTTTGCCCAGCTCTACCTGAGCCCGCAGCTGGGCTTCATCAACGCCGACATCACCATCAACCTGCACCGGCTGCCGGCGGGCGAGTGGATCGGCATCGACGCCCGCACGGTCGCACAGGCCCACGGCCTCGCCATGGTCGAGACCGTGCTCTACGACCAGCACGGCGCGATCGGCCGGGTCGCGCAGTCGAGCCTCACCATGGCGCGCTACCAGGGTGCCTGAAGACGCGACGGACGTACTGGTTGCGACAACCAAGCGCTGCCAATTTGGCGCTGGCGAACCGCAGTGGCTATAGTCTGCAACCCGGACTGATCTGAATCCCCACTCATGTTGCAACTATTGCTGCTAATTGCCGCCGTGCTGGCGGTCTGGTACGGCGCCGGGTATTTGCGGCGCCTTGGCCAGTTGCCGCCGGAACAGCGCCGCAAAGCGGTCTGGCGGGCTGTGTTTATCGGGCTGGCGTTGTTGCTATTGCTTCTCGCGGCGACTGGCCGCGCGCCCTGGCTCGCCGCTGCCGCCGCCGGTGTGCTGGTGTTTGCCAAAAACCTGGCGGCATTGGCGGTGCGCCTGTGGCCGTTGCTGCATCTGCTCGGCGCCGCCGGCGCCCGCATCGGCCCCACCTTCACCACCCCCTGGCTACAGGTGAAAATCAGCTTGGCCGATGGCTCTCTCGACGGCAAGGTGCTGCAAGGGGAATTCGCCGGGCAACCGCTGTCCGCCCTCGACCGCAACCAGTTGCAGCGCCTACTGGCACAGTTGCAG
>JBPPNE010000006.1:0-5324 GCA_051306415.1 Porticoccaceae bacterium
GTCAGCCAGGCCCAGGCTCACCTCGATGCGTTGCGCCGCGAGCTCACTGGCCGCCTGTTGCAGAGCCACACCCACCTTCACCACCTGATGACCCAGGAGCAGCACTATCGCACCGCCGTACTGGAACCTGCGCACACCCTGTTCGAGTTGACGGGCAAGGCCTATCGCAATGGCGAAGCTGAAATCCTCGCCCTGATCGACGCCAACAACGGCTGGTTCGATGCCCAGGATCGTCACGCCGAATTGCTTCAGCAAGCCGGCCAGGAAGCCGCCCAATTGCGCCTCGCCGCCGGTCGTCCACTGGTAGTCACGACAACGGAGACCGTTCAATGAACCGACTGCTGATCGCTTTCATCGCGACGCTGCTGCCACTGACCGCCACCGCCTTCGAACTCCAGCTCTCCGCCGAACAACTGGCCAGCGCGAAGCTCACCAGCGCGCGGGCAGCGGTGCGTGAACTCACGCCGCGGCTGCAACTGACCGCGACCCTCGCGGTGGATCAGCGCCGCGGCTATCGGGTCGCCCCGGTAGTCGATGGCGTGGTGGCGGAGCTGCTCGCCGTCGAGCACGACCGCGTCCGTCCAGGCCAGGTGTTGGCGCGCTTGCGCAGCCAGGGTCTCGGCCAGGCCCAGGCCGATTACATCGAGGCTCTGGCCCGCTTCGAGCTCGCCCGCGGCGAACGCACCCGCCTGCAGGAGTTGTGGCAGGACGGCATCGTCGCCGACAGCCGCTGGCTGACCGCCGACAGCGAGTACAAGGCCGCGACCGCGGTGCTGGCGACCCGTCATCGATTGCTGACACTGTCCGGTCTCGGCGATGGCGAGATTCAGCAGCTCGGAAAAAACCCGGGGGGATTGGCGGTACTCGAATTGCGCAGTCCCGGCGCCGGCGTGGTCACTCACGTGGAGGTTCAGCCCGGCCAGTTGCTGGCCGCCGGCCAAACCGCGTTTCAGATCGAAGACGTGTCGAGTCTGTGGGCGATGGTGGCTATTCCGGTCCAACGCCTGGCCCAGATCAGCGTCGGCAACCGCGCGCGGATCAGCGTGCCTTCGAGCCCGGGGCGGAGCTGGGACGGCACGCTGGAATCCCTGGGTGCGAGCGTGACCGCCGACAGTCAGACCGCCAGCGGGCGCGTCGTCGTCGCCAATGCCGATGGCCAGCTGCGGCCCGGCCTGTTCGCCGAGGTGGAGCTGTGGGGCGCAACCCAGCGACAACTGGCGGTGCCGGCAACGGCGGTTTTCCGTATCGGCGATCAACATTTCGTGTTCCAGGCACTGGGCGAAGGCCGTTTCGAGCCGGTGAAAGTAACGCCCGGCGCCGCTATGGATGGCTGGACCGCGATCCACAGTGGTCTCGATGCCGATGTCGAGGTCGTCAGCGAAGGTGTTAGCTCGCTGAAAGCTCACTGGCAATATCAGGGAGGTGACCAGCCATGATCGCCGCGCTGGTACGCTTTGCGCTGATTCAGCGCCTGATGATTCTGCTAATCGCCGCCGGCCTGTCGCTAGTCGGCGTGTGGGCGTTTCGCACCCTGCCCATCGACGCCTTTCCGGATATCTCCTCACCCCAGGTGCAGGTGATCGTGAAGGCGCCGGGGCTATCGCCGACGGAGGTCGAAAGCCGCGTCACCGCGCTGATCGAGGCCGAAATGCAGGGCCTGCCGCGGCAAACCGTGCTGCGCTCCACCACCAAAAACGCGCTCAGTATCGTCATCGTCGACTTCGAGGATGGTACCGATATTTACTGGGCGCGCCAGCAGGTCGCCGAGCGCCTGAACCAGGTCTGGGCCGCGCTGCCAGCGGACGTCGAAGGCGGTCTCGGCCCCATCACCACGCCGCTCAGCGAGGGCTACATGTACCGCGTCGAGGGCGCCGGTTACAGCAACCAGGAGCTGCGGCGGATTCAGGATTGGGTTATCCGCCCGCGCCTGCGCACGGTCGCCGGCGTCGCCGACGTCAACTCCTTGGGCGGCGAAGTCAAAGCCTTTGAGGTGATCGCCCGTCCCGAGGCCTTACTGGCCGCTGGCCTCACGCTGGACCAATTGCAATCGGCGCTGCAAGAGAACAACCGCAACGCCGGCGGCGATCGCATCAACCGCAACAACGAAGTGCTGCTGGTGCGCTCCATCGGCCAGCTCCAGGGGGTTGAGGATATCGAAGGTATCACCGTCGCCACGCACCAGGGCGTACCGGTGCGGGTGCGCGATGTCGCCGAGGTACGCATCGGCTCGCTGACCCGCTACGGCGCGGTGACCGCGGATGGCAAAGGCGAAGTCGTTACCGGCCTGGCGCTATTGCGCAAGGGCGCCAACGGTCGTGCCACCGTTGACGGCGTCAAGCGCGAGCTCGCGGCGATGAAGGAGTCACTGCCCGAGGGCATACGCATCCGGCCCTTTTACGACCGCACCGAACTGGTCACCGAGGCGGTCTGGACGGTCGAAAAAGCCCTGGCCGAAGCCGTCGTGCTGGTGCTACTGGTGCTACTGGTGATGCTCGGCAACCTGCGCGCGGCGCTGACCGTCGCGCTGATCCTGCCGCTGTCGGTGCTGTTCACCTTTACGCTGATGCGGATCACCGGCATCAGCGCCAATCTGATGTCCCTCGGCGGTTTGGCCATCGCCATCGGCATTCTGGTCGATGCCGCTGTGGTCGTGGTCGAGAACGTCCACGCCCGCCTCGGCCAGGGCGGCCAAGGCGTCGATCGCCTGCACCTGGTCTACCGCGCCGTGATCGAGGTGGCGACGCCGGTGGTGTCGGGCGTGCTGATCATCATCGTGGTGTTTCTGCCCCTGTTCACGCTGAGTGGTCTCGAGGGCAAGATGTTCACGCCGCTGGCGGTCACCATCTCCTTTGCGCTGATGGGTTCGCTGCTGCTGTCGCTGACGGTGATCCCGGTGCTCGCCAGCCTATTGATGAAGGGCGGTCACGAGGGCGACGATGCCCTGCTCGCGTTCTTGAAGCGCGTCTACCTGCCGGTCATGCGCTGGGCGCTGGCACGGCGGCGCGTGGCGGTGGCCGGCGCGCTGGCGCTGCTGGTGGTAGCGCTCGCGCTGTTTCCGCTGATTGGCCGCGAGTTCATGCCGGTCATGGATGAGGGCACCACCGTCATCATCATCGAGAAATTGCCGACCATCTCCCTCGAACACTCGCTGGCGCTGGACGGACCGCTGCAACGGGCCATGATGGAGTTGCCGGAAATCACCGGCGTGGTATCGCGCACCGGTGCCGACGAATTGCGCCTGGACCCGATGGGCCTGCACCAGACCGACAACTTCATCCTCACCCGACCGCGCGCCGAGTGGACCACCGACGTCGCCGACTTCCAGCGTCGCCTGCGCGAAAAGCTCAGCCACTTCGTCGGCATCGACTACGCCTTCACCCAGCCCATCGACATGCGCGTATCGGAGATGCTCACCGGCGTGCGCGCGGCGATGGCAATCAAGTTGTACGGCGACGATCTCCAGGTACTGGAGGAGAAATCCCGCGCCATCGAAGCGGTGGCAACGGCGATTCCCGGCGCCGTCGATATCTTCCGCACCGCACTGTCGGGGCAGTTGTATCTGCAAATCGGGTTGCGCCCGGCGGCGATGTCGCGTTTCGGCATCAGCGCCGAGGCGATCAATCGGGTCGTCGAAGTCGCCGTCGGCGGACGCGTGGTCACCGAAGTCATCGAGGGTAGCCGCCGCGTCGGCGTGTTACTGCGCTACGCCGAGGCGGCCCGCAATTCCGCCGCGACCATCGGCGCACTCAGGGTGGCGGCGCCGGACGGTGCGATGATCCCGCTCGGCAGTCTCGCCGACATCGCCGAAGTCGACGGCCCGGTCAGCGTTACCCGGGAATCCGCCAAGCGCGTGGTGGTAGTGCAGGCCAATGTCGAGGGCCGCGACGTCGTCAGCTTCGTCAACGAATTGCGTGCCGCCATCGCCGCTCAGGTACCGCTGCCGCCCGGCTACCACATCGAATACGGCGGTCAGTTCGAGAACCAGCAGCGGGCGGCAACCCGTCTCGCCACGGTGGTGCCCATCGCCATCGCGCTGATCTTCGTGCTGCTGTTCACCACCTTCGGCTCGCTGCGCCAGGCCGGGCTGATCATCCTCAACATTCCCTTCGCGATGATCGGCGGTGTGATCGCGCTCTATCTGTCCGGTCTGTATCTGTCGGTGCCGGCCTCGGTCGGTTTTATCACCCTGTTTGGCGTCGCGGTGCTCAATGGCGTGGTGATGGTGACCTGTTTCAACCAACTGCGCGCGGACGGCCTGTCAGTGCTGGCGGCCGTTCACGAAGGCGCCGAGCGACGCCTGCGCCCGGTGTTGATGACCGCGCTGATCGCGAGCCTGGGCCTGGTGCCGCTGCTCGCCGCCAGCGGCCCCGGATCCGAGCTGCAGCGACCGCTGGCGGTGGTCGTCATCGGGGGCTTGTTTACATCCACGCTACTGACGCTGATCCTGCTGCCAACCCTCTACGCTGGACTGGAGTCCTGGGCCGAGCGCAAGTCCGCCGCCACGCCGGGCAACCCCGGCCCCAGTCAAACGGGCGTCAGCCGCTCCGGTGCCAATCACACAGGCGCCAGCCACATTGAAAAAGGAGCACCCCGATGAAGAATCTGGTGATGATCGCGCACACCAGCCAACAGCAGGATATCGCCAACCGCCTGCGCAATCTGAAGCAGGTGCAGGGCTTTACCTTCATCCCCGTCGAGGGCCACGGCGTCCACGCCGCGGACGATCCCTTTCTATCCACCCGCGACAAGGTGGTCGGCTACGTGCCCGCCATCCGGGTGGATATTCTGCTCGACGATGGCGATCTGGACAGTGTTCTTGCCACGCTCCGGGAAACCGTCAAGGGCATCGCGGGCCAGGGCGTGTACTGGGTGACCGATGTCATCGAAGGTGGGCGGCTGTGACTGCGGCAATGGCCGATAGCAACCGACAACCACGTCGCCCGGACTCACCGGCTTAGCATCGGGGCAACGGTGACGTGCTCGACGCTACCACCGTGGCGATACCGCCGAGACTGCCGCGGCAATAAATCGAGATTGTGGGGTGCGACAATTTGTCGCATCGACATGCTTCAGTTCGAGCACTAACCTTCGCGCTCCCGAAAATTTAGAGCGAGAGCGCGCTTATGCCGAACGTCCGTGAATCCAGCCGGTGGCGCCAAGCCCCGATCATCCTCTGCGTGGGCCTCGCCGCCACCACGGCACACGCCGACCACGCCTCGGTTGGCCTTGGCGGCAGTGCAGGCAGCCCGATCAATACCGAGTCCGCCGTGACCCTGCCGAGCGGGCGTTTCAGCAGCAGCCTGCGCAGCGAGTACATCGACTAT
>JBPPNE010000007.1:0-10475 GCA_051306415.1 Porticoccaceae bacterium
ACCAAGGATATCGTTCTCGATATTCCGTCGCAGGAGGTGATCACCGTCGACAACGTGGTCATCGTCGCCAACGCGGTCGCCTACATCAACATTCTGTCGCCGGAAAAGGCCGTCTACGGCGTTGAAGACTACGAGCTCGCGATTCGCACCCTGGTGCAGACGTCCCTGCGCTCCATCGTCGGCGAACTGGCGCTCGACCAGGCGCTGTCCTCTCGCGACCAGATCAAGGCCAAGCTGAAAGCGGCGATTTCCGACGATATTGCCGATTGGGGTATCACCCTGAAGACGGTTGAGATTCAGGACATCAACCCGTCGGCGACGATGCAGAAAGCCATGGAAGAACAGGCGGCCGCGGAGCGTTTGCGCCGCGCCACGGTCACGCGCGCGGAAGGCGACAAAACGGCCGCGATCCTGCAAGCCGACGGCCGCCTGGAAGCGTCTCGCCGCGACGCCGAAGCCAAGGTCGTCATTGCCGAGGGCACTCGCGAGGCAATCGAAAAGGTCACCGCGGCCATTGGCCAGAACGATTTGCCGGTCATGTATCTGCTCGGTGAGCGCTATGTGGATTCGATCAAGGCGGTGGCGGAATCCGGCAATGCCAAGATCGTGATCCTGCCCGCCGACATTCCCGCCGCGGTGCGCGGCATCATGGGCTGGCAGAAATAGAAGCGCGAGCCCGACGCGGCAAACGCCGCCGTTGTTGGCGAGAGTCGATCCGGTGCGCGATCAGAGGAGCTCAGGTTTTTACCGGCCGCTTGCCGAGCTTGCGCTGCAAGGTGCGCCGGTGCATGCCGAGCGCGCGGGCGGTGGCCGATATATTGCCGTCGTTTTCCTTCAGCACCCGCTGGATGTGCTCCCATTCGAGGCGATTGACCGATGGCGGCGTCGATGCGATATCCAGTGTCGGGCTGTTCGGCGTGGTGGCAAAGGCGGCGATGATCTCATCGATACCGGCGGGCTTGCACAGGTAGTTGGTGGCGCCCAATTTGATCGCGTCCACCGTTGTCGAAATGCTCGAATAGCCGGTCAGCATGACGATCAGAATGTGCGGATCGAGCGCGCGCAGCTGGCCGATCAAATGCAGTCCGGAGCTATGTTCGAGTTTCAGATCGACAATGGCCCGCGCCGGGCGATGCGCGCGACACAGCGCGATGGCGGCGGTGGCGTCTTGGGCGGTGTAAACGCGATGGCCGCGCCGCCGCAGCGTGCGCGACAGCACATCCCGAAAGGCGTCGTCGTCATCGACCACGAGATAGGCCGGTATGGCGGTGGGCTCGTCTGATCGGGTTGCGCTATCGCCGTGCTCGTTCATGGCACCACCTTGAGTGGTAGCCAGACCGATGTCAGCGTGCCGCCGCCATCGGCGTTGGCGAGGGTCACCCGTCCGCCGTGGCGATTCAATGTGGAGTGGGACAAAAAGAGCCCGAGGCCGAGGCCATCGGGCTTGCCGCTCGTGATCGGCTGGCCGAGCTTTTCCACCAGACTGCCATCGACGCCAGGGCCGTGATCGCGGATGACAAACCGCATCAACTCCCGATCCCAGCGAATATCGATCTCGATGCGCTGGGGGCTGGCGTCGGCGGCGTTGTTGAGCAGATTGTGCAGGGACTGCGCCAGTGCCGGATGGAAGAGCGCCGTAATCGCGGGACTTGCGCCGTCGATGGTGACCGTGGCATCGACATCCGGGCGGATCACCCGCCAGCGCTTGATCAAATCGCGCACATAGTCGGTCACCGGCTGTGGCGGCTGCTCCCGATTGATGATGCCGCCGGCCTGTACCAGCGTGCGCAGGGTCTCGCGGCAGCGTTCGATCTGCCGTTCGAGGGTGCCGATATCCTCCGCGATAGCGGCGGGCAGCGGCTCTGCCGCCAGATTGTCGATCAGCAGCTTCATCGTGTTCAGCGGTGTGCCGAGTTCGTGGGCGGCGCCCGCAGCCAGCGTCGCGATGCCGAGCAATTGCTCGTCCTGTAGTTGCTCCTCGCGCCGCGCGGTGAGCTCCTGTTCCTGCCGGCGGAGAGCCGCGGCCATCTTCACCACGAAATAGGTGATCAGGCCGGCACTGATGACAAAGTTCAGCCACATGCCGAGGACGTGGCCATTGATCGCCGCTTCGCCGAGGTGCGGAGCTACATGGTGCGGGGCGAGCAGCAGCAGCGGCCGATAGAAAAAGATCAGCAGGCTGTAGCTCGCGAGCGCGAGTCCGGCGACCGCCCAGACATAGCGTGCCGGTAGCGTGGCGGCGGCGATGCTGACCGGCACCAGATAGTACGACACGAAGGGATTGGTCGCCCCACCACTGAAATACAGCAGCGTCGTCAACCCGCCGATATCGAACAGCAGGTGGCCGAAGAACTCCAGCTCGGTGATTGGCCGCGGTCGGAAGCTGCGCCAATGGGTCAGCACATTGAGTGCGGCAAACACGCCGGTCAGCGCGACGATGGTTGGCAACGGCAGCTCGGGCGGTGCCAGCCTGGCGAAGAACGCCAGCGCCAGCACCTGTCCGCCGAGCGCGATGTAGCGGATCGCGGTCAGGCGACGCAGGTTTTCGCGGGCGGCGGAATGGCCGATGGTGGCTGAGGTCATGCGCGGGTCCGGGGCCTGGGCGGTGGCAACCCAATCTTGCATCATAGTTCGGGGCTGCGGCGGGGTGGCTGTGGCGAATTGTCGCACCTGCCAGCGGATTGTGCCCACCACGGACAGGGCGCTGGCCGATGGCTATACTACGCGCCCTCGTTTTATCGATGCCATTCGTACCATGAGTCAGTTTGAGGACGCCGTCGCCGGCCGTCGCACCTTTGCAATCATTTCCCACCCCGATGCGGGCAAGACTACGATCACCGAAAAACTGCTGTTGTTCGGCAATCTGATCCAGGTCGCCGGCACCGTGAAGGGCCGCAAGAGCGATCGCCACGCCACTTCCGACTGGATGGCGATGGAGAAGGAGCGCGGCATCTCGGTAACCTCGTCGGTGATGCAGTTTCCCTACCGCGGCCGCACCGTCAACCTGCTCGATACCCCGGGCCACGAGGATTTTTCCGAGGATACCTACCGCACACTGACCGCCGTCGACTCGGTGCTGATGATCATTGATGGCGCCAAGGGCGTCGAGGAACGCACCGTCAAGCTGATGGACGTGTGCCGCCTGCGCAACACGCCGATTCTAAGCTTCATCAACAAGTTCGACCGCGAGATGCGCGACCCAGTGGAGGTTCTCGACGAAATCGAGACCGTGCTCAAAATCGCCGCCGCGCCAATCAACTGGCCCCTCGGCATGGGCAAGGGCTTCAAGGGGGTTTACGACCTCTACACCGATACCATCCACCGCTATCGTCCGGGGCAGGGCCATACCATCCCCGAGGATGAGCGCATCCACGGGCTTGCCAGCGACGCCGCGCGGGAGCTGCTCGGCTACGACTACGATGCCATCTGCGCGGAAATCGAACTGGTGCGCGGTGCATCCCACGCCTTTGATCTCGACGCTTATCTCGCCGGCACCTTGACGCCGGTATTTTTTGGCACCGCGCTCGGCAATTTCGGCGTCCGCGAACTGCTCGACCACTTCGTCGACTGGGCGCCGCCGCCGCGTAGCCGCCTTGCCGAGCAGCGGGAGGTTGCGGCCACCGAGGCAATGTTTTCCGGCTTCGTGTTCAAGATCCAGGCGAACATGGACCCGCGCCACCGCGACCGTATCGCCTTTCTGCGGATTTGCTCCGGGCGTTACAGCCGCGGCATGAAGCTCTTCCACGTACGTATCGGCAAGGAAGTGCGCATCGCCGATGCCGTCACCTTCCTCGCTGGTGAGCGCACGGCGGTGGAGGAGGCCATCGCGGGCGACATCATTGGCCTGCACAACCACGGCACCATCCAGATCGGCGATACCTTCAGCGAGGGCGAGGAGCTCCGGTTCACTGGCGTGCCGAACTTCGCGCCGGAATTGTTTCGGCGCATTCGCCTGCGCGATCCGCTGAAAGCCAAACAATTGCACAAGGGTTTGCAGCAGCTCGCGGAGGAGGGCTCCACCCAGGTGTTCTTCCCGATCGAGAGCAACGATGTC
Source organism: Porticoccaceae bacterium (assembly GCA_051306415.1). GTDB lineage: Bacteria > Pseudomonadota > Gammaproteobacteria > Pseudomonadales > Porticoccaceae > CBDDRG01. The sequence goes on from JBPPNE010000007.1 coordinate 4,055, forward strand.
ATCGTCGGCGCGGTCGGCCAGCTCCAGTTCGACGTCGTCGCCTATCGCCTCAAGGATGAGTACGGCGTCGAGGCCGTCTACGAAGCGGTGAGTGTGCATACCGCGCGCTGGGTAGAGGCGAGCGATGCCCGCAAGCTCGCTGAGTTCAAGGCCAAGGCGTCAGCCAACCTCGCCCTCGATGGCGGCGGTCATCTCGCCTATCTGGCGCCGACCCGGGTCAATCTGGCGCTCGCCGAAGAGCGCTACCCGGACTTGCGCTTTCTGGCTACTCGCGAGCATTGACACCGCTGTCGCCTGCTCGCCGCTCCGGTGTGCTTTCGAAACATGCAGCAGCGCGTCTTTAATGCTTAAATATAATCATGGTCAGCACTCCGCGCATTACCCATATAGCGCTCCATGTCGCCGATCTCGACGCCTGCGTGGCGTTCTATCAGCGCTATTGCGGCATGGTGATTGTCCACGCCCGTGAAGTCGGCGAGCAGCGTATTTTGTGGCTGGCGGAGCCCGGGCGGGAAACCGATTTCATTTTCGTGATGATGAACGGTGGCGACAATCTGCACCTGGGCGAGCGCGACTATCGCCACTTCGGCTTTGCGCTTGCCAATCGCGACGCGGTCGATGCCATCGCCGAGGCCGGTCGCCGCGAAGGCTGTCTGGTGTGGCAGCCGCGGGACGAGCCTTTTCCGGTGGGCTATTACTGCGGCCTGCGCGATCCCAACGGCAACTATGTGGAATTTAGCTATGGCCAACCCCTCGGGCCCGGCGCGCCTGCGCTGACGCCGGCCGCTGACGTATAACGCGGCCAGTGAGTCCACCGACCCCAAGCCACCGCGCGCCCCTGCGCGCATTGCCAACGGGCGTGTGGGCGCTCGGGTTTGTGTCGCTATTCATGGACATCTCGTCGGAGATGATCCACAGCCTGCTGCCGATTTTCATGGCCACGGTGCTGGGCGCGAGCATGGTGACCATCGGCATTATCGAAGGGCTCGCCGAGGCGCTGGTGGCCGTGGTCAAGGTGTTTTCCGGTGTGGTCAGCGATTACTTCGGCCGCCGCAAGTGGCTGCTGGTGCTGGGTTATGGGCTGGCGGCGCTGACCAAGCCGGTGTTTCCGCTCGCGGATTCGATCGGCTGGGTATTCGGCGCGCGCCTGGTTGATCGCGTCGGCAAGGGCATCCGCGGTGCGCCTCGCGATGGGCTGATCGCCGACATCGTGGCGCCGCCGTTGCGCGGCGCCGCCTACGGCCTGCGCCAGGCGCTGGATACGGTCGGCGCCTTTGCCGGTCCCGTGCTGGCGGTCGCGCTGATGATGCTGTTCGCCAGCGATATCAAGGCGGTGTTCTGGGTCGCCACGATTCCGGCGTTCATCGCCGTCGTGGTGCTGGTGGTGGCGGTGCGGGAACCCGAAGTCATCGGCGAGCGCGGCAGCGAACCCGCACGCTTGCGCATCGGCTCCATTTTGCGGTTGCCGTTGCGCTACTGGCTGGTGCTGGCGCTGGGCGCGGTCTTCAGTCTGGCCCGCTTCAGCGAGGCCTTCCTACTGTTGCGCGCGCAGAGCCTCGGCCTGGCCGTGGGCCTGGTGCCGCTGGTGCTGGTCGCGATGAACCTGGTCTACGCCGCCGTATCCTATCCCGCCGGACGCGCCGCCGACCGCTATGGCAGCCGCTACTTCCTCCTCGCCGGGCTCGCCGCGCTGATCATCGCCGACGGCTTGCTGGCGTTTGCATCGACGCCGTGGACAGTGTTTGCCGGCGCCATGCTTTGGGGGCTACATCTCGGTCTGACCCAGGGACTGTTTGCGAAGCTGGTGGCCGACGCCGCGCCTGCCGCCCAACGCGGCACGGCATTTGGCGTGTTCAACCTCGCCAGTGCCGGGGCGCTATTGCTCGCCAGTGTCGTTGCCGGTGCGCTCTGGGATCAGCTCGGGGCTGCCGCGACCTTCATTGCCGGCGGCGGTTTTGCTACGCTGGCGGCAGTCGGCGTCCTGGTTTACTCGCGCCGGCGAGCCTGACATAAGGTAATGACCCATAAATCGGGCGAATCCTGGAACCGGCGAGGATACGATAATGAAACTGCCCCTGAGTGGCGGCTGTCTGTGCGGCCAGGTGCGCTACGAAATCACCGCCGAGCCCTTCGGTCAAGGCAACTGCCACTGTCGCGCCTGTCAGCGGGCCACCGGTGGCGCCTTCGTCGGCGCCCTGCTGGTGCCGACCGCGGCGTTCAGGGTATCCGGCGAATACCGCGAATACGCGGTGACCGCCGACAGCGGCAACGAAGTCCACCGCGGTTTTTGCCCCACCTGCGGCACCACGCTGTTTGCCCGCACCCCCCGCATTCCGACCATGCGCCCGGTGTTTGCGGCAACCCTCGACGAGCCGGATCGGTTCAAGCCGCAGGCCGATTTCTGGGTCAACCACACCCAGCCCTGGGTGCCCATGGACCCCACACTACCAAAGTTCAAGCGCGATCCGCCGGGGGCGATGGCGGGCAAGAAATAGCCATAAGGGCACTTCTATAAATTACTGGGAGCCCTTCGACCCTTCGACAGGCTCAGGACTCACCACGAACGAAATCAACCATTTAGCCATTCGCCCTGAGCCTGTCGAAGGGTCGAAGGGCCGCACCATGAACAGAATCGAGTTAATAGAAGTGCCCATAACTACTCAGTAGTCAGAAAGTAGGTCTACAGGGGGAGGGCCGGTAAACGTCGAAAAATACCCGCGACAGAGTCCGAAAGTAGCCTGTATTTCTGATTACTGTGTAAAAGCACGGATCGTCTCAACTACGGCGGCGGCTTCGGGCTCTGTTAGGTTTAACAGGGAACCGGCGCGACACCATCGCCGTGACAGGTGTCGCTGTAGCCAGTACTCGAACAACAACGGTTAGTGCTTATCCGTACATCCCTGCGACAGCCACAGAACAACAAAGAGGGTGCCACCATGGCCCAGAATCGCCCGGCAATTCAGCACTTCCAGATTGGCGATATCCAGGTTGCCAAGGTCATCGATGCGCTGGAATCCTTCAGCCCCAAGGTGCTCTACGTCGACAAGGATCGCAGTGCCTTCGATCCCCATCTCGACTGGCTGCAGCCGCACTTTGTCGACGCCAATCGCGGCATGCTGCTCAGCATCCACACCTTTGTAGTGAAAACCCGCCACCACATTGTGCTGGTGGATACCTGCGTCGGCAATCACAAGCAGGGCTCCGGTTTTCCGCAGTGGAATGGTCGCAACGGCAACTATCTGGCGGAGCTCGCGGCGGCGGGTTGCGCGCCGGAAGACGTCGATTACGTGTTCTGCACCCATATGCATGTCGATCATACGGGCTGGAACACGCGTCTGCGCGACGGCCGCTGGGTGCCCACGTTCCCGCGCGCCAAATACCTCTTCAACCGCCGCGAGTGGGAGACCTGGAAGGAGGCCAAGGGCGATCACGACCGCGCGGTGCTCGCGCAAAATATCCTGCCGATCATCGAGGCGGGCCAGGTGCAGTGGGTGGATAACGTCTGGCAGATCGACGACCAGATCTGGCTGCTGCCGACCCCCGGCCACACGCCCGGGCACTGTAGCGTTGCGCTGGGGATGGGCGCGACGGCGAAGGCGGTAATCACCGGCGACATGATGATTCACCCGGTGCAGATTGCCGAACCCCAGTGGCAGCAGAGCGCCGACCACGACAAGGCGCTGGCGGTGGCCACCCGCAGCCGCTTTGTCGACGATCACTGCGATCGCGACGTGATGATTCTGGGCACCCACTTCAATACCCCGACCGGGGTCTTTATCGTGGATCGCGGCGGTCAGCGGCGGATTCGGTTTTAGCCGCGCTGCCGAGCACCCAGTTTGGTGCTGGGGGCCTTCGTTCGTTGTTGTGCGGATCTGTTGGCGCGCGGCCACTGTCATCAATCATTGCTATCATCATTGATACCTTGATCGAGGGAGTTACATGGCCGCAGAGATATCGGATATCAGAATTCACAAGCTGGTCGCCAAAGGCGGGCGGGGCATAGCGCAGACCGAAGAACACATCGAAGCACAGACTCTGCTAGTGATCGGGTCGGCAAAGCGCCAGGACGATATCTGGGTCGGTATCGGGGATCGGCATCGATATGCCGATCCCATGTGCTGATGTCCGAGGCCTGGTGGACCGATGAAACCGTCTACCCGTCTGTGAGCTAGCTACGCAACTGGGTATGGATTGCGCTGCCAGCGGTACTCAGAGTGCACTTTCGCTCTCTCATTGGGTCCTTTGAAAACAATGTTCGCCTCTTTAAGTCAACACTCCGCTCTACGCCACTGACGGCGATGCGAACATCTGTTGAGGCGATGACCGACATGGCAAAAATCGCCCTGATGCCGCCGGTGTTCGCCGGTGCTGTTCTGGCGCAAGCAGCACTGGCCTTGCTCGGCGTCCTCAGCCTGGCGCCCATCAAGCCGGTTCAGGGTGCAGTGGGTTCGATCATCGACCTGCTGATGGGCACCATCGGGCAGAGCTACGCTTTAAAGACCAGCGCTGTGCGTCGCAATGCTATCGTGCGAGATGTCATGAAAGACCTCGAATGGATGGAGTCCCGGTGCCGCCGGATTGTCGTGGTCTCGCATTCACAGGGCGCCGAGATTGCGCGGCAGGTCTTGCAGATGCGACGTTGGCCGAAAGTGAAACGCTGGGTTACCTTCGGTTCCGGCATCCTGCCGCTGGCCGCGTTGGAAGAAAAACATCGAAGTCATCCCGCAGTATGGATACCTATCTACGCAATGGAATTTTTCACGGTACTGATGCTCGTATGTCTAGTGGTTGGGCTTATCAGCTACAGCTTCGGGCCTGTGGTGCCAGGTTGGCCGCAACTGGTGGCATGGCTCGATTCATCGAATGCCATCGGCCTGTTGTTCAGTGGCTATGTCATTTTGTTGGCAATTTCGATAATCGTCGCTGCCCGCAAGCCGCCGCCGCCGAATGTAAGCTTAAGCAAGAAGGTCATGGCGATCTGGCACGATCTATTTGCGTCTCATGACCCGGTACCAGGCGGGTCGTTGGTCGACCTTTATAAGGGAGAGATGCGGACCAATGAGATACCGATCCCGAAACAGAGCCGCATTTTCAACACCCGCTCCGGGCTGCACGACCACACCAGCTACTTCGACAATACCGAGCAGTTCATCGCGCCGCTGGCGCTGGAGATGTTTGAGCTGGCCGGTCTCAGCGATTGTGTTGACGCTGCAAAGACACCACTAGAACGGGCTGCCCACCGCCGCGACTGGATGACCTGGTCGCGGATGCTGTTGAGATTTGCAGCATTGACGGCGGTAGGGGTGGCCGTGTACCAGGCAGCCTGTGGTGCCGGCGGCCACTGGCCGGAGTGGCGGTCCATGGCATCCGGTGTGTGGAGTTCCACAGAAGGTTGGTGGCCGACCTTCTCGGCGCTCTGGTCCGGGTTGATCAAACCGGTGCTGTTTGACCTGAAGTGGGCGGTGATCGTCAGCGTCGGCTACCTGGCGCTGCGCTGGCTGTTGGTTTCCAGGTGGTCGCGGTGCTCTGCCAAGTGCCTCTACCGCGACTTGGCAAGCGTGCTGGCGAAGTAACTCGTCCGCTGATCCTTGAGACACTGTGCATGGTCGAAGGACTTGTTCAGAGCATCCCTGGCGTCGCGACTGCATACTAGTTGGTATCATGAGCGGGTCGCCGCTTCCGTTGACCACCCAGACAGAGAGTCCATCATGCCTATCGCCAGCCAACACACCATGAACGTCGCCAAACACCTTCTGCTCTATGCCCTGCTGCTGGGGTTGAGCGGTTGTGGCATCAACAACATCCCCACCTACGACGAGCAGGTGAAGGCGACCTGGGCACAGGTGGAAAACCAGTACCAGCGCCGCGTCGATCTGATTCCGAACCTGGTGGCGACGGTGAAGGGCTATGCCGCCCACGAGCAGGAGACCCTGCAAGCGGTGGTGGAAGCGCGCAGTCGCGTCGGCTCGATCCAGGCGGGTCCGGATCTGCTCAACAATCCGCAGGCGCTACAGCAGTTTGAGCAGGCGCAGGCGCAACTGGGCGGTGCGCTGCAACGCCTGCTGGTGGTGGTGGAGCGCTACCCCGATCTCAAGGCGAATCAGAACTTTCTGGCATTGCAGTCACAGTTGGAGGGAACTGAAAACCGCATTGGCGTTGCCCGTCGCGATTACATCGCCGCCATCGAACGCTACAACACCGAGATCCGCACGTTCCCCGGCCGTATCTGGCATGGCCTGCTGTACGGCGACATGCCGGTTCGCGAGAGTTATCAGGCGACCACCCAGGGCGCGGCGAAAGCGCCCGAGGTCAATTTTGATAGCAAGAAGAATTAGCTTGCGCATGCCCGATGTGCGCTGGCGTCGGCGCCCGTGGTGGGGTGCGAGCGGACTCGGAATTGGCCTGGTACTGGCGTGGTTTG
>JBPPNE010000008.1:0-2766 GCA_051306415.1 Porticoccaceae bacterium
CGGGTGACTTTCCTGTTCGGTCTTCGATCAGTTGCGGGGCGCACCACTGCCGCAGTTCAGGCCGGCGGCGACGCGGCACCGGGTTCCCCGTGTCTTCACTGGGTCGGAGGCTCGGGAACATAGGGCAGCAGCCGATCGGTTTCCTTCTTGACCACGGCGTAGCACTCGCAACTCAGCCGCTCCAGTTGAGGCCGGTCCAGCACTGTGATGTGCCCGCGGCTGTATTCGATCACGCCCAGCCGCTGTAACTTGCCGGCGGCCTCGGTGACACCTTCGCGGCGCACGCCCAGCATGTTGGCGATCAGTTCCTGGGTCATCGTGAGTTGATTGTCCGGCAGGCGGTCCAGAGAAAGCAGGAGCCAGCGGCACAGCTGCTGGTCGATCGAGTGATGGCGGTTGCAGACCGCGGTCTGCGACATTTGCGTAATCAGCGCTTGAGTGTAACGCAGCAATAAACGCTGTAGCTCGCCGTGGCGATTGAACTCATCCTTGAGCCGTGCTCCCGGCAGCCGGTAGGCGCTGCCGGCGCTCTGCACGATCGCCCGGCTCGGGGTGCTTTCGCCGCCCATGAACAGGGCGACGCCGATGAGCCCCTCATTACCCACCACCGAGATTTCCGCCGACGCGCCGTCTTCCATCACGTAGAGCAGCGACACGATGGCATCGGTGGGAAAATAGACGTGGCGCAGAGTGTCGCCGGATTCGTACAAGATATAGCCGAGCGCCAGTGTCACGAGTTCGAGGTGAGGAAACAGACGCTGCTGAATATCGGCTGGCAAGGCCGCCAGAAGATGGTTTTGCTGTGGCGCGGGGGTGTCAGGCATGACAGGCTCCTATCGTGAGAGCGGTGGGAAATGGCCTTCGCTGGGTGGGGAAAAGTCTAACGCCGTGCTCGCTGTAGTATTTGTTGTTGCGCGGATTATAACCCATGTTTTCAGCCCTTCGTAAGTGCTGGGGCAGTGCGCGGCACAGGCACAGGCTTCGAAATAAATAACCTAGGAGCCTGTCGGACTTAAGACTGTCCTACTACGGAAAAGCCGAATTTGGTTATATTTTGTGCAAGTTCTTGTTGAATAGCCCCACTATTCGCCGCAAATTTGCACAAAATCTGCCTCAAATCGGACTTTCCCTCGCTACGGACGCTTAAGGATGCTCTGAATAAGTCCTTCGACTGGCTCAGGACGAACGGTAACTTTATGATTCCGTTCGTGGTGAGCTCGTCGAACCATGAACGGAATCGAATTATTCAGAGCATCCTTAAGTCCGACAGGCTCCTAGCGTGGGCTATCGCACAGACTCAATCGGGCTGCCGCGATTAAGCTCCTCGCCTACAATCGGCCAGGCAGCTACCGGAGATATAGACATGCTCGAAACCATCGCAGTCATCTTATTAGTTTTGTGGGCATTGGGGCTGGTTTCGTCTTATACCATGGGCGGATTCATTCACCTTCTCCTGGTCGTGGCGGTCGTAGTCATACTGATTCGGGTCATTCAGGGCCGGAGACTCTAGGCGTTTCGACGGGAGACGCATCGGCTTGGTAACCGTCCAGCGACCTGGCTTTAGAGGCTCATTGCAGGAGAAGAGGGGATGGATGCGCTAAAAATTGTGGCGATTGCACTGATAGTCGTCGGTGCCCTCGGGCTTGGGTATGGCGGCTTTAGCTACACCCAAGAGACCCACCAGGCGGATATGGGTCCGCTACACCTGTCGATCGACGAAAAGCAACAGGTCAACGTCCCCGTCTGGGCTGGCGTCGGTGCCATTGTGATCGGCGGACTCCTGCTGGTTAGTCGAAGGAAAAGCTAGCGACCGCGGCAAACGATCCCTCGGCACCACCGGAACGCTGCCATATGGCTCATACACACAACGGGCGGTTGCGCTCGCACCAAAATAACAAGCGATGGGTAGCGACACTGCCAAGGCTATTTCGAACTAAGAAACTTGCTGGGGTTCCAGTGCCATGAACCAGAACCCGCTCACCGTGCTACTTGTCTCCGACTCCACCGCCGACGCCATACTGGTTCGGCGGGCGCTGGCTGGGGTAACTGACAACAAATGGCGTCTGGAGCGAGTCCGGCGGCTCTCCAAGGGCATCAACCGTCTGCGCAAAGGCGGAATTGCCGCGGTCTTGCTCGACCTGTTCCTGCCGGATAGTCAGGGCCTCAAGACCTTCGAGACGCTCTTTGAAGCGGCCCCGCTGGTCCCGATCCTGGTCCTGACCAGCCAGGAAAACGAAGCTGCCGCCCTGCGGGCAACACAGATGGGCGCGCAGGATTATCTGCTGAAGGATAATCTCGACGCCTATTGGTTACCGCGGATTCTGCGCAGCGTGATCGAGGAGGCATTGTTCATCGAAAAAGAGCGAGCCCTGGTTACGCTGAACTCCATTGGCGATGCGGTACTCAGCACCGACATCGCGGGCAACGTCACCTATCTCAATCCAGTCGCCGCAACCATGACGGGCTGGTCCAGTCGGGAGGCCGTGGGTCGCCCCCTCGCCGATGTCTTTCGGATTATCGACGGCGCTACCCGCGAACCCGCCGTCGATCCGCTGGCGCAGGCTGTCACAGAAAACAAAACCGTGGGCTTGACCGCGAACTGCGTACTTATCCGGCGCGACGGTTTCGAATATGGCATTGCGGATTCGGCCGCGCCGATCCGCGACCGTGGCGGCCAGGTAACCGGCGCGGTGATCGTGTTCCGCGATGTCAGTACGGCCCGTAACGACGCCCAACAGCTGGCGCGTTTGGCCCAACACGATTTTC
>JBPPNE010000009.1:0-3111 GCA_051306415.1 Porticoccaceae bacterium
CTGATCTACATCGACCCCCCTTTCGACGTGGGTGCGGATTTCAGCATGGACATCGAGATCGGCGGCGAGACCTTCCACAAGGAAGCCAACCTGCTGGAGCAGATCGCCTACCGCGACACCTGGGGGCGCGGCGCGGATTCGTTTATCGCCATGATCTACGAGCGGCTGATTCTGATGCGGGATTTGCTGGCGGAGGATGGGTCAATCTACCTGCACATGGCGCCGAATATGGCTCCCTTCATCGAGCTGGCAATGGGCGAAATATTCGGACGGGATCGCGTTCTCTGCTCAATTGTCTGGCAGCGTGCCACAGCACACGGCAACGTCGGAATTCGCTACGCCACCGTGACTGACAGAATTATTGTAGCCACGCGCTCAGATCGCTATATCTGGAATGGCCCGTATCAGCCTTATTCAAAGGACTACATTGAATCCCACTATTCGTCAGTTGAGCCAGGAACTGGACGACGCTTTACCCTCCGAGATGTAACTGCACCCATGTCGCGCGCCTCCGAGAGCCAAAAATACGAATGGTATGGCGTCCGGCCGGTTGGGTCTCGTTGCTGGTCATTTACCGAACCCCGAATGAACGAGCTTTATGACGCTGGCAAGATAGTTTTGACGGGAGGAAAGATGCCAAGGATGAAGCTTTATCTTGATGAAATGCCGGGGATTCCTGCAACAGATCTTTGGAGCGACCTATCGGCAGTCAATTCGCAAGCGCGCGAAGATACGCAATACCCCACCCAAAAGCCCGAAACTGTAATCGAACGCATCATCAAAGCCAGCAGCAACGAAGGCGATCTTGTCGCCGATTTCTTCTGCGGTTCCGGCACCACGGCGGCGGTGGCGGAAAAGCTCGGCCGCAAGTGGATCGCCACCGATCTCGGCAAGTTCGGCATCCACACCACGCGCAAGCGGCTGATCGGCGTGCAGCGCGCGCTGAAGGCGGCGGAGAAAAACTTCCGCGCCTTCGAGGTGCTGAACCTGGGCCGCTACGAGCGCCAGGCCTACCTGAACGTCGGCGGCCGACTCACCGGCGCGCAGAAGGAACAGGCCCTGGCCCAGAAAGAAAACGAATTCCGCGAGCTGATCCTGCGCGCCTACAAGGCCACCGCATTTGGCGGCACCGAGGGCGCCGGTTCTGCCAATGCCGCGCAGGACGGCTTCTTCCACGGCGCGCGCAACGGGCGGCTGGTGGTGATCGGGCCGATCAACCTGCCGGTCGGGCGGCTGTTCGTCGAGGAAGTCATCACCGAGTGCCGCAAGCGCGGCGCCACGCGGGTGGACGTGCTGGCCTTCGAGTTCGAGATGGGGCTGTTCCCGGCCGTGCTCGACGAGGCGCGCGGCAAAGGCATCGACCTGACGCCGAAATACATCCCCGCCGAGGTGTTCGACAAGCGCGCGGTGGACAAGGGCCAGGTGGTGTTCCACGACATCAGCTTTGTCGAGGCCACGCCGCGCTATGACGCGAAAAACAAGTTCACGGTCAGCATCGAGCTGACCGACTTTTCGGTCTACTACACCCAGGGCGCGTTCGAAGCCGCGATTGCCGCGATGAAGGAAGGCAAAAGCGAAGTCATGTGCGAACAGGGCCAGCTCTACAAGGTGAGCAAGAGCAAGGAGGGGATCATCACCAGGGACCGCCTCACCCAACACTGGACCGACTGGGTGGATTACTGGGCGGTGGATTTCGATTACCTGTCGCGCCGCGAAATCATCAAGGTGCCGGTAAATGCCGGGGTGAGCGGTGTCCTTCAGCCCTCTCCCCCTGCCCCTCTCCCGCAAGCGGGCGAGGGGAGCACGGCGGCAGCGTTTTCAATCCCCCTCCCGCAAGCGGGAGAGGGTGGCCAAGGGCCGGGAGAGGGTCCGTTCGAGGAGCGCTGGACCGGCGGCTATATCTTCGAGAACGAATGGCAGAGCTTCCGCACCCGCCGCAGCCGCGCGCTGGATCTGACCACCGCCCAGCACCGCTACGACCGGCCGGGACGCTACACGGTGGCGGTAAAAGTCATCGATATCTTCGGCAACGACACCATGACGCTGGTGCCGGTGAGTGTAGGATAACCATGGCGAGAATGAACGCAACGGTTGCATAATCCGGAATAGCGGGCTAATAGCCTCTGGAGGAACCATCATGGCTACAGACATCACGACAGACCTCGCCACGTTGCGTTTTGAGGGGAAACGATTTGAAGGGCATGCGCTTGACGTCGAATGCACACAAGAGCTGATTGCCTATCGCAACCTGATCGTTGAATGCGCGAAGGAACTCTGGCGCCGTAAGCATCCAGATCGAGTCCGGATTCCCAAGGGGTTCGAGGAAGATTTCCGACTTCAATTCAACCGCGTGGAAGATGGCTCCGCAGTCGTTCCACTGCAAAGAGTCCGCGCGAACGATCAGAGCGAGTTATTGGACGACGAATTCGATGAGGCCGCCGATTTGATCGACGCGGCCATCGCCGCCGCCAACAATGATGAATTGTTGCCGGAGGCGCTGCCCTCAAATGTGATCCCCCTGTTTGGAAATTTCGGAAAATCGCTTCAGGCTGACGAGGTGTTATTCACCCGTTCGCGCCATGGTTCCACCGAGGCGGCCTATACCGCCAAAGCCCGCAAACGCTTGACCGAATGGGTCGGCCCGACCTATGAGGATCTGGTAGACGTTGTTGGCGAAGTCCGTATGGCTAACGTGGGGCCAGGGACATTTTCACTACAGCTTGATGATACGGAAACCCTGGTCAGCGGGCGCTTCAGCCCTGAGCAGGAATCGGCAGTACTCGATGCGCTGCGCAACCACCGATCTTTGCGCCTTCGCGTTCAAGGCATAGCCGAGTTCGCGACCAGCGACCGGCAAATCAAGAAGTTCTCGCGTGTGGATGAAGTGGCCCCTGCGGCATTGGCGGAACCGGGCTTCGATGAAACAGCGATCCCCATTTGGGAGCAACTGGCTGCGATTGGCGAGTCAGCCCCCGAAGGCACTTGGGACGGCGTTCCTAACGACCTGTCGACACGAATCGACGAGATCGTTTATCGGCGCGGTTCGATCTCAAAATGAAGGTAGTCTTTGCGGATACAGGTTATTGGGTAGCGGTGCTGGATCCGCAAGAC
>JBPPNE010000010.1:0-8954 GCA_051306415.1 Porticoccaceae bacterium
GGCTCTCCAGGGCCAGGCACGCCGACATGATCTCGCGGAACAGGCGAGCAATCTCCTCGCTGTCGAGCGGGCCGGGATTAGCCTCCATCACCCGGCGCAGCACCTGGGCTTCCCGTTCCGGACGGTAGTAAACCGCATCGCCGCTCTGACGTTTAGCCTCTGCAACGGCCTGGGCACAGGAGGCGCGCGCACTGATCAGCTGCAGGAGCTGGCTGTCGATGGCGTCGATCTGCTGGCGGAGCGACACGAGCGGGGTCTTATCGGTGTCAGCCACGGCTTAGCCCTCCGCCTCTTTATCCTCGCCATCCTCATCTTCGATGCGCGCAACACCCACCAGGGTTTCCTGATCCTTGACGCGGATCAAGCGCACACCCTGGGTGTTGCGTCCAACCAACGGGATTTCCGCTACCCGGGTGCGCACTAGCGTGCCCTGATCCGAGATCAGCATGATTTCGTCGCTGTCGTCAACCTGAACGGCGCCCACCAGCGGGCCATTGCGAATAGAGGTCTGAATAGCAATCACGCCCTGACCGCCGCGACCATAGACCGGAAATTCGGCGAGACCCGTACGCTTGCCATAACCCTGACCGCACAGCGCGAGAATGCTGTGCTCCTCCGCGGGAATGATCAGCGCGATAATACGTTCGCCAGGCGGAACCCGCATACCGCGAACACCGCGCGCCGTGCGCCCCATATCGCGGACATCGGTTTCGGGAAAGCGAATCGCCTTGCCGTTACTGCAAAACAGCATGACATCGCACTGGCCGTCGGTCAGCGCGGTGCCGACCAAGCAATCGCCCTCGTCCAGATCCAGCGCCCGCAAGCCCACCGAGCGAGGGCGGGAAAACGCGGTCAGTTCGGTTTTTTTCACGGTACCGTTGGCGGTGGCCATGAAGATGAATTGGTCCGCGCGATAATCGCGCACCGGTAGAATCGACGTCACCCGCTCGCCCGCCTCCAGCGGCAGCAGATTGACCAGGGGTCGGCCACGGGCACCACGACTCGCCAGCGGAATCTGGTAAACCTTGAGCCAGTAAACCTTGCCGGCGCTGGTGAAGCAGAGAATGGTGTCGTGAGTGCTGGCAATGAGGAGATGTTCAATGAAATCCTCCTCCTTGACCGCAGTCGCGGATTTACCCGTGCCACCACGACGCTGGGCCTGGTAGTCATCCAGCGACTGGGTCTTGGCATAGCCACCGTGGGATATGGTCACCACGCGGTTTTCCTGCGGGATCAGATCCTCGGCGCTGAGATCGTGGCTGGACTCACAGATTTCCGTGCGGCGGTCGTCACCAAATTCCTCACGGATAGCGACGAGCTCCTCAAGAATCACCGTCATCAACCGCTCGTCGTTGGCGAGAATATCCAAGTATTCACCGATTTCGGCGAGTTTTTCCTGATATTCATCCAGCAGTTTGTCGTGCTCCATGCCAGTGAGGCGGTGCAGCCGCAAATCGAGGATCGCCTGCGCCTGGGCGAGCGACAACCGATACTGGCCCTGGTGCAGGCCGAATTCGGAACCGAGATCCTCCGGGCGGCAGGCGCCGCTGTCGGCGCGGTCGAGAAACTGCGTGACCGCGGTTGGATCCCAGCGCTCGGCGAGCAGGCGCTCGCGGGCATCGGCGGGAGTGGGCGACGATTTGATAAGCTCAATCACCCGATCAATGGCGGCGATGGCGACCGCCAGGCCCTCAAGAATGTGGCCGCGTTCACGGGCCTTGCGCAACAGGAACACGGTGCGCCGGGTCACCACCTCGCGGCGATGACGGATGAACGCATCGAGCAACTGCTTCAGATTGAGGGTCTTCGGCTGGCCATCGACCAGCGCGACGATATTGATACCGAACACGTTTTCAAGCTGGGTCTGGGCAAACAGGTTATTGAGCACCACCTCACCCATTTCACCGCGCTTGATTTCGATGACGACGCGCAAGCCGTCTTTGTCGGATTCGTCCCGCAGCTCGGAAATGCCCTCGAGGTGCTTTTCCTTGACCAGTTCAGCGATGCGCTCGATCAACCGAGCCTTGTTCAGCTGGTAGGGAATCTCGGTGATGATGATGGTTTCGCGCTGGGTTTTTTTGTCTACCTCGACGACCGCGCGGCCACGAATGCGGATGCGGCCGCGGCCGGTGCGGTACGCCTCAACGATGCCGGCGCGACCGTTGATGATCGCGGCGGTGGGGAAATCCGGCCCCGGAATGTAGGCCATCAACTCATCGATGCTGATGTCTGGATTTTCGATCAGCGCCAGGCAGCCGCCGATAACTTCGCGCAAATTGTGGGGCGGAATGTTGGTGGCCATGCCGACCGCGATACCGGACGAACCATTGATGAGCAGGTTCGGCACCCGCGTCGGCATGACCGCCGGGATCATCTCGGTGCCGTCGTAGTTGGGCACAAAATCGACCGTTTCCTTGTCGAGATCGGCCAATAGGGCGTGGGCAATCTTGGCCATGCGGATTTCGGTGTAGCGCATTGCCGCCGCGGCGTCGCCATCGACCGAGCCGAAGTTGCCCTGGCCATCCACCAGCATATAGCGCAGTGAGAAGGTCTGCGCCATCCGCACGATGGTGTCGTACACCGCCGAATCGCCGTGGGGGTGGTATTTACCAATGACGTCGCCGACGATGCGGGCGGATTTCTTGTAGGGCCGGTTCCAGTCGTTGTTGAGCTCGCTCATCGCAAACAGCACGCGGCGGTGGACCGGCTTGAGACCGTCGCGCACGTCCGGCAGCGCGCGCCCGACGATCACGCTCATGGCGTAATCCAGATAGGATTTACGCAGCTCGTCTTCAATGTTGACCGGCAGGATCTCTCGCGCTAATTCGCCCATGATGCGGCTTTGGTTCCCGATTATATCTATGGTTGCGCAAAGCCTGGGCCTGCGGGCGACAGCCTGTGCGGAGGGTCTGATATGAGTGCAGAATCATACCATATATCGCGCCAAACCCGCCCCCGCGGCATTTGCTGCCGCCGCCGCCAATTCCGTTATACTCCGGCCAGACGAGGACAAATCATGGCCAAACAATCCGCCGAACTGCTGCTGAGCGCGCGCTGGATACTGCCCATGATTCCCGAAAATGCGGTCTACATGGATTGTGCTGTCGTCATCGATAGCGGGCGCATCATCGCGCTGTTGCCCCGCCACGAGGCGGCAGACCGTTTCGCTCCCCGGCAGCGCTTTGACCTCGGCGATTCGGTGCTGATGCCAGGCCTGATCAACGCCCACGGCCACGCCGCGATGAGCTTGCTGCGCGGCTACGCCGACGATCTGCCGCTGCACACCTGGCTAAACCACAAAATCTGGCCCGCCGAAGAACGCTGGGTTGGCGCCGATTTCGTGCGCGATGGCAGCGAGCTCGCGATCGCCGAAATGTTACTGGGTGGCACCACCTGCTTCGCCGATATGTATTTCTTTCCCGATCAGGTCGCCGCCGCCGCGCAAGCTGCGGGCATGCGTTGCCAGCTGGCATTTCCGGTGTTCGAATTCCCCACCGCCTGGGCGCGAACCGCCGACGAGTACATTCACAAAGGGCTCGCGTTGCGCGACGCCAGCCGCGACTGCGATCTGCTCAGCGTCGCCTTTGGACCCCACGCACCCTATACGGTGAGCGACCAGACCTTCGAGAAAATCGTCGTCCTTGCCGGGGAGATCGACTGCCCCATCCACCTTCATCTCCACGAGACCGCCGAGGAGGTCGCAACGGCGCTGACGCAGACGGGCGTCCGCCCCATCGCCCGCCTGCGCGCCCTTGGCGTACTCTCCCCCACCACTCAGTGCGTGCACATGACCCAGGTCAGCGGGAGCGACATCAGCCTGCTGGTGGAGACCGGCGCCCATGTCATCCACTGCCCCCAATCCAATCTCAAACTCGCCAGCGGTTTCTGCCCGGTCAAGCAACTGCACGACGCGGGAATCAATGTCGCACTCGGTACCGATGGTGCCGCCAGCAACAACAGTCTGGATCTGTTCGATGAAATGAAAACGGCCGCCCTGCTGGCCAAAGCGGTATCCGGCGACCCGACCGCGCTGAGCGTCCACGACGCCCTGCGGATGGCGACTATCAATGGCGCTCGCGCGCTCGGCCTGGAGGCAACTATCGGCAGTATCGAAGTCGGCAAGGCCGCCGACCTGATTGCGGTCAATTTCGCGGAAATTCCATCCCAGCCGCTGTACAATCTGGCTTCGCAACTGGTTTACGCCGGCAGTGGTCGCCGTGTCAGCCACGCCTGGATCCGCGGCAGAGCCGTAGTCAGCAACTATCAGCTGCAAACCCTGAGCGAACCCCGCCTACTTGCCAGCGCACAGACATGGCGACAGCGCATCGCCGGAAGCCCACCATCGTGACGCCAGCCCCATGACCCTTGCCAACAATTCCGATCATCACCTCAATCATGGCGGCAACGTCGATGCCGCCGAGATCGCCAAATTCGAGGCCCTCGCCAGCCGTTGGTGGGATCCCGAGAGCGAATTCAAACCCCTTCACCAGATCAACCCACTGCGCGCCAACTGGATCGACCTGCACTCTCCGGTGGCGGAACAGCGTTTGCTTGACGTCGGCTGTGGCGGTGGCATCCTCGCCGAGGCAATGGCGCAGCGCGGCGCCCAGGTCACCGGCATCGACATGGGCGAAGCCCCGCTGGCGGTAGCCCGCTTGCACGGCCTCGAATGCGGGGTCACGGTGGACTATCAGCGAATGACCGCCGAGCAACTGGCGAGCGAGCGCCCCGGCCAGTTCGATGTGGTGACCTGCCTCGAAATGCTCGAACACGTGCCCGATCCCGCCTCGGTAGTAGCCGCCTGTGCACAGCTCACCAAACCCGGCGGGCACCTGTATTTTTCCACCATCAACCGCAACCCCAAGGCCTTCCTGTTCGCTATTGTCGGCGCCGAGTATCTGCTCAAGCTGCTACCCAAGGGCACTCATGATTACGCCAAGTTCATCCGCCCTGCCGAGCTGGCCAGCTGGCTGCGGGACGCCGGCCTCAGCCTCGATCACATCACCGGGATGACCTACAACCCGATCACGCAAAGCTACCGCCTGCACCCCAGCGATGTCGGCGTAAACTACCTGATTCACGCCCACAAGCCCGCCCAGGAAGGAGCGGCATGACGGCTTCCCGCTACCGCGGCGTGTTGTTCGACCTCGACGGCACCCTGATCGATACCGCGCCCGATTTCGCCGCCTGTTTAAATCTGCTGCTCGCCACCGAAAACCGTCCGCCCGTGGGCATCGCCGACATTCGCGAGCTGATTACCGATGGTTCCGCCGCGCTGATCTCCGTCGCCTTCGGCTACACTGCCGACGATCCCCGCTTTGAGCCACTGCGGCAGCGCTTTCTGACGCTGTATCTGGCCAACTCGGCGGTGGCCAGCAAACCCTTTCCCGGTATCGAGCCGCTACTGCTGCAACTGGGTGATCGCGGTATCCCCTGGGGTATCGTCACCAACAAACCCGATCGGTACACCCGCGCACTGCTGCGCGATCTGCCACTGACGCCGCCCCCGGCGACAGTGATCTGCCCCGATCAGGTCACCCACACCAAGCCGCATCCCGAGCCGGTGTTGCTCGCCTGCCGGGAACTCGACCTCGCACCCGCGGACGTCATCTTCATCGGTGATCACCGCCGCGATATCGACGCCGGCCGCACCGCTGGCACCGCTACTGTCGCCGCCGCTTACGGCTATGTGGGCGACACCGATCCACCCCGGCACTGGGGCGCTCACCATCTCATCAACGCCGTGGCCGAGCTGCATGCCCTGCTATTTTGAATACGGTGTATCCGTCACGCCATCGCTGGAGCCACCCATACCTTGAACAGCAGCCTGACAAGCATCGACCCGCGTCAATACCAGGCGCCCGCTGACCTGCTGCGCGGCAAGGTGATTCTAGTCACCGGTGCCGGTGACGGCATCGGCCGCTGCGCCGCACAAACCTTTGCCCGCCATGGCGCCACGGTGATTTTGGTCGGGCGCACGGTCGCCAACCTGGAGCAGGTTTACGATGCCATTGTCGCGGCAGGTGATCCACAACCGGCGATCTATCCCCTCGCCCTCGACAACGCAAACGAACAGGGTTACCAGCAACTGGCCGACGGCCTGGAAACCGAGTTCGGCCACCTCGACGGCCTGTTGCACAATGCCGGCGAACTCGGTCAGCGCACGTCCATTGCCAACTACAGCTTCGCCAGTTGGCAAAAAGTCATGCAGGTGAATGTCACCGCCGCCTTCCTGCTCACCAAAGCCCTGCTACCATTGCTGAAGGCGTCCACCGATGCATCGGTGGTATTCACCTCCTCCGGAGTGGGTCGAACCGGGCGGCCGTTTTGGGGCGCTTACGCGGTGTCGAAGTTTGCGATCGAAGGGTTGGCGCAGGTACTGGCGCACGAACTCGAGGGGGCCAGCAATGTCCGGGTGAACTGCCTCAACCCGGGCGCGACCCGCACCCGCATGCGGGCGACGGCCTACCCCGCCGAAGATCCGGCCACGATCAAAACCGCCGCCGAGATTATGCCGACCTATCTGTATCTGATGGGGCGCGACAGCTACACCCTGAGCGGGGCGTCTCTCGACGCGCAATGACTTTGTCTGGTTAGAGGAGAGGCTCGTGAGCAGAGAGGCTCGTGAGCGGAGATTACCCAGCCTGCGATCGCAAAGTGATGCCCTATCCAGGCGAAGCCCCATCGGATCGCCAAACCACATCGCTGTGAAAATAAAAGTCCTTGCGGGCTCACACCCGCAAGGACTGGCAACCAACTTCAAATCACGAGGCAAGTAGCGTCGGTATGGCCGACACTTGCCCGGGACTACGCCGTCATTCCTTCTTGTCGTCGTCCTTGTCGCCCTTACAGGGGGTGGTGATCATGATCGTGCGATCAACACCGCTGTCTGGATGTTGCACATTGATGTAGGCGACATTGGGCTGAAACTTGTCGAAGTACAGACCGGTACTTTCCGCACCCACGGTGGACAAGCTCGCCCACTTGCCAATGGATTCGGCTACACCATCGCGGTTTTTATCTTTGGCAAGCCAGACATCCTCGACACCACCGGGCTGATCTTCAACGATGTACATGTTGCCGTCGGCGTCTACCGCCAGATTGTCCGGGTTCGCAAACGTATTGCCCACCGCAGCGCCCGTGCCTTCATCGATGGTGTTGCGGTCGGCGAACAGTTTGACTTTACGCTTCGACAAGTCGATGGCAAACACTTTGTGGTTGGTGGTGGTAGCCACGTACAGTAGCTGCCGCCCCGCCTCACCCAGAGTCTGAATCTCCATGTCCTCCGGGCGATCGAACTTGGTCCCCAGGAAAGCGGGCAGCTTGGGCGTAGCGCGGCCATCGATGCCACTCACCCCATTGGGATCGGTGACGACAACCACACCAGGCAGTGGGAGACCATCGGCGTTTGTCAACGGGATCCAAGAGAACGCGCCCGTGTCCTCTTTTACAGTGCCATCCCCCACGCGCAACACAAAAACCTGACCCTTGGCAAAAAAGTCATCGCCATTACCAGCCTTGGGCTTGGCGGAGGCGAACTTGAAGATATGGCTGTTGTTGCGCTCATCAATGAAGTACAGATTGTTGTTCTTGTCGAACGCCAGGCCTTCGTGGGACACCCGCGGCAGAATCTCGCGGTGAACGATGTTGATGTCGGCGGGGGCGGCGAGGGGGTTGGTCACCTCGAACAGGCGGCCGTAAATGCTAGTGGGCACTACGCCGGGATCACTCCAGGATTCTTCAGCGGTCAGAAAGGTGCCCCAGGGCGTCCACCGAGATGCGTCGAATGCCACATGGCTATTTGGCGCGGGAGCCGCGGCCGGGCTGGACCAGATGGTAGTGGTAAGCATGGTGCGCAAATCTGTGCGCTGAATACCGGCCTGATCGGTTTCAAAGACAGTGAACAGATAACGTCCTTTGTCCGGACCGGTCTCATTGGCGGTGTGCATGTCATAGTTACCACTATCAAAGCGCTGTGCCTGCGCAGGATCGCGGGCAACGATAGTCATTTGACTGAAGTGAGGCGAAGACAGTTTATAGGGTGCGGACTCCGGCAGGGTGCCAGCACCGACATCACCGGTCATCGCCGTATAGTTATCGAAGGACGAGCTGTCGGCAAAGACCTGCTGGCCGGCAGCGATCAAGCCAATCGCGAGCGAGAAATTCCGTAGCTTCATGGAAAATTCCTATCGTGGGTACGCTGTGAATTAAATGGGTACGTTGTGAGTTAGAAAAGATACCGCGTCCACATCCGCCTGAATCCGACACTATGAACGCAGTAGGCAATAGGCTCCGTTTGCCCACGAACACCCTACCAACCCCATGTTGCATCCCTGTTTAGCTTCTATGTCATTCAGGTTACCGCCGCGCGGTCATGGCCCCCGGCGCCGCAATAAGCGTGAGCTGAAATCCTGTGTCCATCCGCGTACCGCGATTGATGCGGACTCACCGACAAGCGGAGAGATACGGCTATCACTGGCGATGCAGTGACAGCAGCGAAATCAGCGAGACGTTCAACGCGGATTCATTATTTTGGCTTCAAACAGTAGAATTCTTTGACGCGGTGGCGATATCACAGCCAGATCAAATAGAGGGTGTTGACTCCGAGGTCTGTTATACGTGATATGTGGGTGCGACCTAACCGTAATCGCGGCGTTTCACTCGCCGCCGATGCGTACCGCCTCCGCCGCCTTGGGCATTTTCGCCGGCAGGAAAGGTATCAACAGCACGACGGGGATGACCAGGATTGCCAGCAGCATGAAGGTATCGGCGAGGCCCAGGGTCAGCGCCTGCAGATTGGTCAGCTGTTCGGCTATTCCCCAGACTACGGTGTCGTCGCCACCGGCCAGATCCACCAGTGGCTGAAACGCCTGATCCTTGCCCGGCTGCCAGGGAATCAGCTCCTCCACCAGGTGCTGACGGTGAAATACTGTCCGGCTCTGCCACAGCGTGAT
>JBPPNE010000011.1:0-8218 GCA_051306415.1 Porticoccaceae bacterium
TACCGCAACATGGTGGTCGACATCGCTCACCCCAACGGCCAAACCACCCGCGCGCCAGGCAATCCGGTAAAGTTGTCGCGCACCAATGCCGACAGCTACAGCCCGGCGCCACTGCTCGGGCAACACACCGACGTCGTGCTGACGGAACTGTTGGGGTGGACGGAGCAGCGGATTGGTGAGCTACGCGCGCAGGGCGCCGTTGGTTGAAGAGAAAGAAGAACGGTTGCCTGCCGGGCTTATGTCGGCGCTCTCCGTTATCAAACAAGCCTCCTGATTTTGCTCCGCGAGAGGGGCGGCCTTTGCGGTTTTTGGGGACAGCTCACCGTTCCAGAGTCACAGCCACCTGCTTTGCCAAGCCTCGCATCCCTTGTTTACAAAGCGACGACGCTTAACGGCAAATTGAGCCACTTGTGTCGCCCTTACTGCATGCAACGCAGCCAGTTGATTCTAATCAATGAAAATTTGTGGTGCCTGCTTAAAGTGAAGCTCAGTAGTTGGCGCGCAATTCGCGATGATCGATTGTGCGAGGCGATCATTCAAAGCAGTGGCGACCGCCAATGCGCGATTATGGTTGGGAGTGGAAAATGGGCATTTCAGAAAGCGCCAAAATTGGCAGCACGACAAAAACTGCTGGAAGCGTGGGCAGTGGAGCTAAAAAGCCGCGGGTCATTGTCATCGGTGCCGGTCTGTCGGGCGTTGCCATGGGTGTTCGCTTCATGGAGGCGGGGTTCGACGATTTTACGGTGTATGAAAAAGCCGAGGATCTGGGTGGTACCTGGCACTACAATTTTTATCCGGGACTGCGCTGCGATGTGCCGTCCTACTATTATCAATACAGTTTTTCGCCGAGTACCAACTGGAGTCACCGTTTTTGCGGTGGGCCGGAAATCAAGCAGTATTACGTTGATACGGCGAAGAAATATCACGTTTACGAGCGCATCAAGTTCAACAAGGAAGCGGCCCATGCTGAATACCGTGACGGCAAATGGCATGTCAAAATGGCCGATGGCGAAGAGGATAGCGCGGACTTTCTGATTGCCGCGTGCGGCATTCTGGTGCGGCCCAAATATCTGGATATCAAGGGGCTGGATAGCTTTGAGGGGCGGGTGCTGCACACTGCGCGCTGGGACAACAATCTGGAGTTGAAGGACAAGCGCATCGCCGTTATCGGCAGTGGGTCCACCGGCATTCAGATGATCAAGCCGCTGACCGACATGTGCAAAAAGGTCTATTCGTTTCAGCGCACGCCGCAGTGGATCGTACCGGTGCCGAACCGCAAGTACACCGCCTTCGGCAAGAAGCTCCAGCAATGGTTTCCGGTTCTGTCAAAGTTCTACTACTACAGCGTGCGCTTTGTGATGGAACGGGTGATGGGCGTCGGTGTCATCCGTGATGGTTGGTCGCGGCGCAATATCGCGCGGCTGTGTCAGTGGAACCTCAACACGATAAAAGACTACGATCTGCGCAAGCGGCTCACACCCAATTACACGCCCATGTGCAAACGCCTGGTGATGTCGTCTGAATTCTATCCGGCGATCCAGAAACCCAATGCCGAGTTGGTGACGGAGCACATCGACCACATCGAGCCCAAGGGGATTGTCACCAAGAATGGTAAATTGCATGAAGTCGATATCATTGCTCTCGCCACCGGTTATCACGCGGCAGAACATATGCTGCCGATGACGATGTCAGTCGAGGGCGGCGCGACTCTGGCGGAAGCCTGGAAGAATGGGCCGCGTGGTTATCGCACGGTGTCGATGCCGGGTTTCCCCAATTTTTTCATGGTGATGGGGCCAAACAGCCCGGTGGGCAATATTTCCCTGGCGTCCATTGCTGAAACCCAGTCTCTGCATATCACCAAGTTCCTGAAGATGTGGTCCGAGGGCAAGTTCGAGCGTCTGGCGCCAAAGGCGGACGCCACCGAAAGATTCAACAACGAACTCCGTGCCAACATGAAGGACACCGTCTGGTTGACGGGCTGCGCCAGTTGGTACCTTGATAACACTGGCACGCCCGTGTCCTGGCCCTGGACGGCGAACAAGTTCCGTGAAGATCTTGAAAGCCCACGCCTGAATGAATACGAAGTGGCCTGATCCGATCGATTCGATCAGGCTGCTGTGCGCGCTATGAGTTCTGAAACCGCGCAATCGCCTCGTCCACGGGCTGCGGCTTTGCTATGCCTTGGTCGATTGCATCGCGATACCCGGCGTCGATCCGCTTCTCGATGGACGCCCTGGAGAAGTCTCCGAGCATGGCAAGTGCCGCATCAGGGCGAAAGGTAATGACGGTAAACGCATCAATTTTCCGATGCTTCGTGAGTTTTTTGTAGCCGGCATGTTCGCGGATTTTCTGTGCCTCGGGTGTGGAATCGGTTCGGACTAGCTCATCAATCTTTTGCGCGAGATCGATGAAGTCATTGAACTTGGCGAACAGCGCCTTGTCGAGGTTCAGCTTGCTGGCGAGCGAGAGTTGGGTGGCGCGATTGAGTACCTCGGCCTGCTTGGGGAAAAGTTCCACTACGATAAGCTCGCGGAACACATCCGTTTTGTGCGTCTCGATGGCTTCGAGCGCGTTGATCGCCGCACTCAAGGGCGTATTGTTGAGCACGCCACCGTCCCAATAGCGCGATTCACCGATCGGCGTCATTTGTGAAGTTGCAGGGTATGCTGGAGCTGGCCAGAATGTGATCGAGCGACAGACTCTGCTTCTTGTCGTATGTAGTGTTACGGAACGTATCAAGTTCACCCGTGGTGATATTCGATGTGCACACGGCCATCCGGGTCGAACTGGTGTTCAGTTTATCGAGATCCACCATTGCCTCCAGAGTCCGACGCAGCGGAGCGAGATCGAAGACGCTGGTGGCCAGCGCGGGAGCAACGAGAAATTCAGGCCGCAGCCGATACATGCCGGGGTTGCCCCATAGCGACAGGTATTTCTGCAATTCGGCCGGGATCAGGGACTCAGTGAGGATCTTGAGCGGCTCGGGCAGGGTCTGGAGGGCGGTAAATTTGTGACGCCACAGTTCTCCGAGCGCGAGGATGGGATCCTCCCGTGCGCCGACCAGCTCAGCCACGTTGATGGCGCCAATCGAGACGCCAGTGACCACCGCAGGGGTGAAGTGAGGTCGCATTTCGTACAGAGCCTTGAGCACGCCGAATTCGTAGGCGCCCAGTGCGCCGCCCTGGAGCACAATCGCGGTTAGGTGTTGGCGGTGTTCCACGGGCATAATCTCGCTACTTCGTCCCGCACGATCAAAGACATTACCTGTTGCCGCGCGGAAAAGACAGGGCTCACAACATGCGAATGCTGACTGACACGGCCAATGCGTCCGTCGAAGCGCTGAACGCCGTAGCCGTTATTTCTCCTCGCCTGTTCCGATCGGATTCATTCCCGGCGTATAAGATCCGGCGGGTTTCGGTGTAAGCTGCGGTTTCCGATGGTGCCTGACATCTGAAGGTCGCCAATAACAATAAACCGTTCGAGGGAAATCCAATGAATACTCGCAGCCAATTGCTGTGCGCATGGGGTGGGCCTGCTTTTGTCGTTGTCTTTACGGTGGGACTCTGGTTTGTCGCCCATTATCTGCCGCCGCCCTCACCCACCGCCGGAGCGCAGGAGATCGCCGCGCTCTATCGAGAAAATACGTCCCAGATTCGTCTGGGCATGTTTTTGATGATGGCCTGCTCAGCACTGATCGCGCCCTTCGTCGCTGCTATTGCCGTCCAGATGAAGCGCATGGAGACGGGCACTCCCGTGTTGACCTATGCGCAGTTGTCGAGCGGCACGGTGGGCATACTATTTTTCATTCTGCCAGCGATGATATGGACGACGGCGGCATTCAGGCCCGAGCGCGATGCGGAACTTATCCTGCTGCTGAATGACTTGGGCTGGATCCTGTTTCTGATGCCGTTCACGTCTTTTGTCGTGCAGAATATTGCCATCGGTACTGCGATATTGGCAAACAAGAGTGAACAACAACCGTTTCCGCGCTGGACGGGCTATTTCAATTTTTGGGTCGCCGTACTGTTTGTCCCCGGCGGTCTGCTGACATTCTTCAAAACCGGCCCCTTTGCGTGGAACGGCCTGTTTGTGTTCTGGGTGCCGCTGGTGGTTTTTTTCCTGTGGTATGGCGTCATGTTTGTACTCTTGCGCAAAGCCATAATGCAGCAAGCCGCATCCGCGCAGGTTTTATCCGCAACGGGCCGTCGCTGACCGATGGCCGCGGCGACACCCAGCCAACTCGCGGAGAAATCAAAAAAACATTTGCCCGGCGAGGCCGGCGTCTGGGTTTTCATCGTCGGCGATATGCTGGTGTTTGCGCTGTTCTTCGCGACCTTTGTCTACTACCGGGCGCAGGCTGTCGAGCTCTACATTCAATCCCAGGGCACGTTGAATCAGGGCTTCGGGGTCATCAATACCTTTCTGATGTTATCGAGTTCCTGGTTTGTCGCTCTCGCGGTGCAGGCGGCGCGAGCGAATTCCAGTAAACTCAGCCCCACTTTTTTTGCGCTGGCGTTTCTTTGCGGCGGCGGATTTATCGCGGTGAAATTTTTTGAGTACGGCGAAAAAATTCGCGCCGGCATTGGCTTGACCACCAACGATTTCTATATGTATTACTACATGTTCACGGGCATTCACCTGTTGCATGTGGTCATCGGCATGGCGGTGCTGGGGTTTCTCTGGCACGTTTCACGTAAGGGCGCGTCCGACGGTGAAAATATGGTCATGCTGGAGACTGGTGCCAGTTTCTGGCATCTGGTCGATGTACTCTGGATTGTGCTTTTTGCGCTTCTCTACCTGATGAAATAACGCGATGACCGCCTTGTTGCGCCACCGGGTGACGCTGGTGTGGCTGCTGCTGATGCTGGCCACCGGTCTGTCGTGGGAGCTCGGCCACGGCCTGGGCTTTGGTGACAACCACCACCGCGCGACGATGGCGGTGGTGGTCATCGCTTTTATCAAGGCGCGTTTCGTGTTTCTGGAGTTCATGGAGCTGCGCACCGCGCCGCTGCCATTGCGGCTCGCGTTCGAAGCCTGGACGATTCTGGTTTGTGGGACGCTTCTTGTACTTTACGGATTGGGCTTTGACTAGCGGGCTGCTGCAGAGCGGCCCGCTATTGTCGCCAAAATTTTTACGCAGAGCTCACCATTGAATGACCGTGGTGCCGACGGTGCCGAAGCTGGCCATCGACTCGATGACGCCGGATGCCTTCTCGATCGGAAACACATTGGTGACCATTTCGCCGGGACGCAGCTTGCCACTCTCGACCATGTTGAGCATCGAACGATAGCGCCGCGGCTGCATGCCGATGGTACCGATCACTTGCAGCTCCATCGCCACGATCATGTCCACCGGCAGCGACACGAAACCCTTTTCGGCCTGCGTGGTGAGGCCGATCTGCAAGTGGCGGCCGCGCTTGCGCAGACTCATGATCGAGTTCAGGCAGGTGGTCGCAATGCCGAGCGCATCCACCGAGACATGGGCGCCGCCACCGGTGAGTTCCTTGATGGCCTCGGCCGGGTTGGTCTTGGCGGCGTTGACAGTGTGCACCGCGCCCATCTTGCGGGCCACTTCCAGCGACTTGTCATTGATGTCCACCGCGATCACGCTGGCGCCCAGCGCATTGGCAATTTGCGTTGCGGCGAGGCCGATACCGCCACAACCGTGGATTGCGACCCATTCGCCGGCGGCGACTTTCACCTGATCCACGATACCGTGAAAGGAGGTCATGAAGCGGCAGCCCATGCTGGCGGCTTCGACAAAGGGTACGGAGTCGGGTAGGTGAATCAGGTTGAGATCCGCTTTCAGGATGTTGGCGTACTGGCCATAGCCGCCGGAGGTGCTGAAACCGGCCAGATTGGCTTCGGCACAGGTGTTCTGGTGGCCGGCGGCGCAATACTCGCAGGTGCCGCAACCCAGGTTGAACGGACAAACGACGCGGTCGCCGACCTTGAATTTTTTTACATTGGCGCCGACTTCCGCTATTTCACCGACAAACTCATGGCCGATGACGTGGGGCAGTTGGGGTTGCAGGCCGAGCCAGCCCCAGTCGCCGACGCAGACGTGCCAGTCGCTGCGGCAAACGCCGTTGGCGGCCACCTTGATAATGGCATCCTCGGGCCCGCACTTGGGTTCGGGCCAGTGCTCGTGAATGACAAAGGGTGAGTTGAAGGCTTCGAGTACGGCGGCTTTCATGGGCTGGCTCCTGTTGTTATCGGTAGGGGAGGGCTCACACTAGGGCCGGTCGCGAAAGCTTGTCAAGGCCAATGCAAGGGCGGGACCGCATCTGTCACTAAGGGCGAGCAACGCTAAAGTAAGAGCGCGGCGGCCTGTCCCTGGCCCCACACAGAAGTCCCGCGCTGGTCGTTGTGCAATCTACTGACCATAGAAGCCCTTGCCGGCCTTGGCCAGGCGCTCCAGCAACGGTGCCGGTGTCCAGTAGGCGGCGCCAAACTGGTCACGGTATTTGCAAATGGCGTCATACACCGCCTTCAGACCAACCTGATCGGCCCAGAACATCGGGCCGCCGCGGTAAGCCGGAAAGCCGTAGCCGTTGATCCAGATGATGTCGATGTCGAGTGGCCGCGCGGCGATGCCCTCTTCGAGGATCAGTGCGCCCTCGTTGACCATGGAATACAGGCAGCGTTCGAGAATTTCCTGATCGCCGATGTTTCGCTGCTCGATGCCGAGTTCGCGGGCGCTCGCCTTGATCACATCGGCGACGATCGGGTCGGGGATGGGCGTGCGGCCATCTTCATAGCGGTAGATGCCGGCGTTGGTCTTCTGGCCATGGCGGCCCATCTCGACGACGCGGTCGATCCACACGGAATCCCGCGCCTCGACCACGCCGGCGCGACGGCGCTCCTCGCGCACCTTGTAGCCGACGTCGAGCCCGGCCATGTCGGCCATTGCAAACGGCCCCATCGGGAAACCGAAGTCGTAGAGTATTTTGTCGATACGTTCTGGCGCGGCGCCTTCCTCCACCAGAAATGCCGACTGGCGGGTGCGCTGCTGCAACATGCGGTTGCCGACGAAGCCGTCGCAAACGCCCACCAGCGCGCCGATCTTGCCGATGCGGCGGGACAGGTTCATCACCGTGGCGATGACGTCGTCGGCAGTTTTCGATCCACGCACGTTTTCCAGCAGGCGCATCACGTTGGCCGGGCTGAAGAAGTGCATGCCGATCACGTCTTGCGGGCGCTGGGTCGCGCTCGCGATCTCGTTCACGTCCAATGTCGAGGTGTTGGTGGCGAGAATGGCCCCGGGTCGGATCACCGAGTCCAGCTTCGCGAACACCTGCTTTTTCACCGCCATGTTTTCGAACACCGCCTCGATGACGATATCGACATCCTTGATCGTGTCGTAGGACAGTGTCGGCTTGATCAGCGCCATGCGCGCCTCCACATCGGCCTGGGTAATGCGGCCTTTCTTCGCGGTATTTTCGTAATTCTTGCGAATCACGCCGAGCCCGCGTTGCAGCGCGGCTTCTTCCGCTTCGAGCAGGAACACTGGGATGCCAGCGTTGGCGAAGTTCATCGCGATGCCGCCGCCCATGGTGCCGGCGCCAATGATCGCCGCGGTGTTGATCGGGCGCTGCGCAGTTTCCTTCGGCAAGCCGGGCACCTTGCCGACTTCGCGCTCGGCAAAAAAGATGTGGCGCTGGGCCTTCGATTGCGACGATGTCATCAGCTCCAGAAACAGCTTGTTCTCCTGCTTCATACCCTCAGCAAAGGGCAACTCGAAGGCACCGCGAATCGACTTGATGATGTGGAAGGGCGCGAGAAAGCCGCGCTGGGTGCGCGCGATGCTTTTCTCGTAATCGGTGAACAGGTTGGGTGCCGGTGCCGCCGGCACCATTGCGCTGATACGCGGCAGCGGTTTGCCGGCAGCCAGCACGTCGTTGGCAAAGGCGATGGCGGCGGTTTCCAGATCGCCGTCGACGATCTTGTCGATGACGCCGAGCGCGAGCGCCTGCTGGGCGGGCACGTGGCTGCCCTGCACCATCATGTCGAGGGCGGCCTGGGCGCCGATCAGCCGCGGCAGCCGCTGGGTGCCGCCGGCGCCGGGCAGCAGGCCGAGGTTCACTTCGGGCAGGCCGACGCGGGCAGTCGCGGTGGCGACGCGGTAGTGAGCGCCGAGGGCGACTTCAAGACCACCACCCAGTGCAGTGCCATGAATAGCCGCGATGATCGGCTTGGTCGAATCTTCCATGCGCTG
>JBPPNE010000012.1:0-10798 GCA_051306415.1 Porticoccaceae bacterium
CGGCGACGGCGACGCCTGCGCTACCGCCGCACTGCGAGGAAATTGCTAACGACCTGCTGGCAGCGCTACCTCGACAGTGGCGACGACGCCCACTTCATCCGCGACGCGCTGGCGCTGGTGCGCCGCACGCTGCGCCACTCCCAGCACGCAACGGGCGCCGGTGCTCAAGCAACGAACAGCGGCGCGGCGATGTCCACGCCGGATCTGCTCGCGTACTTGAATGCCCGCGCGGGCGGCGCTCTCACCCGCGCTATTCCGCTAGCAGCGCTCGCACTGCGGTTTTACCAGCCCACGGCGATGCCCCTCACCAAATCCCAGGCACGCAGCCTTTACCGAGTCGTCAAGCACTGGTTGAGACGTCCCGGGGCACCGCCATGCTGACCCTGGCTTGGCCCTGGATGTTGGTGCTGCTGCCACTGCCGCTGCTCTACCGTTGGTGGCGCCAGCCGGCGGCCGACACCACCCCGGCGCTGTACGCGCCCGTCTATGCGGCCCTCGCCAACAACGCCGACTCGGGGCGGCGACCCGGACGGCCGCGCCATGGGCTGACACTGATGCTGCTCAGCGTCGTCTGGATCGGCGCGCTACTCGCGGCGAGCTGCCCGATGTGGATCGGCGATCCGGTTTCACTACCGGCCAGCGGCCGCGATCTGCTGCTTGCGGTGGACATCTCCGGCAGTATGGAAATCGAGGATATGGAGACGCCACAAGGGCTGGTCGATCGCCTCAGCGCGGTCAAAGCGGTGGTCGGCCAGTTCGTCGAGCGCCGCCGTGGCGATCGCCTCGGACTCGTGCTGTTCGGTAGCAACGCCTATTTGCAGACGCCGCTGACCTTCGACCGGCGCACCCTCAACACGCTGCTGCAGGAGGCCCGCATCGGCTTTGCCGGCAAGGACACCGCCATCGGCGATGCCATCGGGCTGGCGGTAAAGCGCCTGCAAGCGCGGCCGGAAACCAGCCGTGTTGTCATCCTGCTCACCGATGGCGCCAACACCGCCGGCGAGATCATGCCGCTGCAGGCGGCCAAGCTGGCTGCGGCCCATCAGGTCAGGATTTACACCATCGGCATCGGCGCCGACGAGATCTATCGCCGCACGCTGTTTGGCGTCCAACGCATCAATCCGTCCAGCGATCTCGACGAAGCTGCGCTGACCAGCATCGCGCAGACCACCGGCGGACGCTATTTCCGCGCGCGCAACCCGCAAGACCTGGCCAGCATTTACGGCGAGCTCGACAAGCTCGAACCGGTTGCACAGGCCGCTGCAACCTTCCGCCCCAGCAAGGCACTGTTTCACTGGCCGCTCGCCGTCGCGCTGAGCGCGAGCTTTGCCCTCGCGCTCTGGCGTAGCCGCGGAGGTGACGGTGGTTGAACTGGTCGCAGGCCTGCACGACTTTCACTTCCAGCGCCCCGGCTGGCTGCTCGCGCTGATTCCGGCACTGGCGCTCGCCTGGTTGCTGCACCGCCGCCGGCGCGATGCCGGCAGCTGGCGCAATGTCATCGCGGCGGAACTGGCGCCCTATCTGCTTGACAGCGGTGACAGCGGCGCCCCGCCCCGGCTGTGGCTGTGGGCGGCCATTGCCTGGTTGCTGATCTGCACCGCGCTCGCCGGACCGAGCTGGCACAAGCTGCCGCTACCCATCTACACGCGGGAAACACCGCTGGTGATTTTGCTCGATCTGTCTCCCTCCATGCTCGCCCGCGACATCAAGCCCGATCGCCTCACGCGCCTGCGTTTGAAGCTGATTGATCTTCTCAACGCGCGCAAGGAAGGCAGCACCGCACTGATCGCCTACGCCGGCGACAGCCATGTGGTCAGTCCACTGACCGATGACGCCGCCACCATCGTTGCGCTGCTGCCGGCACTGCACCC
Source organism: Porticoccaceae bacterium (assembly GCA_051306415.1). GTDB lineage: Bacteria > Pseudomonadota > Gammaproteobacteria > Pseudomonadales > Porticoccaceae > CBDDRG01. The sequence goes on from JBPPNE010000012.1 coordinate 1,872, forward strand.
GAACATCATGCCCATCGCCGGCAGCAGACCGGACACCGCCTTGGTCAAAGGGCTGGAGCTGCTCGCCAATGCGGGTCACAGCCGTGGCGATCTGCTGCTGGCGACCGACGGCATCTCCGCCAAAGCGGCGGCGGCGATGGACAGCTTCCTCGCAGCCCACCCAGGTTTTGCACTGTCCGTACTGGGCGTTGGCAGTGAACCCGGTGCACCGATTCCGCAAAGCGGCGGCGGTTTCGTCAAAAATCGCGCTGGCGACATGGTGATCGCGCGCCTGGATGTGAACCAACTGGCCACCTTCGCAAACGATCACGGCGGCCGCTACGCCACGCTGGGTGCGGACAATGCCGACATTCGCTATCTGACCGAACCGCTTTACCGGCTGCCGGGCAGTGACGCCAAGGCCGCTGATCGCACCTTTGATACCTGGCAGGACAACGGCTTCTGGCTGGTGCTACCCGGCCTTCCGCTGATTCTGCTCGCGTTTCGCCGCCGCCTGCTCGCGGCGTTGCTGCTGGCACCGCTGATGGCCAATCCTGGCAAGGCGCAGGCGTTTGACTGGGGCGATCTGTGGCAGAACCCGAATCAACAGGGCGCGCGCGCACTGGCGCGGGGCGAGCCGGGCCAAGCCCAGCAATTGTTCACGACCCCGGCGTGGCAGGGCACCGCGGCCTATCGTGCCGGCGATTTTGCCGCCGCCGCAAAGCTCTTTGCCGAGGATCCGAGCGCCGATGGCTTTTACAATCGCGGCAACGCGCTGGCGAAGGCCGGCCAGCTCGACGCCGCCATCGCTGCTTACGATGAGGCACTCAAGTTGAATCCGGGCATGGCGGCCGCGAAAGCCAACCGGAAGCTGGTCGAGGATTTACTGAAGCAACAGCAGAAACAGCAGCCCCCAGCGGAAGACAACTCTGACGCCGGCAAGGACGCTGAATCCCAACAACAGCAGAAACCCGGCGAGCAGGGCAGCCGCAAGCCCGCTGACAAGGACGGCGACAACGACAGTAAATCCGACCCGGATCAGCAGCAGAATCCGCCCAGCGCCGATTCGAAAGCAACCGGCGAACCTGAGAAACCCAGCACTGGCAACGATAACGACGGCACCAAACCAGCGGACGCCAACAACGCCGGTACTGATCAGACAACCGCCGCTGAAACCGCTGCCGAACCGAAGGCCGCCGACCAGGCCGCGACGGCGCAGAAGAGGGCTGGCGATAGCCCCCTGTCCACCGAGCAACAGCAGACCCTTGAGCAATGGCTGCGGCGGATACCGGATGACCCCAGTGGTCTGCTGCGACGCAAATTTGATTACGAGTCCCGTCGTCCCCACGGACAACACTCGCGGGAATCCGTACCGGACGAGGAGCTTTGAGAGTAATGGCAGTCAGTCAGTCCAACCGCTGCCGGCGCCTCGCCGCGCTTTTTGCCCTGTGCTGCCTGAGTCTCGCCGCAGTGGCGGCGGACCAGCTCAGTGCCACCGTCGATCGCACCCAACTCGCCGGCGGCGAGACTCTGCGCCTGACGCTGACCTACGATGCGCAGGTGGTGTTCGGCGAGCCGGATTTCGCCGCCCTGGACAAGGATTTCGAGGTTCTCTCCAGCAGTCGCCAGAGCCAGTTCAGCATCGTCAACGGCCGCAACCAGTCGTCAACGGCCTGGCACCTGACGCTGTCGCCCAAGCGCGCGGGCCAGCTGGTGATTCCATCCTTCAACTTCAAGGGCGCGGTCAGCGACGCCATCGAGGTAACCGTCGTCGACGCCACGGCTGCTGGCAGCAGCGGCGCGGACAAGCCGCTCTACGCGGAAACCCTGATCGACAAGGACACCGCCTACGTTCAGGAGCAGGTATTGCTGACGCTGCGCCTGTACAGCGCCGAGCCCACGGAAAACCTGACCGTCGATCCACCGGACATCGCCACTGCCATCGTCAAGGAAGTCGGCAAAAGCCAGTACCAGAAGGCGATCAACGGCAGAACCTACCTGGTGTCGGAAATCCGCTTCGCGATTTTTGCCGAGACCAGCGGCGAGCTGCGGATTCCGCCCGCGCATTTCACCGGCATCGTCGCCGACCTCAGTGATCCCTTTGGCAACCCCTTCTTCAATCGCGGCGGCCGCTCGCTAGCGGTGAACTCTGATGAAAAGACCCTCCGCGTCAAGCCGCGTCCAGCCGAGGCCACGACCGGGGACTGGCTGCCCAGCACCGAGGTCAGTCTGAACGAGCGCTGGAGCAACAGTGCGTCGACGCTGGTCGTCGGCGAACCCGTGACCCGCACCATTACGATCACCGCGCGGGGTCTGACCGCGGCGCAGTTGCCACCACTGCCCGCGCTGGCCGCCAATGACCTGCAAACCTATCCCGATCAACCCCAGCTGGACGACAAGACCAGCGACCAGGGTGTCACTGGCCAACGCATCGAATCCACCGCCATCGTGCCCACCACCGCAGGCACCCTCAGCATCCCGCCAACGCGAATTCAGTGGTGGGACATCACGACCGATCAAGTCAGGGAAACCACGCTGGCAGGCCGTACCTTCACTGTCATAGCCGCCACTAACACCACCACTGGCACCACCGCCGCTGGCACGCCCAGCGCCGCAAACCCGGTTGCCACGGATAACACATCCGCCGCCGCGACACCGCCGGTCGAGGCGGACACCAATCTCGAACCCAGACTGTCGCACCCGCTGGTGCTCGCGCTGATCATCGGCAATGCGCTGTCGCTGCTGGTTGCCGGTGTTTTCGCGACGCTCTGGTGGCGCCGGCGCCAGCATTCAACTGGATCACCCCCGAGCACTCCAAGGCAGTCCGGCAACACGGGTGACGAGGGTGCGCGGTTCAAAGCGATCCGCCAGGCCGCGGCCAATGGCGAGTTCGCCGGATTGCGCGCGGCCATCCTCGGCTGGGCTGCCCAACACTGGCCGGATGCCGGTATTCGCCGCCTGCGCGACGTCGCCCTGATGGCGGATAGCGAAGCCCTCGGCGGCGACCTGACCGCTCTGTTCGCCGCGCTCGACAGCCGTCTCTACCGCCCTGGCGACAGCAGCGCGCTCAATGCCGATGCGCTGATAAAGTCCCTTGAAACCCTGCGCCGGCAACCGGTCGGGAAAGGCCGCCGGCCGCCGGATCTGCTTCCACTCTACCCGGACTCTGGACAAGGAAGAATAACGCCATGAGGATCTCGGGCGCTCGACCCACGCATGGGAAGATCCACGTCTGGAAAATAGCGGTCCGCGGCGATCAGGGCGCCGTAGTCCGCACCTCGCGGCTGACGCTACTCATCAAGAACCGCTGAACGGCGCTGCCATAGTCGCTGCAAGTCAGGGCGCCGGATTGGAATAGCGCTTGTGAATCGCCTCGATGCCCTCGATCGCCTCCACCGGCAACCGCTGATCGATGCTGGCGATGTTAGCGCGCAACTGATCCACCGAAGTCGCGCCGACGATATTGCTGGTAACGAAATCCCGACTGTTCACATAGGCGAGCGCCATCGTCGCCGGATCCATATCGAGGCGTCGCGCCAGCGCCACATAGGCTTCGGTGGCCGCCACCGCGTCGGCGCCGGAATAGCGTTGAAAGCGCTTGAACAGCGTCAGCCGCGCATTGGCCGGACGCGCGCCGCCGACGTATTTGCCGGCCAGCGTACCCATCGCCAGCGGTGAATAGGCGAGCAACCCGACCTGCTCGCGAATTGCCATCTCGGCAAGGCCCACTTCGAAGCTGCGATTGAGCAGGTTGAACGGATTCTGAATGCTGACAATGCGGGCGAGTCCCTTTTCGCGCGCCGCCCGCAGGTATTCCATCATCCCCCAGGGCGTTTCGTTGGAAATGCCGATATGGCGCACCAACCCCTCCCCGACCAGTTCGTCGAGCGCGCCCAGGGTTTCCTCGATCGGCACCTGGCTGGCGTCGGCGCGGTGGCGATAGCCGAGCTGGCCGAAGAAGTTGGTCACTCGTTCCGGCCAGTGCACCTGATAGAGATCGATGTAATCGGTTTGCAGGCGTTGCAGAGAATCGCGCACCGCCATGCGGATGTGCTCCCGGCTCAGGCGCGGGCCGCCGCGCAGGTGACGCCAGTCACCCTGGGCATCGGAACGGCCGGATACCTTGGTGGCCAAAATGACATCGCTGCGCCGCTGGCGCAGCGCGAACCATTCGCCGATGTAAGCCTCGGTGCGGCCCTGGGTCTCGGCGCGCGGCGGCACCGGATACATTTCCGCGGCGTCGAAAAAATTCACCCCCGCGGACACCGCGTAATCCATCTGCGCCAGCGCATCGTCGAGGCTATTCTGTTCACCCCAGGTCATGGTGCCGAGGCAAATGGCGCTGACCCCAATATCAGTGCCGCCGAGTTTTCGGTATTCCATTGCTTAGCCCCCTTGGTTTATTGTTCGGGCGGGGAACAACGCCGCCGCGCAGCGCGCCAGTCTAGCCGCTAACGCCGGCGGGAAAAAGATCGACCGAACGACAAGGGTGCGGCAACGCAATAACCCGCCGCCGACAGGCCACGCAGCATACGAACGTCAGCAGAATAAACAACAGGGGATAACGACGGTGACCGGTCAAGAGTGCAACAGCGAACCCGCTAACGGCAAACCAACATACGCCATCAAAAAAAGGCGCTGGCTGCTGGCCTGTGCGGCCATCGTGCTGCTGAGCGCTGGCTGTGGTGACGGCGATGACGCCAGCAGCAAGGGCCTGCTCGACACCGAGGGTACTCGCGATGACTATCTGGTGCAGTACCTGGTGCCGGGCTCCGACTTTCTCAGCATCCACGGCCTCGCCTTCGACCGCGACGATAAACTCTATGTCGCCAGCGTGATGGGACAGGCCATCTATCAGGTCGATACATCCACCGGGGCCTCCAAGGTATTCGTTGGGCCGCCGCAGGGCATGGCCGACGACCTAGTGTTCGGGCCCGACGGCACCCTGGTGTGGACCGGGATTCTGACTGGCAAGGTGTACGCCCGCCGTCCCGACGGCGCGGTGGTGGTGCTCGCCGACAATCTGCCGGGGATCAACTCCGTCGCCTTCCGCAAAGACGGCCGCCTGTTCGTGACCCAGGTGCTGTGGTTCGATGCGCTCTGGGAGCTCGATCCCAAGGGCAAGTTCGCGCCGCACAAGATCGCCGAGAAACTGGGCGGCCTCAACGGCTTTGACTTCGACGCCAAGGGCTACCTGTACGGGCCGCTGATCTATAAGGGGCAGGTGGTGCGGGTCGATGTGGACAGCGGCGAAGTCACAACGGTGGCGGCGGGTTTCAAACTGCCGGTCGCGGTCAATTTCGACAGCCACGACAACCTGTATGTGCCCGACACCATGCTCGGCCGCATCGTCCGGGTCGACATCCGCAATGGCGAAAAAACCCTGGTGGCGACGGTCGATACCGGCATCGACAACCTCGCCATCAATTCGAGGGGTGAGCTCTACATCACCAACATGGTGGACAACGCCATCTACCAGATCGACACCCGCACCGGCGCCGCCCGCACCGTCGTCAAAAGCGCGCTGTCGGTGCCCGGCGGGCTCGACGTCATCAGCGAGAACGGCTCCGACCAGGTGGTTCTCGCCGACCTCTTCGCGTTTCGCAAGATCGACGGCAGCAGCGGCGCCATCAGCGAAATCCAGCGCGGCCTGCGCGACCGCATGGAAATGCCGATGTCGGTGATCGTTCAGGGCAGCCGCGCAATAACCACAAGCTGGTTTACCAATGCCGTCGAAGTCGTTGATCTTGCTTCCAACAAATCCGTCGCTGCCTACCATGGTTTCCAGCATCCCGTCGATGCCATCGAACTCGAACCGGACGTGCTAGTGGTCGCCGAACAGGGCACCGGTCGCGTCCTCAAGGTCTCCGGCGACCACGGCAAGAAGCGCAAGGTCGTCGTCGACAACCTGCCTGGCATCGCGGCGATGCGCCCGGTGCCGGATGAGCCGGACCGCGTTTATATCACCGATGTCAGCAAAGGCCAGTTGCTGCTGGTACGCGTCGGCAGCGGCAAGCGCACGGTGATCGCCGAGGGCCTCGACCATCCCGAGGGCTTCGATGTCGCGCCCGACGGCGCCATCGTGCTCGCCGAAGTCGGCAAGCGGCGCATCGTTCGCATCGATCCCGACAGCGGCGAGATCAGCGAAATCGCCCGCAACCTGGCCATTGGCTACCCGGCCGCGGAGGGCACGCCGCCGGGCTACGTCCTCACCGGCGTCGGCGTGTCACCGTCCACGGGCGCCATCTATGTGTCCTCGGACATGAATACGGCGCTCTACAAAATCACGCCGCAGGCCAGCGCAGGCCATTAAGCCCAATATCCCGCGCAACCCGCTGGTGACAAGCTATTCAAAACAACAACTGGCAAAGCACAACTGGAGAATCAACATGGCAAATTTACTAACCGGAAAAGTGGGCCTGATCACCGGCGGTGGTTCGGGTATTGGCCAGGCCACCTGTGAGATTTTCGCGGCGGAGGGCGCCAAAGTGGTGGTGTCCGACATCAATGAGGAGGGCGGCGCGGAGACCGTGCGCCGCATCCAGGCCGCCGGCGGCGACGCCATTTTCGTGCGCTGCAACGTCGCCGATTCGGCGGAAGTGGAAGCCATGGTGAAAGCCTGCGTCAAGCACTATGGCCGCCTCGACTGCGCGTTCAACAACGCCGGCATCTCCGGCAAGATGGCCAACACCGTGATGTGTTCGGAGGCGAATTTCGACCGCAACATCGCCATCAACCTGAAGGGCGTCTGGCTGTGCATGAAGTACGAAATCCAGCAGTTTCTCGACCAGGGCAGCGGCGGCGCCATCGTCAGTACCGCCTCCATCGCCGGGCTCGCGGCGGCGGCCATGGCACCCGCCTATGGCGCCGCCAAGCACGGCGTCAACGGCCTCACCAAATCCGCCGCCATCGAGTTCGCGAAGAAAAACATCCGCGTCAACTCGGTCTGCCCCGGCCTCATCGAAACCCCGATGGTGGCGGCCGCGGGGTCCGACTCAAAAATGATCCAATCGATGATCGCCGCCGAGCCGATCGGCCGCATGGGCCGGCCTTCCGAAATCGGCCACGCCGTCGCCTGGCTGTGTTCCGACAAAGCCTCTTTCGTCACCGGGCTGTGCATGCCGGTGGATGGCGGCTACATGGCGCAGTGACAGCGTCCACCGGTGTGCGAAACCCACGCCACCGGTGGACATCAACCATGGCAACAACCGCACCCAGGGATGATCTGAATAACCACATAATCGTCGTTCCCGCGCAGGCGGGAACCTAGAGATTTCAAGACCTTCTGGATGCCCGCTTGCGCGGGCATGACGGTTATTCAGAGCATCCCTGACACCCAACAGAGGAACGGCAACATGAAAATCGGCATCAAAGAAATGGTCGCCAAGGCCGACCAGGAAATCACCGCGTTGACCGCCGCCGAAGTGAAGGCTCGGCTCAACGACCCCGCCTACCTGCTGGTGGACCTGCGCGACATCCGCGAGCTGACCCGCGACGGCAAGATTCCCGGTGCCTTTCACGCGCCGCGGGGCATGCTGGAATTCTGGATCGACCCCGACAGCCCCTATCACAACGAGAAATTTGCGTCGGGCAAGACCTATATTTTTTATTGCAGCAAGGGCTGGCGCTCGGCGCTGTCGACACAGACCGCGCAAAACATGGGCCTGAGCCCGGTCTGCCATCTCGCCGGCGGTTTCGAGGCTTGGAAGGAGGCGGGCGGCGAGGTGGAGAAGGTTGAGAAAAAGGCCTAAACGCCACGGGAGCCGCCCGCGTACATTTTTGGTGGGGCGAATTTTCAATACAGATTCATCGCAACCGAGTTGACGCGAGTGGCAGTCACCAGTCGGAAAGGCGCAGCGCGTTCTTGGCGATCTGGCGACGCTCGCTCTCCTCCAGCTTGAGCAGCCCGCTGAAAACCGCTTTCAGGCTTTCCAGCTCGGCGCCATCGACCATCTCCTGATACAGATCGACCAGGTAGTCGTCCACCCCCAGCGCCGCCTTGACGATGCCGTCGACCTGATTGAGATCGACCGCGCGGACGGTCTCCGCCAACACCTGCGGCTCTAAATCGGGCGTGTATTGCAGCCAGGTGTTCATCATCCCCTGGGCGATGTCCACCTCGTAATTGGCGAGCGCGTCCGCCAGTTGCCGCTCGTGACGGCTGAGGTAAACGAGCAGAAGCTGCGCGCGCTCGGAGGTGGCAAGCTGTTCCAACTCGGCATATTGTGGCCAGCGAGCGCCTGGTGAAGCTGCTTCGCGAAATCGACGACCTCTCTGACCGTTTTGAAGCGCATGGCTGCTCCTCCTGTGATCTTCCGATGTGATGGTGACCGATGCCGGGGCCAGCGGCGTTGATCGGGATCAGGCCAGACTCTTGCCGACGATTTCGCTGACATCGCGGGACAGCGCGGGCACCGCGCGCAGCCGCTCCAGCTCGCCGCGCATCAGCGTGGCAAGCCGCGGCGGATACTTGCGCCAGCGCGTCAGCGGCGTCACCAGCCGCGACGCGATCTGCGGGTTCAGGCCGTCGAGGGCCTGTACCTGATCCACCAGAAAGCGGTAGCTGGCGCCGTCGTCGCGGTGAAAGTTGACCGGGTTGCCGGCGGAAAACGCGCCGATCACCGCGCGCACCTTGTTGGGATTTTTCAGATCGAAGGCCGGATGGCGCAGCAGCGCCTCGACCCGCTCCAGCCCGCCGGGCAGCACACACCAGGCCTGCGCCTGAAACCATTGGTTGACTACCAGCGGCTCGTGCTGCCAGCGCTGATAGTAGTCGGCGAGCGCCTGTTGGGCGCGCTGCTGCGCCGGCTCGCCGGGACAGTTCACCAGTGCGTTCAAGGCGGCGTAGGCGTCAGTCATGTTGTCGGCGCCGCGGAACTGGTGCTCGGCGAGCGCGACGGCATCCGCATCCGCCGTTTGCAGCAGATAGGCCAGCGCCATATTGCGCA
>JBPPNE010000013.1:0-17122 GCA_051306415.1 Porticoccaceae bacterium
TTTCAAGGTCTGATCGATTTCGCGCAGCGCGCGCACGACCTGGGCTTCATAGGTTTCCGCAGTCTCGGTGCTGGATAGAGTTGCGCCCAGGCGGGCGCTTTCATAGTCGATGCGGATCAGGTTCAGCGTCGTGCCCCAGAGCGTGCCGAGCAGCAGTACCGCGACAAGCACAAACAGTACGGGCGGGTGAGTGAAGAGTTGTAGCCCTTGTCGCAGTGCCGCCCAGACAGTTGTTGCAGCGTTGGTCACCAACATGGCGAAGTCCAGTTATTGATATTCGTGGTTATTTGCCCCCTATTCTATCTTTACCACCTTTAGGCCAGTGTCCACCAGGCTTTGCTCCATGTAGCCGATCGCGCTGGGATTGCTGGCCAGCAGTTGTTTCAGCGCTGCGCTGTCCGCTATGACCTTTGGCGGCTGGCCTTTGCCGGTAAAAATGATCTTCGACCAGTACGCCTTCATCTGCGCCGGTGATTTGCCGCTCACTTTGGTGTAGAACTCGCTGCGCTCGGCGGAGCCTTCGGCCCGATCGATGGGCATTGCCGGCACACCATTCGGGTATTGCTTCGACTTGCCGAGGAAGATGTTAGCGGCTTGGCTTTTGCTGAGGCTGGTGACCGGACTTGTTGACGCCACGACCGCCACGACTTCTGCGGTTACGGCTGTGTTGCTCAGGCTTAGCAGGATTGCCAATATCGTGGATCGGATGGGGTTAGCGAGACGCATCTTTGGTCTCCTTAGAACACGAAATCGACAGCGAAACTCAACACATTTGCCTCGCCACCGGGCCTGAAGTCGGGCTGCACATTGCCGAAGCGGCCGCTGGAGGCGGCATCCAGGCTGATGTGTTCGTATTGCAGCTTCACCGCAGCGGTGGTGATAAAGTCCCAGCGTACGCCGACTCCGATACTCTTCTGCGACGGTGCACTTGCCGCTAATGCCTGATTAAGCCCGCCATTCAGTGCCGCCGCACCCTGCGCGAGGGGCGCGGGTAACCCCGCGGTGGCTATTCCGCTTTCGGTGGGGGTGGTGGCATTGACTTCCGCAAGCGTCAGGTAAGGTGTCACTGTGCCGAAGCGGTAGCCACCGGTGACATACCAGCCATCGGTTTCAGGCAGCATCGCCGCATCCGATATCCTTGCCCATTCCGCCATCAGCAGCCAGTCTCCGGGGTCGTAGCGAGCGCCCGCGCTGATAACGGCGATCGGCGTATCCGCTGCCTGGTAGCGGTTGACGAGCGAGTGTGCCTGGGCTCCGGTAGCGGCCAGACCGGGAATGGCGGTAACGGCATTGCCGAATTGAGTGAAGCCGTCAAAGAGGGGGTCGAGATCAGGGGATTCAAAGTCTAGCCGCGCCGATGCGTAACCGACACGGAACGTCCATGACTCATACTCAATGGTATTGCTGACATTCCATAGCGGGCTTGGCGTGATCTTGCCGCCACCCGGAATCTTGAATGCGGTTCTGCCAGCGCTGATCTGTAGCGTGCTCGGTACGCCGGCGGGGTAGAAGGTGTAGCTGGTTTCAATGCCATCCAAATTGGTGATCGGCACGATGCCATAGACCTCTTGGGGGGCGCGTATCCAGGGGTTGGCGAACCCCACCAGGCGGGTGTCGGAAACCATGAACGCCGCCAGCACGGTGCGGCCGACGCGAACGCTGAAATCGGGTGTCAATTGGTATTTGATGTTGGCCCATTCGACCTGCGGGGTGTAGGAGTTGTCGTAGCGATGTTGGGTGACCACTTGCAGTGTGGCGGACAGTTTTTCACCGATCTGGACATTCATCTGCCCGCCGAGCTTGCTGTCGACGCCCATATGCCAAGCGCTGGTGTGGCCAGCGCCATTGGGCTGGAGGAAGTTGTTGGAGACAAAATCCGCGCTGTTCTCATCGGAGTGGACGGCGCCCAAGGTGCCAAAACCTTGGAATGATACCTTGGGCGATAGTGGCTCTGGCGATAGTGGCTCGGACGATAGTGGCTCGGCGGCGTTGGTGTCGATACCCATGATCGTCAGTGCGATAGCGGCGATAGTGAAGATTTTCGCCTGAACGGATCGTTTGGCGGCTCTGCCAATGAGTGGATTTACGGTGACGATGTTGGTCGCCACACTGATTTCCTTATGCACGGGTGAGTCCTTGATGATGCCGTGTCGAATAGCGGCCTGTTTATTGTGGGGCTAGCAGAACTGGATATCCTCCAAACCGGAGCGCGGCACAGTGTAATTGACTTGCATAAGCGTGAAAACACCTATCTCTGGTTTCGGGTTTCCTCAAGGCTTGACTGCTAGCAGCCCACGTCGTTGGCGGATTGACGCCCGACCGCACAATGCATCAATGAGCGCGGGACAATCCGAGCGCCTTGTCGGCAAGTAGCGGCATAAAACCCAGTAACAAAAAAAGGCCGGAGGATTGCGGCCCCCGGCCTTTTGCTGTGCTCTAGGCTATGGTCAGGCGGCTTTGGTGACGCTCTCCGCTTGACCGTGACGAAGCAGCTTGCCGGCAGTTGCCCCGGTGCAGATGCCGTCGACAAAGGTGGCTTCGCCATTCACGATGACATAACGATAACCCTCGGCTTTTTCGACATAGCGCCACTCGTTGCCGGGCAGGTCATGGACAATCTCGCTGGGCAGCATGCGCAGGTTTTCGTAGTCATAGATCACGATATCCGCGGCGCGGCCTACCTCCAGCGTACCCCGATCATTGAAGCCGGCAGCCTTCGCGGGCAGCCCCGCCAACCGGTAATGGGCTTCTTCCAAGGTATAGGACCCGCGGTCGCGCACCAGATCCTGGATCATGTTGGTGGGATAGCGACCAAAGTTGAGGAACTTGGTGTGAGCGCCGCCGTCGGACACGCCGGGAACGGTCCACTCGTTGTGCAATATTTCGTCGAGCAGGTCTTCCCGGTAGTTAAAGGGCGTGACGTAGAATACGGTCTGCAATTGCTCGCTGATGGCGAGATCGAGCATGGCATCCGCCGGGTGGCGGCCCATGGCCACGCCCAATTGGGCAATGGTCATACCGACATACTTACGGTTCTCGTCGTTGGCGACGGAATCGACGACGATCTCCGCGATGGGACCGGAGACAAAGGGTGCGCTGCCAAAATCATAGTCGTCGCGCACGGCCTTGCGCAGCGCCGGGTCGTTCATCTTGTTCATCCGGGTTTCAACATCGCCAATCGTCACATCGCGCCAAGCGCCGTTGCCGTCGAACAGGTTGAAGTTGTCGAGCTTGAAGCGCATGTCGTTGGGCGTGGTAATGGCCTGCATCCAGACTTTCAGCCCCTTTTCCCGCGCTTCGTTGACCCACTTGAGCATGCGGCGATGCTGGTGAGGATGCCGCTCGTTAACCTGTACCGCGTTCCACAACACTGCAGCATCGGATGCTTCGGCAAGATGGAGGCCGAAATCCAGGTCAGCTGTGAATTCGTTCTTGGCCTGGGTCAGCTGGATAAAGCCCTTGCCTCGCTTTTTCAGGATGCGGGCGAAGGCGAAGCACAGCTCATCGGACATGGTGTCCGTTGGCATCGGGGTGCCGTCATAATCACGCTGCACCGACGTGAAACCGTCGCCCAGGCGCTGCATGGAAAAGCCGACGCCGCCGGCATCGAGGGATTCTTCCATCAAGCGCAGCATTTCCTTGAGTTCGCGCTCATCGGGGTCGCGGGATTTTGCTGCTTCCACGCCCATTACGTAAATCATCAGGGGGTTGAGCGGTACGAAGCTCATCACGTTGATGCCCTTGGGGCGTCGGTCGATGGAGTCGAGCCATTGCGGGAAGGTCTCCCAGTCCCAGTCCATACCCGCTTTCATGGTGGCGAGAGGAATGGCTTCCACCCGCTCCATCGACAGCATCATGCGTTCGCGTTGTTCTGGATGGGTCGGGGCAAAGCCGAAGCCGCAATTGCCAATCGCCACCGAAGTCACGCCGTGCCAGCTTGAGCAGCTGAGGTAGGGATCCCACAGCAGTTGGCCGTCATAGTGGGTATGCAGGTCGACAAACCCGGGAACCACGTTCAAACCCTTGGCATCAATCACTTTGGCGGCGCGGCGCGGGTCGATGGAATCACCCTCCGCAACCGCCACGATCAAGCCATCCTTTACGGCGATATCACCGACGAACGCCTTGCGGCTGCGGGTACCATCAATGATGGTGCCACCCTTGATAACAGTATCGAAATCAGACATTTGATTCTCCTTGAGTTTTAGGTGCCACTCCATGCCGCCGAGCCGTGCCTGCAACGAGGCACGGCGTGACGAGAGGAAGTGACAAAGTTTTAAAGTCGCCTTATCTGTAAACCCTTAATCTGTAAACCGGTGTAGCTAAATTCGGGAAATCGGTGTCCAAGCCAGCCTCGTTACCGCTTGGTATAAATGAACGCATACTCGCTTTTTTACAGAGCTAACAGGTAATTTACAAGTTTAAAATCATGATGGCGACGAGTGAGTCCGGTTGCGGTATCGACTTCGGCGGCTGGAGTGATGCGCGGGTGGCGCCGAGTAAGCTTCTGGCAGCGATAGGCGTTTATTTATCCCTATGATAAATAAGGGTAAATAAATAATAACCGCATTTCATGTGGCTTGATGCCCCGCTGGCGGGTATTCAGAGTGCCATCAGAAGATTTCGAGTGCGGTGCCGGCGACCGCCGGCCAATGGCTTAATCGGCCACCAAGTTGTCAGTTAAAGACCCGCTTTGATGTTTGGCAGCGTGCCACTTTACGTGGCAGAAGATGACGGCGCCTCACCACTCTGGTGGGTCAGGTTAATGGCACAAGACTGTTACGGCATTAGCTTGGCTGAAGAATTGCACTGCTGTTTTTTACCGCGTACTATCCCCTGCGCGCGCTGATGGGAGAGCATTCTTTTTTTGTGCCTGACCAATAAGCCGCTGATTATCCAGTTGATCCGGCTCGACATCTATTCAGTTGTTTGGTGCTTATCGAACGTGGCGACATTGAACTGGTAAAAGTGTCCGAAAACAAAACTGGGCACCGGTTCGGCGTCATCGTCAATTTGATCTTCGGATTTAGGATGGTTAGTCATGTCTTGGCGGTCTATTCTGGTAATTGAGGATATGCTTGAGCAGCGCGAGGGCCTGCTATCGTTAGGATTCTGGGCTTTGCTGATTTATCGTTTTGGTCATGCCAGGCTACGGATCAAGTCTCGCTTGCTACGCCTCCCTTGGACAATCGTCTACATGATCGTCAATAAAATCGGTGAAATGCTTTTCGGCATCGAGATCGGCGTTACGGCAAAGATCGGGCGTCGCCTCGCTATCGAGCATCACGGCGGGATAGTGATTCACGGGTCGACTGTCATTGGTGACGATTGCTTGATTCGCCAGGGTGTTACGCTAGGCAATCGATCCATCAAAGAGCACGGGGATGCACCAACTCTTGGCAATAGAGTTCAAATCGGCGCGGGGGCGAAAATTCTCGGCAAGGTGACCATCGGTGATGGTGCGTCGATTGGCGCTAATGCAGTTGTACTTCAAGACGTGCCGCCAGGGGCATCGGCAGTTGGTGTGCCCGCGCGGATCATTGAGCAAAAAAAGGCAGATTCTTGATCGCGGAATTTCCGGTTCGCTATCATGCCGGTTTCAGGGCTCTTCGTTGATGCCGTGGCTGGATCTGCGGAACAACCGCCAATAATTCTGAAGCGGGCGCGATAGGCGAAGAGTTGCTTGACTGTAAAGGGCTGATCGCAAAATAAATAACGCCGTTTTTGAGACCACGGCGTACTGATACTTCGGGTGTTGGAGGAGATTAAAACCATGAAAAGAAAACACGTATTAGACGGCATCAAGGTGCTGGATTTTACCCATGTGCTGGCGGGGCCGACCTGTACCCGCCTGATGGTGGAGTGCGGCGCCGAGGTGATCAAGGTCGAAGCGGCCCCCGCCGGGGACATGGTGCGGCAGATGCCCGCGCTCAAAAATGGGCGCAGCGGCTACTACATTCAACAGAACCGGGGCAAACAGGCCATTTGCCTGAATCTCCGCGACCAGCGTGCGCAACAGATCGTCCACAAGCTGGTGAAGGACGTCGATGTGGTGGTGGAGAATTTTACGCCGGGCGTGATGAAGCGCCTCAACATCGACTACGACACCCTCAAGGCGATCAATCCCGATCTGATCATGTGCTCCATCTCGGCTTTTGGCCAATCAGGGCCGCTGTCCGACCGCCCCGGATTTGACTATATCGCCCAGGCCTATGCGGGCGTTATCGACATGATCGGCGAGGAGCACGGTTCGCCCTACTTTCCCGGCCTGGGCATGGGTGACGTATCCACCGGCGCCCATGCCTACGGCGCCATCTCGGCGGCGCTGTTTCACCGCGAGCGCGGCGGCGGCGGCCAGCACCTCGACATCGCGCTGCTCGACTGCCTGTTTCACTGTCACGAAATCAATGTCCAGGGCTATGACGGCAGCGATGGCAAGCTGGTACCCCATCGCTCCGGGGCGCACCACTTTGCGGTGGCGCCGCTCGGCATGTTCAAGGGCAAGACCAAATATCTGGTCATCATCGCCATTGGCGCCCAGTGGAATAACCTGCTGAAAGTGATCGGCAAGGAGGAATTCAACAGCGACCCGCGCTTCGCCGACAACGCCGGCCGCACGGCGAATAAACAGGTGCTGATCGATGCCATTGAAGCCTGGCTGCAGACCACCGCGAGTGACGACGAAGCGGTCAGCATTCTTGAAGCCAACCATGTGCCCGTGGCACCGGTGCTGAGCGTTCCCGAAGCCATGGCCCATCCCCACCTGATCCAGCGCAAGACCGTGCGCACGGTCACCGACCGGGCCTTCGGCAAGGTGAAGGTGCCGGGCATGCCGCTGCGGTTTTCCCAGTACCCGGAATTTCTCGAACTGCAGGCGGGCTTTCTCGGCGAGCACAACCGCGAGGTTCTCACCGGCGCCGGCTACAGTTTGGCGGACATCGAAGCCCTGGAAAAGGACAAGGTGCTGGCCAGCGAACCGGTGCCGCCGGCCGCAAACCCGTGAGCACGGGACGCCCGCAGACCCAAGGCAACGCTGGCTGAGCCGCACCCCGGAGACTTTTCCATGGCAGCAAAACATATTCTCGACGGCTACCGGGTCATCGATTTTACCCAGTACCTGGCCGGGCCGTCGGCGACCCGACTGATGGCGGAAATGGGCGCCGAGATCATCAAGGTGGAGCTTGCGCCCTTTGGTGATCCGAGCCGTGCATTCCCGTTTCGCAAGAACAAGCGCAGCGGTTATTTCGTCCAGCAAAACCGTGGCAAGAAGAGCCTCTGCATCGATGTCAAGCGGCCCGATAGCAAGGCGATTCTGGCCGATCTGATCAAGAGCTGCGATGTTCTCATCGAAAACTATGCGCCCGGGGTGATCGGCCGTATCGGCTACGACTGGCAGAAAGTCCACCACGCCAATCCCAAGCTGGTGATGTGCTCGATCTCTGCATTCGGCCAGACCGGTCCGCTCAGTCATCTGCCCGGTTTTGACTACATCGCGCAGGCCTACGCCGGTGTCACCGATGTGATTGGCGAACCCGACCGGCCGCCCAGTTTGCCGATGCTGGCGATTGGCGATGTCACTACCGGCGTACATGCCGCCGCCGCCATCGGCTATGCGCTGCTTGATGTCCACCGCACCGGGGTCGGCCAGCACCTGGATATCTCATTGCTGGACTGCTATTTCCACCAGCACGAAATGAACGTGCAGGCGTACTCCGCCAGTGGCGGCAAGGTGGTGCCGCGCCGCGCCGGCCCGCACCACTATGCGGTCTGCCCAACCGGGATTTTTCAGGGTCCGCAGGGCTACATCATGATCCTTGCCCTGGTGCACATGTGGGGTTCGATGTGCAAAGCCATGGGTCGCGAAGACCTGATCGAAAATCCGAAATTCCGCACCAATGAATCCCGCGTCAACAATCAGAAGGAGTTGATCGGCATCATCGAAGCTTGGCTGCAGAGCTTCCCGACCGACGCGGCGGCGATAGCGGCTCTGCAAGCCGCGCGGGTGCCGGTGGCGCCGATCTTGACAGTGCCCGAGACCATTGCGCATCCCCACCACCGCCAGCGCGGCACCGTGCGCAGGATTTCCGACCGCATGCTGGGGGAGTTCGATATCCCGGGCATGCCACTGCGGTTCTCCAATTACCCGAACTATCTGCCGTTGCAGGCACCGTTTCTCGGCGAGCAGAACGAAGAAATCCTGCGCGGTCTGGCCTACACCGAGGCACGCATTGAGGCGCTCAAAGAAACCGGCGTTCTGGTTAGCGCGCAGCATTAGAACCCTGTCGGTGACCACATAATAGGCCGGGGACGACGGATTGCCGGCGAGGGGGTATCAGATCATGCAACCCAGGCATGTGCTGGACGGTTTCAAAGTCCTCGACCTCACCCAGTATCTGGCGGGGCCATCGGCCAGCCGGCTGCTGGTGGAAATGGGTGCGGAGGTCATCAAGGTGGAGATTGCCCCCGGCGGCGACCCCACCCGTCTGCTGCCCTTCAACAAGAACAACCGCAGTTGTTACTACGTCCAGCAAAACAGAGGCAAAAAGAGCCTGTGCCTGGATGTGCGCTCGCCAAAAGGACTGCACATTCTCAAGGAGCTGGTCAAACAGTGCGATGTGCTGCTGGAAAACTTTTCCCCCGGCGCCATCGCCCGGCTCGGCCTTGGCTATGACGTCGTAAAGGCATTGAACCCGCAGCTGGTGATGTGCTCCATTTCCGGCTTTGGCCAGACCGGACCGCTGTCCGATCTGCAGGGCATCGACATCATCGCGCAGGCCTATGCGGGGGTGACCGACATGATTGGCGTCAAGGATGGCCCTCCCGTATTGCCGCTGCTGTCCCTCGGCGATGTCAACACCGGCGTGCACGCGGTGGCCGCGATCAATGCGGCCCTGCTCAACCGCACCCGCACCGGCAAGGGTCAGTGGCTGGATATTTCCCTGGTCGATTGCTACTACCACAGCCACGAAATCAATGTGCATATCAACAGCGCCAGTGGCGGCGCGGTGGTACCGAAACGCTCCGGCGCCCACCACTACGGCGTGTGCCCGCTGGGCGCCTTCAAGGGTGCCAACCGCTACCTGATGCTGATGGGCTCGCTGCACTTCTGGGAGCCGCTGTGCCGGCTGATGGGTCGCGAGGATCTGATTGCCGATCTCAGATACGACACCAACGCCAGCCGCTGCGTCCACGCGGATGAGCTGATCGCCATCATTGAAGCCTGGATCCAGTCCCACAACGACGACGATGCGGTGGTCAAAAAAATGCAGGACGCTCGCATCCCCTGTGCGCCGGTGCTCACGGTGCCGGAAACCATCGCCCATCCCCATCTGCGCCAGCGCCGCACCGTGCGCACCATCAAGGATCGCCTGGCCGGTGAGTTCGACATTCCGGGCATGCCACTGCGGTTTTCAGACTATGCCGAAATCACCGATCTCGATGCACCCTTTCTGGGCGAACACAATGAGGAGATCCTGGGTAACTACCTGTCGCTGAGCGCGCAGGAAGTGGCCGCGTTGACCGCGGAAGGCGTTCTGGCTCAGGGGGATAATTGACGCTTGCGCTGACGACATCGCGATTGCCGGCGCGGCGATAACAGCCCTTTACTATTTTCAATCTATGGCGGAAAGACAACAATGACACCGAAACATGTTCTCGACGGCTACCGGGTGCTGGATCTGTCGCAGTATCTTGCCGGGCCAGCGGCCACCAACCTGATGGTGCAAATGGGCGCCGAGGTCATCAAGGTGGAAATCGGCCCCCACGGCGATCCGGTGCGCGTCTTCCCCTACGTCAATGAAACCGGGCGCAGCGCCTATTTCATCCAGCAGAACCGCGGCAAGAAGAGCCTGTGCCTGAACCCGAAAACCCCCGAGGGGCTGGCGATCATCAAGGCGCTGATCAAGAAATGCGACGTGCTGCTGGAAAACTTCGCCCCCGGCGTGATCGGCCGTCTGGGTCTGAGCTGGGAGGTCGTTCGCGAGATCAACCCGGACATCGTCATGTGCTCGATTTCCGCCTTTGGGCAGCAGGGGCCGCTGGCGGAATTCCCGGGCTTCGACTTCATCGCCCAGGCCTACGCCGGGGTCACCGATCTGATTGGCGAACCGGGGCGACCGCCGTCGATGACGATGCTGGCCTTCGGCGACGTGGGCACCGGCGTCCACGCGCTCACGGCTATCGGTTATGCGCTGCTCGAACGCGCCAAGCGCGGTGGCGGCCAGTGGCTCGATATCTCCCTGCTGGACACCTATTACCACCACCACGAGGTCAGTGTGCAGGCCTATTCCGCCAGCGACGGCAAGATCGTTCCGCGCCGCAACGGCTCCCAGCATTACGCGGTTGCCCCGACCGGCATTTTCAAGTCGAAGGAGGGCAATCTGGTGATTCTGGCACTGCTGCACCAGTGGCCGGTGCTGTGCCGCACCATGGGTCGTGAGGACTTGATCGAGGATCCCCGGTTCAAGGACAACGACGATCGCATCCAGCACCTCGACGAAATGGTCGCCATCATCGAGGGCTGGCTGCAGGCGCAGGACAGCGATGCGGCCGCGCTCGCCAAGCTGGAGGCCGCGCGCATTCCCTGCGCGCCGATCCTGACCGTACCGCAGGCGATGGCTCACCCGCACATGATCGAGCGCCAAACCATTCGTACCATCGAGGATCGCGTGCTCGGCAAATTCCAGATTCCGGGCATGCCGCTGCGGTTTTCCAAGTACGAGGTGCCGGAAGACTTGCAGGCACCGTTCCTCGGCGAGCACAACGCAGAGATTCTCGGCACCCATCTCGGCTATTCAGCGCAGCGGGTGACCGAACTCACCGGCGCGAAAGTCCTGTTCCAGAAGACCGCCGGGAAGTGAATGCCGCAGTGGCCGCAGTGGCCGCCGTGGCGAGAAACAAATCCTTGGGTATCAAAAAACGTTCAGCAGGGGGAGTTCATGAGTAAAGGCAAAGCGGTGCAGGATAGCGGGCCCAAACACATTCTCGACGGCTACCGGGTGCTCGATTTCACCCAGTACCTGGCCGGCCCCACGACCACACGCCTGATGGCGGAGATGGGCGCGGAGGTTATCAAGGTCGAACTTGCGCCGGAAGGCGACGCGACGCGGGCATTGCCCCACCGCCGCAAGGGCCGCAGCGGCTATTACATCCAGCAGAATCGCGGCAAAAAGAGCGTCTGCGTCGATCTGCGCAATCCGCGCGGAGTGGAGTTGATCAAGGGTTTGGTCAAGGACTGCGACGTCCTGCTGGAAAATTTTTCGCCGGGTGCGATCGGCCGTCTGGGCCTCGGTTACGACGTCGTCAAGGCGCTCAACCCGCAGATCATCATGTGTTCCATCTCCGCCTTTGGCCAGACCGGCCCGCTGGCAAAACTGCCTGGTTTCGATTACATCGCGATGGCCGTGTCCGGGGTCATGGACATGATTGGCCATCCTGACCAGGCACCCTATTTCCCGATGCTCGGGATTGGCGACGTCAGCGCCGGCGTGCACGCGTTGGCGGCGATCAATGGCGCTTTGCTGTATCGCCACAAGACCGGCAAGGGGCAGTACATCGACATTTCGCTGCTGGATTCGTACTTTCACGCCCACGAGATCAATGTCCAGGCCTATTCTGGCAGCGGCGGCAAGATCATGCCGCGCCGCTCCGGACACCACCACTACGCCGCCAGTCCACTGGGCCTGTTCAATTGCAAGGACGGCTATCTGTTCATGGTGGTCATGGCCCGTCAGTGGGTGCCGCTGTGCAAGGTGATGGGGCGGGAGGATCTCGCGCATCACCCGGATTACGCCACCAACGGCAAGCGGGTGGAGCGGCGCGAGGCGATCGTCCAGATCATCGAGAACTGGCTCAAGGACTACAACCGCGACGATGCCTTGAAGCTGCTTGAGGACATGCACATTCCCGTCGCTCCGGTGCTCAGCGTGCCCGAGGCGATGGCGCATCCGCACCTGATCGAGCGGGAAGTGGTTCGCACCATTCACGACCGCGGCTATGGCGACCTACAGATTCCCGGCATTCCGCTGCGGTTTTCCGAGTTTCCCGAACCGCTCGATCTGCAGGCACCCTATCTGGGTGAGCACAACCGGGAAGTCTTCGGCGAACATCTCGGCCTGACCAACGCTGAGATGGACGCGTTGGAGGCCCAGGGCGTCCTGAAATCGGAAGCCCTGCCCGAAGGGGTCGAGACTGTCGCCCACGCTTGAGCCACCCCCGCGGCCGTTTTGCCAGGCGGCGCGCTAAATGGCGCCGGATCGTTCGCCAGGAAATTCGCTAGATACGACCCAAGCTGAGCACGCTGCCCTCGCCGTCGGCGGCGATCAACAGCCCACCGTCGTGGCTCGCGCAAAGACCGCCAGCGAAATCGAGAGGACAGCGAGCGCCCACTGGCAGCCGGGTCGCAATCTGCGTATCGGCGGCGCGCGCCGCCGGATTGCGCAGGTCCGCTGTCAGCGCAAACGCCCACAACGAACGGCTGCCGCGATCGAGCAGATAAAGCGTATCGCCGAGAATGGCCATGCCCCGTGGATCCTGCAAGCCGTCGCGAACCACGGTGGCCTTGCCGGCGCTGTCTACCGCTACCAGGCGCCCGGCACTGCTTTCAGTCACCAAGCAGTGTTCGCCCCAGATCGCGACATCGGAGGGCCCGGAAAGATTCTGGGCCAGGGTGGTAACCTGACCAACAGTGTCAATGCGCAAAATTGATCCTTTGCTCCCAGCGGGCGAGGCCTGATCCAAACGCACGACAAAGACCTCGCCGTTGGCGCCCGCGCACACACCCTTGAGCTGACCGAGTTTCTCCGCCAGCGCGCGCGCCTTTTCGGTGTGTGGGTCATACCGCAGCACGTCGCCGCGCGCGGTGGTCATCAGCACGTCGCCTGACGTCGTACTTGCCAGCGCGCGGACAAAGCGCGGCGCCGATTTGTCGAGGGGGCTGCCGATACGTGCCACCTGCCCAGCAGGCGACAGTGAAGCCAGGCTCAAGCCATCGACCAGGTAGGAAGTGCCCCCGGGCGTGGACGCGATGCCCCAGGGGCCGACCCAACCGGGTTGCACCAGCACGCGCTCCCGGTTGCTACCGTCCATGGCGACCTCGGCGACACCGCCGTCGACAAAATGGGACAGAAACAGGCGGCCCTGCGCGTCGATGGCAAGGTTGTCGATGCCGGGCCGAACTTTGGCAATCACGGTCTTGGCGCCGGTGTTGGTATCAATTTTTACCACTTCGCCATTGCCCGCCTGAGGAGAAATCAGCTCGCCCGCCGGGGTGAACTTGACGGCGGTGGGATGCAGGAGGCCGGTCGCCACCTGCTCCAGCGCGCCACTCTCGATGTCCACCCGCCAGATCTCTCCCTTCGGCACCAGTGGGAAATACAGCTTGCCGTCGGGGCCGCCGGCGAGAGCATTGGGATCGGCCAAATTGTCGGCGATCAGCCGGGGCGGCCGGTTGTCGTTGGGGTAGAGCTCAAATAGCCGACCACCGGGCCGGTGTTCATCGATAAACAGGCGATCCCGGAACACGGTGACGCCATTGGCGCTGGGTAGGTTGTCAGCGACCACAGTGACCTTGCCGTCCGGCGCGCGCCGGGTTACCCGCGCACTCATGACCTCGGTGGCGTACAGGTTGCCGTCGGAGTCAAAAGCGACATCGTCGGGGCCGGTGATGGGGCCGCCGTTGGCGGCGATTACCTCGAGATCACCCGTGGTCGTGTCGATCGCGGTGATCTGGCTGCCCATTGCCTGGGCGACGTAGAGCCGGCCATCGGGGCCGAACTGCATGCCGTTGGCGCCAAACAGTGAACTCGCCGGGGTCAATCGGGTGAGGCGCCATCCGGCAGCGACACGAGGGGTGACGGCCTGCTCACCGTGAAGGGCTGCGAAACGATTCATGGTGGTCTCCGCTTGGGGCTTCTAGTTATGGATTTTCGCGCTCGCCGCGCTGGCGTCGGTTGTTGGCGAGCATCGCGCCGGGAGTGAAGCTTATTTCAATCCTGATGATCGCCGCTGTCGCTTGCCCAGCGTAGTCGCTGATTCGATGCTTATCCAGCTCCCGTGATGGTAATACGTCTGCAACCACTAGTCATGGTTGAGTCGCTGCTAGAATCAAATTGTGCACAAGATAATCGCGAGGCATTGGATCAAGCGCGGTCGCTGCGATCAGCGCGGGTGGGCAGATCTTATCGATTGCAGCCAGAGCCGTTGGAGCAGGGCTGATGCGTGCGAGCGGGTTGCTTTATCATCTGTTCGCTTCATCCGTGTACCGAAAAAGACTGTGGCGATACCCGAAAGGGTATCGCCACGGCGCAAGGGCGCTGAGACAGCTGCGACTTACTGAAGCTTTAGATTGAACAGTTTCACCACGTTGTCGTGGCGGCACGCATTCTTCTGTGCTTCCGTCAAATGCGCGGTCTGGGCGGCGAGAATTTTCTGCGAGTTCGGCCAAGACGCATCGGTGTGCGGATAATCATTGGCCCAGATCAGGCAGCCGCTGTTGACTACATCCATATTTTCGTACGCAGTTTTGTCATCCTGGAAAGTAAACGACACATTGCGGGTGATGTATTCGCTCGGCGGCCGCGACAGGAAGTCGCCAGCGACGGGGCCAAGACGTGCAACGGCATGATCCGCGCGGTATTTGTAATGGTTGATCCAGCCGGCATCGCCTTCAGCCACCACCATTTTGAGCTTTGGAAACCGCTCGAAAACGCCACCGAAGAGGAATACGCCCATCACATCCTGAACGCCGCGGATGATATTCATGAAGCCATTTGCGGGCTTACCGCGTTTCGGCGCCAGCACTTCCTTCACACCGCTATCGTTGGAGGTGAGGATGTGGAAACAAACGGGTAGATCCAGATCGGTCGCACAGGCCCAGAGCGCGTCGTAATCGGGGTGATCGTAATCTGCATGCTGGGGGACGCCCGGCATCATCATCCCGACCATGCCCATTTTCTTGGCGCGATAGAAATCCTCGATCGTCTCATCGACGGAAACCACGGCAGTTTGCGCCAAGCCGAAGAGGCGATTCGGCACTTCGCCGCAGAAAGTTTCAAGCCAACGGTTATAAGCTTGCATGCAGGCGGATTTGTAGGCGTAATCCTTGTGGGAGCACAGCACCATGCCGGTGGAAGCGTAAATGATCTCACCTTTGACGCCATCGACATCCTGGGCTTCAACCCGATACTTGGGATTCCAGGCCGCCTTCGGAATTTGATCGAATTTATTGTTGCGGAACTTGGGCAAATCATTGGCGGGAACGCCCGCAGCGCCCAACAGCGCCAAGGGGATAACGTCATCAAGCCCCGGAATTTGAAAAATATCTCCCCCGGCGGGGCCCTCGACCACGCGGGGTGCCCGGTCACGGTATTTGGGGTCGATAAAATCGATGTAACAGTTGGGTGGTTCTACGATGTGAGAATCCGCAGAGATGGCCGGTTTCAGCATGAGATCTGCTCCTGGTTGCTTTTAGATAATTAGGGGGCGCTTTGTTTCCCATCGGTAAGTTGTGTGACCGACGGGAAGAATTCAATTTGGAACTAAAAAGTGGCCATTGTCAAACTCAATTGATGCTCAGTCTGGTCACAGATCGAGCCTTTCCTCAGTCGGCGTTGACGTATCCACAGGCTGACTATCTGCGTTGCCCTTGATCGAGGCGGCGGCTAGGATGGCGGTTGGCTACACTATCAAATCATAAGAGCTCGGGGAGATACCATGAGCAATATTCAGTTTGGCACCGGCATTAGAACCGTCACTGACATTGCCGCCGCGGCGCGGCGAATTGAAGCGCTGGGTTTTGATATCGTCAGCGCCGGTGAACACGTGATGTTCCACGGCCCCATCGGCAATACCTATATCACCCTTGCCGTGGCAGCAGGCGCTACCGAGCGAGTCAAGCTCATGAGCACCATTGTGTTGTTGCCGCTGTACCCCGCGGCGCTGGCGGCCAAACTGGGTGCTGCCCTCGACAACGCGTCGGCTGGTAGGTACATGTTTGGCGTCGGTGTCGGCGGTGAGTTTCCCAAGGAGTTTGAAGCCTGTGGCGTGCCAGTGGCCGAGCGAGGCGCGCGCGCCAATGAGGCATTGCAAGTGATCCGCCGCCTCTGGTCGGAAGACAAAGTGACTTTCCACGGTCGTTTCAACACGCTGAACGAAGTCACGTTGAATCCACGGCCGATCCAGAAACCGACACCGCCGATCTGGGTCGCCGGGCGCAAGGACGCGGCGATGCGCCGCGCCGCGCTCCACGGCGACGGCTGGATTCCCTACATGTACTCGCCGGAGCAATTGCGCGACAGTATCGCCACCATTGCCAAGGTGCGGGAGGAACAGGGGCTCGGCATGGATAATTTCCGCCGTGGCGTGTTCATCTTTTCCGCCGTGCACAAGGACCGGGACAAAGCCCGTGAGATGGCCGCTGTGCAACTTGGCAAGCAGTACGCGCAGAATTTCGATAGCCTGGTATCGAAGTACACGCTGATCGGCACGCCCGAGGACTGTCGTCGCCGGCTGCGGGAGTACATCGATGCCGGCGGCGAACTGTTCATGCTGACGTCGGCCTGCCCCGAGAGCTACATGGACGAAAATATCCGGTTGCTCGCCGAGGAAGTCATCCCGGCTTTTCGTTAACCACTTTCGCGCCAACCCTTTTCAAGGGGCCTTTGCCCCGGGAGCACAGCATGAGAATCGGCATCAATTCCGGCGCCGCGTCGGGACCGGAAACCACCATCGAAGGCCTGATCGCCCGCGCGCTGAAGATGGAAGAATTGGGCTTTGATACTTTCTGGATGGCCAACATGTTCGGCCTCGATGCGATGACCGCGCTGGCCCTGGTCGGCCAGCGCACCACGCGCATCAAGCTTGGCACCGCGGTCGTGCCCAGCTATCCCCGGCATCCGCTGGTGATGGCGCAACAGGCGGCAACCACTAATGCGGCGTCGCAGGGACGCTTTACGCTGGGTATCGGGTTGTCCCACAAGCCGATTATTGAGGGTATGCTCGGGCTTTCCTATGACAAACCCGCGCGACACATGCGCGAATACCTGCAAGTGCTGGCGCCGGCGCTGCGCAACGAAAAAATTGATTTTAGTGGCGAGCAGTACCGGGTTCGCGGCCAGATTTCGGT
>JBPPNE010000014.1:0-22614 GCA_051306415.1 Porticoccaceae bacterium
CCGGCAATTCGTTGCCCAACTTCTTGCCCAGCGCGCTGTCGGTCAGCCATTCGACCCAGGCGGAGGTATCGACCACGCGCAGAGGCGCCGCCGTCAGTAGCGGTACTTACGGTCGCGGTAGTCGTCGTTGCGGGCGCCCTTGGCGATGCCGGCCAGTTGCTCCAACTCGGACACTGGCATGATCAGCACGGCCTTGCCCTTGGGGATGAACACGAACTCCTGGCTGGGCGTTCAGACAGCGCCGCTCCGGCGTAGACAATGGTCCAACGTTGGGCGACCATGGCAAAGAGGGACGGCTCCCGGCATCATTTGCTGTGGAGCCTGAAAAGCGGGGTTTGAGATGTCGCACTCAACCGGAAAGAAGAAAATCAGTGGTGTCGATTTCGTGGTGGACGAGGCCGGAGAGAAGAAGGCTGTTATCATCGATTTACGGCGACACAAAGCCTTGTGGGAAGATTTCTTCGACACGGCCCTGGCCGGCAGCGGGCCGCGGAGCCGAGAGAGCCGAGAGAGCCTGGCCAGTGTAAAGCGGCGGATACTCGGAAAATAGCCGATGCCCGGTTACGAGAATTCGAGCAGCATCTAGACATTATTGTGGTTCGGCATCGAAGTGACGCCTATCGATGAAGCACGACACTCCCGTCATTCCATAACCAGGAGCAAGCAATGAAGCTCAAACCACTGCTCACCCTGCGCGCCGAACTAAAGCCACCCGTCACTGTCGGTAACGGCCCCTATGGACAGCGTGTTGTTTTCGATGTCACCGGCGGCGTATTTACTGGCGAAAAGCTTAACGGCACGCTGCTGCCTAGTGGCGGCGATTGGATTTTGATCGATCAAGACGGTGTCGGTCACCTCGATGTCCGCATCACGCTGAAAACGAACGATGGCGCTCTGCTTTATGTGCAGTACTACGGCGTGCTGGAAATGAACGAGGCTGTCAACGACGCCATCGGCGGCGGCAAGCCCACGGATTTTGGCGACACCTATTTTATGACCCAACCACGAGTTGAAACCGGAGACCCGCGTTATCAGTGGTTAAATAACATCGTCGCTGTTGCCGAAGGCCGGGTTTTGAAAAGCGCTGTCGAATATCGAATGTATGCGCTGGCCAATGACTAAACAACAGTTCAGCGCCGTGAAATCAAGACGGTTGCTGTCGCCATTTTTCGCAGGCGCTGTTTCGCGCCCGCGGCGGAATCGGCGACCCACTTCCTTTTTCATTGAACGACTTTAATAACCAACCAATACGGAGAGACAGGCCATGCGCGACATCGAAGGAAAAGTAGCTTTTATCACCGGCGCGGCCAGCGGCATGGGGCTGGGCATGACCAAGGCCTTCACCAGGGCCGGCATGAAAGTGATGATGGCCGATATCGACGAGAAGCGGTTGCAGGCGGCTGCCGCCGATCTGAAAGCCAAAGGCGCGGATGTCGATACGCTGCGCTGCGACATCACGATAGAGGATTCCGTGTTTGCCGCGGCCGCTGCCACCGTCAAGCGCTTCGGCAAGGTGAATGTGCTGTGCAACAACGCCGGCGTCAGCGTCGGCGGGCTGAGCGAGGAACTCTCGCAAAAGGACTGGGATTGGGTGGTCGCCGTCAATCAGACCGCTATCGTCTACGCGATGCGCGCGTTTCTGCCGCTGATGAAAAGCAATGGCGAAAGCGGCCATGTGATGAGCACGTCGTCCATGGCCGGGCTGGTCAACGCCGGGGCCGGCTGGGGCGCCTATAACGCCAGCAAACACGCCGCTGTCGCCATGATGGAAGTGCTGTACAGCGAACTCAAAGACACCCCCATCGGGGTATCGGTGCTGTGCCCAGGGGCGGTCAACACCAATATCCTGGAAGCCGCCAGCCACCGCCCCGAACAGTTCGGCACATCCGATGATCGCCCGATCGCGCTGAACCCGATTGGCGAAACCCTGCAACAGGGGCTGGACCCCGACGTGGTGGGCGAACTGGTGCTCGACGCCATTCGTGATGGCCAGTTCTATATCTTCACGGACCCACGGATGGAAAGGCAGATTGAGCGCCTGTTCGATCGCATCAAACTGGGCTTTGCCTGGGCGCGGAAAAACGAGCATTTGATCGCGGCGAAACAGGCCGAACTGGTTTGGAAGGCCAAGTAAGCGCTAGTGTCATGTCCCGTTGATAACGTTACATAGCCGTTTGATCTTGGCGAGGATCGCTTCGGCGATGACCGTCCACATGAACGGCCTCGGGTGCGGGTGGTAATGCTTCACCAACGCTCGACTTGGTCGAGCCACGAGCTGTAAGTCGGCGTGAAGTGTAGGGGGAACCGCGGCCGGCGTGCGAGCCCGGCTTTACCTCCAGGCAAGTGTTGCACTTCATATTTGAGGCCGACCTTTCCCATCCCAACACCCTATCCAAGTCCAGGGTGTTGCACTTCATTCTGGAAACCGCCACTTTTTATCGGCTACTGACAAATAGTTAAGCATCCCTTCGCCAAACTTTTACCGAACCGTCAAACGCTGGTAACGATTGCGGGTACACGATATGGCGACACACTCGCAATCGCATCGAGAAAGCTCGCCATGCCTGCCAACCGTCTAGCCGGTAGTCTGTTCGCCGTCTTCATAGCGGTCGCCAACGGCTATGCCCACCCCGACGAATCAATGCCCATCACCCACGGCGTAGCCGCGGGTGATGTCACCGACACATCTGCATTGATCTGGGCGCGCACGGATCGCCGCGGCTATCTGCATGTCCTCTTGCGCAGCGGTGACGGGATTCCGCGCCAAGCCAGTACGCCGGTTGACGCCATCGCGGATTACACCGGCAAGCTCACCTTTGATCATCTCAAATCCGCACAGGGCTACCACTACGAGGTGTGGTTCAGCCCCGATAAACTGGCAGCGGGCGAGCCGGAGCAGACCGCGAAGGGGTTCTTTCGCACCGCGCCGACACCCGCACGCACGGCGGCAGTCAGCTTCGCCTGGGGTGGCGATGTCGCCGGTCAGAACGTCTGCCGTGACCAGGCAGAGGGCTTCCCGATTTTCAACGCGATCAACGCGATGCGCTTGGATTTTTTTGTCGGGTTGGGCGACATGATCTACGCCGATGGGGTGTGCAACGCGACGGGCCTCTACGGCAACGCGCAGGTGCCCGGCGATTTTGCGCAGTCTGCGGCATTGGGCGCGTTCTGGGCGCACTGGAAGTACAACCGTGAGGACGCCAGCTACCAGCGATTGCTCGCCAGCACCGCGTATTTCCCGATCTGGGATGACCACGAGGTGGCCAACGACTTTGATCCGTTGCACGATACCCGCGATACCGCGCCCTACAAACCCGGCCAGCATTTGCTGCCGATCGGGTTGCGGGCGTTCCTCGACTACAACCCAGTCTCGGAGTCCGAGCTGACGCCGTCGCGGCTGTACCGCGCGGTGCGCTGGGGGCGCCACCTTGAACTGTTGATGCTGGATAATCGCCAGTACCGCGACGCCAACCGATCGAAAGATAACCTGGGCACGCCAAAAACCATGCTCGGACGCGAACAACTCGCCTGGCTCAAGCATCGCCTCAAACAGGGAGGCGCGACCTGGAAAATCATCGTCACCAGCGTGCCCCTATCGATCCCAACTGGCTCCGCTGCAACCAGTGGTCGCGACGGCTGGGCCAACTATGATCACGACACCGGCTTTGAACGGGAATTGCTCGATCTGTTCAAGTTCATGCAGGAACAGCACGTTCACAATGTGCTGTTTATCACCACCGACGTCCATTTCGCCGAGGTGTTTCGCTACACGCCCTTTCCCGAGCACGCGGATTTCCAGGTTCACGAATACGCCACCGGCCCCCTCAACGCCGGATTGTTCCCCAACCGCAACTTCGACACCAGTCTGGGCACGCAGAGCCTGTTCTTCTACGGCCCCGAACCTGCACCGACCCGTTACGAGGACGCCCGCCGCTGGATGAACTTTGGCGCTGTCCACATCGATGCCAGCGGCCTGCTGACGGCGACCGTGCGCGATGTTGACGGCAAGGTGTTGCATGAAGCCCGGCACACACCGCGTTGATGGCCTTGGCGATGGCGCTGCTTTCTCTTGGTGTCCGAGCTGATCGCTGTTCTCATACCCCGCAGTCCATGATTTTGCACGATCAACGCTTGTCGGCACACACATGGCATGCCGCTCGGAGTGGTGGCAAGTTGCCGTGGCGCCAACCGCGTGGCTATACTCACCGCCATGACGCGAACTCAGTTTGACGCCCCGGTGGAACACGAAATATTAACTCCCCCGCCCTCCTGTGCCAGCTCGCCCGCTGACGGCGACGAAGCGCGTCTGCGCAGCTGGCTGCAAGCCATCGCGCGCGACGATGAACAAGCGCTTGGCAGTTTTTATGATGCAACGCTCGGGCGGGTCTATGGCCTGGCGCTGCGAATCACCCGGAATGCGCCTGCTGCGGAAGACGTCAGCGAGGATGTCTATTGGCAGGTGTGGCGCCAAGCACTGCGCTTCGATCCGGCGCGCGGCAACGCGATGACCTGGCTACTGACCATCACTCGCAGTCGCGCCCTCGATTATCTGCGCCGCGAAGACACCGCCGACACCCATCCCGAGCCACAGACGCTGGTCGAGGCAAACAACGCGCTCGACAACGATCCGCAGGATCTGCTGGCGGCGACCCGAGGCAATCAGGCCATCCATGCCGCCCTGGTCACTCTGGATGTCCTGCCACGGCAATTGTTGGCACTCGCGTTCTTCCGCGGCATGACTCACGAGGAAATCGCCGATCAAACCGCGCTGCCCCTCGGCACGGTCAAATCACACATCCGTCGCGCGCTCGTCGCGCTGCGCGCAGTGCTCAAGCCAGAGTTCGCCGCTACCAAGGTGAGACCATGATGAAACTATCTGCCAAAGGTGGTTCGCACAATCCGTCCCTCGACCCGGAAGACCCACAGGTCGGGGAGATCGTCGCGCAGGCTCTTGCCGCTGCGCTGACGCCAGTGATGCCCGCTGCATGCGGTGGTGGCGCTGCCCTGCGCGGGCGATTGCTCCAGCGCGCCCGTGACAGCCAACAAGCTGCCAGCAAGATGATCATGGTGCGCCGCGACGACGGCGACTGGCGCGACGTCGCCACCGGCGTGCGCGTCAAGGTACTCAACGACGATACTGCCGCCCGCTCCGTCCTCCTGGAATTTGCCGCGGGAGCATCGCTACCCAGCCACCGCCACCACGCCCACGAAGAGTGCGTGGTGCTGCGCGGCGACGCCCAACTCGGGGATCTAAAGGTGTCGGTCGGCGATTACCACCTCGCGCCAGCGGGTAGTCGCCACGGCCGCATAGGCTCCCACTCTGGCGCACTGCTGTATTTGCGCGGTGTTTCCCTCGGCAGCACGGCAGAGGTCGTGCGCGATCTGATCACCGCCTGGCTGCCGGGCAAGGGTGCAGCCCCGCTGACCATGCGTGCAAGCGAGGGCGAGTGGCGGGAGTTGCAGCCTGGCGTGCAGACCAAATTGTTGTGGGGCGATAGCCTCGAATGCTCGCTACTACTGCGCATGCAGCCCGGCGCCTCGCTACCCGAGCACTCCCATGCCCGCCACGAGGAGTGCCTGATGCTCAGCGGCGAAGCCTTTGTCGGCGATACCCTGTTGCGCAAGGGCGAATTCCAGTTGGCGCCGGTTGGCACAGTGCATTCCGGTGTGGTATCCGATGTCGGCGCGCTGCTGTTTGTCCATGGCGCAGCGGACTTGTGTGACGCTCATTACCGCTCTTGATAGAACATTTTTCTGGCTTGGTGCTGTTATAGCGCCTAACTCTTGGATCCGGCACCCAGCGGACGCCCACGCTGAGATGGCGATATCTGCGGCACCAGCCCGTTGAAATAGTCCTCCGGCGGTTGCGGACGGACGTCAGCCCCAAGGATTCCGTTCGTGTCTGCTCAATGAGTCGAGCCACGAATGGAATCGGATTATTGTGAGGGCTTCCCCAAGCCTTGGTGCTTCCCGTACTCAAGAAACATGCGCCGATAAACTTCCGGGTTGGTATTGGCAAATCTATCGACGTGGCAGCCGACCACACCGCGCTGCATCGGGCCAACCCGATTGGCAGCGCCGGAATGACAGCCGCCACAGCGATTCTCGTACAGCGTTTGGCGGCGCTGTCTCTGCCGCGCTGGAGCGCCGAGCGCAAGCTTATTCAACGCCGCCTTGGCCGTGCTTTCGCTGAAATCACCGATAGCTGACTGCGATCATGATTCCCACGTGATCCCACATGCTAGGATACCGACCTGTTGGCCACGGCTGCCATAATTCGTAACCACATCACCCCGACCCCAGCGATACTCATGCCCGACGTTACCAGTACCTACGATTATTGGCCGGCCAATTTTATCGTTGTCGCCACTACCGCGATCGCCGTGGTGCTCGTAGTGCTCGTGCATTACGAGGGACTCACTTTCCTCAACCGCTACCTCAAGACCGCTCCCGGGCAGCGCCGGCGCATGGTTCTGTATGCCATTTGCTCATTGCTGGGTTTGCATATCCTGGAAATCTGGATTTTCGGTTTCGGCTATCACCTGTTGTTGAAATGGCCTGCAGTCGGCCAGATCGGCGGATTTATCGCCGGCCAAGCCAGCGCACCCACGATCCACAGCATCTTCGACCATGTGTACTTTTCCGCGACTGTTTTTACCACTGTCGGCTTCGGTGACCTGTCGCCTTCCGGCCCGATCCGCTTCATGGCAGGCACCGAGGGCCTCACCGGCCTGGTCTTGGCCGGCTGGTCGGCGTCGTTCACCTATCTGGAGATGGAGCGTTACTGGCCCCGGCGGTCGTGATCGCCGGCGTGATCAAGGCGACTCATTTGACCGAAGTGGGCGGCGCGGTAGCGCCGGGATTCTCGGTGGCGAGCCGACCCATGCTCGCCTCCTGGCCAGGCTCAGGGTTCACCGCGACCGGGATCCGCAGATTGCCGTTCGTCCTTCGCAGGTCAAGGAGTTTGTCAGGGACTGCCTAATTTTTCTCGTGGGTTAAATGCCAGTTCACGAGACATTTCGAGGTATAGATCGCGTGCTTTTTGGGTGATCGGTGGCGGTAGCACGATCTGCAAGTTGACGTAGAAATCGCCGGCGCCCTGGCCCGGCAGCCCTCGACCTTTCAGACGCAATTTTTTCCCCGCAGTGGTCCCCACCGGAATTTTCATGTCTACGCTGCCATCCGGCGTCGGCACCAACACGGTTGCCCCGAGAGCAGCCTCCCAGGGAGCCACCGGCAGATCAAGGTGTACATCGCGACCATCGAGGCGAAACCACGGGTGAGCATTGAATTCGACCTCGATCAGCAAATCCCCGGCTGGCGCCTTGCCGTGCCCAGGTTTACCTTGCCCGGCGAGCCGGATTTGCTGTCCCGGCCTGATGCCCTTGGGAATCTTCAGGTTCAGCGTCCGTTCGCGGGGGACGACCCGCCCCCTGGGATCGGTGTGGGCAACCTGAACCACCATGGTTCGCGACGCGCCGGAGTAAGAATCCTCGATATCAATCAAGATCTTGATGTGCTCGTCCTCGCCCCGATCACCGGCTTGCCCCTCTTGCGTCCGCTTGTTCTGTCGAAAGGCTCGGCCAAAGAGGCTTTCAAAAAAATCGCTGTGTTCGCTACCATTGCCCGCAGTGAATCTCGCCTGGCCGGAACGCCACCCCGGATCCGCGCCCGATGCCGCGTTAAATTCCGGTCCGCCCTTCCAGTTGGCACCTAGCTGGTCGTAGGCCAGGCGCTTTTTGGGATCTTTGAGTACCTCGTAGGCTTCACCCAACTCCTTGAAACGGTCCTCGGTGCCAGGAGCCTTACTGACATCCGGATGATACTTGCGCGCCAGCTTGCGATACGCGCGCTTGACATCATCGCCGCTCGCCGCCCGGTTGACACCGAGCACTTTGTAGTAATCCTTGTATTCCATGGCACCTTAACTCGACGAACAGCAGGGGCTGATCACAGCCCGCAATGATACCAAGCCTTCAGCCAAGCACGACAGAACTATGACGGCACGCGCACGTTCGGCGACCAAACGCTGATTCATCGCTAGTCACTCTGCTGGCACAGCTCAATCCAGCGATTGATGCCGGCGGTGCGGTATTTTTGTCGATGCAGGACAAAATAAAAGCGTCGCCGGAAGTCCCGCTGCGGCGTTGCCAATGGAACGAGGCTGCCGCGATGGAACGCCTCCTGCAATGCGATGCGCGACAGGCAACTGATGCCAAGTCGTGCTTCTACCGCCCGCTTGATTGCCTCGGTGTGCTGTAGTTCCAGCAGCAAATTGAGGTTCGGCAGCAATCCGTGCATCGCTCGATCAAAGCTCTGGCGCGTCCCCGAACCGGCTTCGCGCACGATCCAAGTCGCCGCCAGCAAGTCATCGTCGCTGAGCTGGCCGAGCTTGCTCAACGGATGATCCGGCGCACAGAACACCACCAGTTCATCGTCGCGCCAGGGGATCATTTCCAGCTCGGGGCGATTCAACTCACCTTCGATCAGCCCAATATCGAGTTCAAAGCTAGCGACCTTACCGGCAATGTCCGCGGTATTGGCCACTTCGAGGGTGACGCGGGCACCCGGTTGCTCCGCCATCAGCCGGGCGACAATGCCGACTGCGAGGTAGTTGCCGATGGTCAGGGTCGCACCCACCTTCAACTGTCCAATGTCGCGACTTTGCCCGAGTGCCCGCTCAAATGCGTCCGCCTGAGCCATTAATGATTCAGCTAATGGGTGTAAGTATCTTCCCAACTCATTAATTTGAAGTCGTTTTCCTATACGGTCAAAGATCTGAATGCCAAACTGCCGCTCCAGATCGCTGAGCGCACCGCTGGCGGCAGACTGGGACATGTTGAGGCTATCGGCAGCGCGCGTTATGTTTTGGTGGTGAGCTGCCGCCAGAAATACTTGGAGCTGTCGAAGAGTGTAACGCATTACCTGAATTTCCGATTATATAAATAATAATTAGTGATTTAACAGATATGCTATACCTGCGCTATCCTGCGCAGCAACAGAAAATGCTGCGGCGCTGACGCCGTATACAGGATTGACGCCGAGGATCAAGCATGTCCAATTTGAGCCGCGAACGGGTCACCAGCGTGCACCACTGGAATGACACCCTGTTCAGCTTCAAAACCACGCGGGATCCGGGATTCCGCTTTAAAAACGGCCATTTCATCATGCTTGGACTGGAGCTGAACCAGCGCCCACTGCTGCGCGCCTACAGCATCGCAAGCGCCAACTACGAAGACGAAATGGAGTTTTTCAGTATCAAGGTGCCCGACGGCCCACTGACGTCTCACCTGCAAAAACTCGCGATTGGCGACGAGGTGATAGTCAGCCGCAAACCCACCGGCACCTTGGTCATCGATCACCTGCTGCCCGGCCGTCACCTCTATCTGCTTAGCACTGGCACCGGGCTGGCGCCCTTTATGAGCATCATTCGGGATCCGGAAACTTACGAGCATTACGACAAGGTAATTCTGACGCACGGTGTGCGCCACGTGTCCGAACTGGCCTACCGCGACCTGATTGTGGACAGTCTGCCAAAGCATGAATTCTTTGGCGAGGAAGTCAGCAAGAAGTTGCTCTATTACCCCACAGTGACCCGCGAGCCATTCTGTAACCAGGGGCGTCTGACTGAGCTGATGAAGAGCGGCAAACTCTTTGCGGATCTCGGACTGCCGAAGCCCAATCTGGACGATGACCGCTTCATGATTTGCGGCAGCCCCAGCATGCTGAAAGATCTGTCCGGTCTGCTCAATCAGGCGGGATTCGTTGAAACCCGCCACGGTGATCTCGGCCACTACGTGATCGAACGGGCTTTTGTCGAGCAGTAAGCGCGGCAGGCCTCTCTCACTGGCCGCATTCACTGGCCGCATCCCACTGGCCAGAGTATCTCCTGATCCCCGGTACTGGCGACCGGTCAGATCAGCAGGCGCTCTACCAGCAACTGCACTGCCTCCACCCCCCTGAATGCATTGATGTCCAGCCGATAAGCCAGTGGCAGGATTTCCGGTAACTGGCCGGTCCAATCCTCGTTCACCACATTGAACGCGATGGCATCAACCACTGGATCATTTTTTTGATCGGCGCTCGGGCCAGCAGCGGTCACCCGCAGCACCAGCTTCAGGTGCTTCTCTCCCACCACACGATGACTGACAACCCGAAACTCACCATAGAACAGGGGTTCGGGGAAATGCTGCCCCCAAGGCCCACCCTGGCGAATCTGCTGAGCCACGTCGAGGCAAATTGCCTCAGGGTCCAGCTCACCGTCCGTCCATATCTCCGCGGCGAGATCAGCGGGACTCAAACAGCGCCGGACCTCTTCGTCAAAGGCTGCCGCAAAAACGGCAAATTGATCAACTTGTAGCGACAACCCCGCCGCCATGGCGTGGCCACCAAATCTGTCCACCAATCCAGGATGACGTGTGGCAATGGCGTCGAGCGCATCGCGGATATGAAACCCGGGGATAGAGCGGGCGGAGCCTTTCATCTCGGCAGTCGGTGGCGCCGCTAATGTCGCGGCGGTGGTGGCTTTCCCACTCCCGGCAAATACGATCACCGGGCGATGCAGCCGATCCTTGATTCTGCCCGCGAGCAGGCCGACCACCCCCGGATGCCAGCCGTTGTCGAACAAACACAACCCCCAGGGCAAGGCGTCGCTGTCGAGATCCAGCGCGGCGAGAATAGCGAGCGCTTCGCGCTGCATACCGTCTTCAATTATTCGGCGATCGCGATTGAGTTCATCAAGCCCGAGTGCCAGAGTGAGCGCGCTGTCGGCGTCCTCGGCGAGCAGACATTGAATACCCACGCTCATGTCGTCGAGACGGCCGGCGGCATTGAGCCGCGGCCCGACGGCAAAGCCCAAATCGGCTGCCACCAGGCGTTGATGATCCCGACCCGCGATTTTTAGCAGGGCGAGAATGCCGGGGCGCGCTTTGCCAGCGCGGATGCGCTGGAGGCCCTGGTGAACGAGAATTCGATTAATGGAATCGAGTGGAACCACATCGGCAACGGTGCCAAGGGCGACCAGATCGAGCCACGTCGCCAGGTTGGGCTCGGGAATACCCGACTGTGCAAACCAACCGGCGTTTCGCAGGCGGGCGCGCAGCGCGCTGAGCACGTAGAAAATCACGCCAACACCGGCGAGATTCTTACCGGGAAAAGTACAGCCTGGCTGATTGGGGTTGACGATAGCGGCCGCATCGGGCAACTCGCGGCCGGGTAGATGATGATCGGTAATGATCACGCCGATACCCGCCGCGTTGGCGGCCGCGACACCCTGGGTGCTGGAAATGCCGTTGTCGACGGTGATGATCAGATCGGGAACCTGGTCGCGCCGGCGAGCAGCCAGCGCGACAATCTCCGGTGTCAGCCCATAGCCGTACTCGAAGCGGTTGGGAACCAGAAACTCCACACGCTGAAAGCCCATCGCTCGCAGCGCCAGCAGGGCCAGCGCGGTACTGGTGGCGCCGTCGGCATCGAAGTCGCCGACAATCAACAGGCTCTGTTGGCTCGCCAACGCCGCCATCAGCAAATCGACGGCGAGATTGACGCCGCGCAACTGCTCTGGCGCCGGCAAATGGCTCAGATTGAGAGCGAGTTGTTCCCGGCTGGCGATGCCCCGACCACGGTAGATGCGCTTGAGCAGCGGCGACAGCTCATCGCCAAGATCGACCTCCCCCACGTCGTGCTCACGGATACGGATACGCGGGATGGATGCCATGGCTGCCAGGCCTAGGCGGTGATGTGAGTTGCGATGAAGGCTTGAACCAGATCGGCGTCGTTGGCCAGCACCTGGTAACGCTCTGCTCGCTCCCACAAACCCGCCATATGATTCGGCAGCGGTGGGTCCTCAGGATATCCAGCCTGCTTGACGGCATCGGCAAACTTCGCCGGATGGGCCGTCGCCAGGCAAATCAGCGGGATGTCGTTGCGGCGCCGGCAATGGCGCCCAGCGGCAACCCCGATTGCGGTATGGGGATCGAGCAGGTAGCCACTGGTGGCGTATTCATCCCAGATCACCGCGACGGTCTGTGCGTCATCCAGACGGTGGCTGGCAAATACTTGCCGTGCCTGGGCCAATGACGCCTCGGCAAGAGTGGTGGTGCCGGCGTTGAAAGAGGTCATTAGCTGGCGGATAGCCCCACCATCACGAGCATATAAATCAAATAGTAAGCGCTCGAAGTTGCTGGATATCATGATATCCATGCTGGGCGACAAACTGTGTTCAAGCGGTCGCCGGCTGTAATCGTTCGCACTGATGCAGCGGTGGAGAATATCGTTGGCATTGGTGCCGATAATCAACTGATCGACGGGCAGCCCCATGTTCTGCGCCAGGTAGCCGGCAAAGATGTCGCCGAAATTGCCCGTGGGAACCGCAAAACTGACTGGCCGCTGGGGGCCGCCGACGGCCAGGGCGGCCCAGAAATAGTAGACGATCTGGGCCATGATACGCGCCCAATTGATGGAGTTCACCGCCACCAATCGACGCCCTCCGGGAAGGAACGATTGATCCGCGAAACACGCTTTGACCAGGTTTTGGCAATCGTCGAAGTTACCCTCAAGCGCGATGTTGTGAATGTTATCGCCCGCCACCGTGGTCATCTGGCGGCGCTGTACCGCGGATACCCGGCCGTGGGGATGCAGAATGAAAATGTCGATATTCTCGCACCGGCGGCAGCCCTCGATCGCGGCGGAGCCGGTGTCTCCGGAGGTCGCACCGAGGATCACCGCTTTCTCGCCGCGCTTGGCGAGCAAGTAATCGAGCAAATGGCCAAGAAACTGGAGCGCGAAATCCTTGAACGACAGCGTCGGTCCATGGAACAGCTCGAGAATCCACTCGTTTTGTCTGCTCAGAACCAGCGGCGCTATCGCCCGATGGCGAAAGCCACTGTAGCTTGCCGACAGCAAGCGCTTCAGATCCGCATCGGGCAGCGTTCCGGCGACAAAAGGCGCCATCACCTTGAACGCCAGCTCGGTGTAGCTCAAACCCACCCAGGAGGCGATCTCCGCTGTGGTGAATTGCGGCAGGGTATCGGGCACGAACAGACCGCCATCGGGGGCAAGTCCGGTCAAGACCGCATCGTCAAAAGACTGGGGCGGCGTCACGCCGCGGGTACTGATATATTTCACGGGTTTTCCAGGGTGCTCCCGATTCAGGCCGCCAGTCTCCGTGGGAGGACGGCCTCGATCACGGCAAGTGTCGGTTGCTGCAAATTACCCGTTCAGGGTCTCTACGCGAATGTTCACTACTCGACCGCGGACCGTGTCGAGCCTTTCGATCTCGGCAATCGCGGTACGCAGATCTCTCTCAAGCGTTTTGTTGGTGAGCATGATCAGCGACACGTGGTCTTCACCTTGACGCGGCTCCTTCTGAATGATCGCCTCAATACTGATGCCGTGCGAGCTCATAATTTGCGCCAGGCGAGAGAGTACGCCGGGTTTGTCGAGCACGGCGACGCGCAGGTAGTAGGCGGTGCGGGCGGCGCTGATGTCGAGCACCGGCAGATTGTCCACTGCATCGTGTATGAAGCCAAGATGGGGCACCTGACCACCTGGCGCCCATTGCAGACCGCGAGCAATATCGATGATATCGGAGATCACCGCAGAAGCCGTCGGCTCGGCACCGGCACCGGCGCCGTAATACAGCGTGGCACCCGCGGCATCGGCTTTGACCATCACGGCATTCATGACGCCGTTGACCTGCGCCAGCAGACGGCTCTCCGGAACCAGCGCCGGGTGAACCCGGAGCTCGACCCCGGAGTCAGTACGCCGGGCGATGCCCAGATGCTTGATGCGGTAGCCCAGCTGCTCGGCGTACGCGACGTCCTCGGGCTGAATCGCACTGATTCCCTCGGTGTAAACCGCGTCAAACCGCAGCGGCATGCCAAACGCCAGCGCGGCGAGAATCACCAGCTTGTGGGCGGCGTCAATCCCCTCCACGTCGAACGCGGGGTCCGCCTCGACATAGCCCAGCGCTTGAGCTTCACTGAGGACGTCAGCGAAATCGCGACCTTTGTCGCGCATCTCGGTGAGAATGAAATTGCCCGTCCCGTTGATGATGCCGGCCAACCATTCGATGCGATTCCCCGCCAAACCCTCGCGCAAGGCCTTGACAATAGGGATGCCACCGCCGACCGCTGCTTCGAAAGCGACCGCGACACCACGCCGTCGAGCGGCAGCGAATATCTCATTGCCGTGAACTGCAATCAGCGCCTTGTTGGCGGTCACCACATGCTTGCCGTTGGCAATGGCGCAGAGCACCAGATCCTTCGCAACGGTGGTGCCACCGATCACTTCGACGAGGATATCAATGTCCGGATGGGTGGCGACAGCGAACATATCACGGCACACCAGTGTGCCGCCAAGCTCGCAGCGGGGGCTGTCACTGCTGGTGGCAACAGCACCGATTTCGATCGAGCAGCCGGCGCGGGCATTGATCACGGCGGCGTTGCGAGAAAGGACATTGAAGGTGCCGGCGCCCACCGTGCCCAGGCCGCAGATACCCACTTTGACAAACTTCAAGAAGCCCACCTCTTAGCGCGAAAAATGAAGGACGGCAACCTTAATGGCCGCCACTGCCGCTGTCAACGCGCGGCGCTGGGTCACTCGGCGCTGATGCCGAGGGTCTTGGCTAACTGCGCCGCCGTCACATATCCCGGCAGCAACGATCCATCGGCGAGGACTAGCGCCGGAGTGCCTTTGACTCCCAGCTCCTGACCCAGTTCGTACTGCTGCGCAACCGGGTTGTTGGCGCACAAATTTTCCGCAATGGCACCACCACTCTTGAGGGTAGTGAGCGCCGCGCGAGGGTCCTTGGCACACCAGGCGGAGACATATTTACGGTAAGCCGGAGAATCGACACCCGCCCGCGGGAAGCCCAGATAACGCACCTCAATACCCAGCCGGTTCATCTCCGGCACCTGTTGATGCAGCTTACGGCAATACCCGCAATCGACATCCGTGAACACGTTGACAATCGCCTTGGTAGCCGTGGCGGGAGCAAAGATGATCATCTCCCTGGTCGGCACTGCGGCGATCAGCTTGCGCCGGGGCTCCATCGCCTGTTGCTCGCGCAAGTTGACGAAAGCACCCGAGCGAACCTGGTAGAGATCGCCATCAAAAAAGAACTCACCCTCGTTGGCGACATACAGAATCGGCCCGCCGACAACCTGCACCTCAAAGATCCCAGGGATCGGAGTCGCTTTCACGTCGCGGTAATCGAATTCAGGACGCGCTTCCTTGAGGCGGTCAACAATCCGCGTCGCCAGCACGCCATCAACCGCGTCGCCGCCCACCGACACCGCCAGCACAGGCTCCGCGGCAGAAAATATCAGAGCAGCCAATAAATAAACTATTCTATTTAATATCATTAAATTACAGCCCTAATTTAGTGTTTAGCAGTAGCTAATAAAGCGCATTCAACCGCGCGGATGGTGCATCGCGTGAAGCGCTTTCATCCGACTCTGCGCAACATGGGTATAGATCTGCGTGGTCGAGAGATCCTGGTGTCCCAACAGCAACTGGACCACCCGCAAATCGGCACCGTGATCCAGCAGGTGGGTCGCAAAAGCGTGGCGCAAGGTGTGCGGGGATAGAGGCTTGTCGATTCCGGCCACCCGGGCCCAGTGTTTGATCCGATACCAAAATGCTTGCCGCGTCATCCCCTGCCCCTGTGCACCAGGGAACAGGGCATCCCCCCCCAGCTCGCGGCGAGCCTCACGCAGATAACGCTCGAGCCAGGACAGCGCCTCGCCGCCAATCGGTACCAAGCGCTCCTTGCCGCCCTTGCCAGCGACCCGGACGACACCTTGGCGCAGATTCAGTTGGTTCAATGTCAAACCCACCATCTCGGAGACCCGCAATCCGGTTGCATAGAGCAATTCCAGCATGGCGCGATCGCGCAAACCCAGTGGCGTATCGATGGCCGGCGCGAGCAGCAGCCGCTCGACATCCATTTCCGTGAGGCTCTGCGGCAGGCGGCGACCCATTTTGGGATTTTGAATCAGCGCGGCGGGATTGGTTGTGACCCGCTTTTCCCGCACCCAGTAACCGTAAAAGCCGCGCAGACAGGACAGCGCCCGCGCGACCGAACGGGGATTGGCACGTTGCTGAAAGCGGTGCGCCAGGTAATCCCGCAACACCACCTCGTCCACCGCCAGCAGGCTATAGCCCTGCCCAGCCAGCCAGCGGGCAAAGGCCGTGAGGTCGAGACGATAGGACGCCAGACTGTTGCGGCTGAGACCCTTTTCCAGCCACTGGGCATCAAGGTGGCGCTCGATCAGCACACTGTCGTCTGCATCTGTCATCGGCGCACTTTAGCAGGTTTCATTGCCAGGGTTCATGGGCAGATTTCATCGGCGATCACGCCACCAACACCCGATCCGCATCGCATCGCCTGACACAAAAAAGGCGACCCCAAGGGTCGCCTTTGCTTGCAGCCAGCAATCAGCCGAGCTTCTCTTTGATCCGCGCCGCCCTGCCCGACAGCTCGCGCAAATAATACAGCTTGGCCTGGCGCACATCGCCACGCCGCTTCACTTCGACGCTGTCGACGAGCGGGCTGTAAGTCTGGAACGTACGCTCGACACCCACACCATTGGAAATTTTGCGAACAGTGAAAGCGGAATTGATGCCGCGCTTACGTATCGCTATCACCACGCCTTCAAATGCCTGCAGACGCTCGCGATCGCCCTCCTTCACCTTGACCTGTACCACAACGGTGTCGCCCGGGCAAAACTCACCAAGGGTTTTGCTCATCTGCTCCGCTTCAAGCGCGGCAATAATTTGGTTCTTGCTCATGACCAACTCCTGGATACTCAACATTCGATCTCGCTCCGCACCTCTCGCCCTGGCAACCGGCCATCTGACTCCGATTATCACAGCGGGGATGCACCCGTACTCCTGCGCGATTCACCCGACAGAGGGAGCCCCGCCGCTAACGCATCACCAGCGAACTCAATCGCCACTAATAATTTTCCCGGCCTCTCGCTGGTATGCGGCCAAAAGGCGTTGCTGCTCTTTGCTCAGCGTCAAAGCAGCCAACAAATCGGGACGCCGTTCCCAGGTTCGACCCAATGCCTGCTGCAGCCGCCACCGACGAATTCCCTCGTGGTCGCCCGAAAGCAGTATCTCCGGCACCTGACGCTCCGCGTATACCTCTGGCCGGGTATAGTGGGGGCAGTCCAGCAGACCCTGAGCAAAGGAATCCTGCGCCGCTGATTCGTCGTGCCCCAGCACCCCGGGAAGCTGGCGCACCAGTGCGTCGATCAGCACCATCGCCGGTAACTCGCCACCGCTGAGGACGTAGTCGCCAATCGACCATTCTTCATCCACGCAGAGTTCAAGCAGGCGTTCATCAACACCTTCATAACGCCCCGCGACCAGTACCAAGCCCGTGCGCTCCGCCGCTAAACTACTGATAGCGGCATGATCGAGTACGCGCCCCTGGGGCGACAAATACACCACCTTCGCGGGTGCCGCCCACGCCTTGGCCTCGGCAATCGCCCGGCGCAGGGGCTCAATCATCATCACCATGCCGGGGCCTCCCCCGTAGGGGCGATCATCGACGGTCTGGTGGCGGTCACTAGTAAAGTCGCGCGGATTGAACAAAGCCACCGCCACCACACCATTGGCAACCGCACGACCGGTGACGCCGTAATCGGTCACCGCCCGGAACATCTGGGGAAACAGCGTAACCATGGCAAATTTCACTGGCTCCGCCCCCGCATCAGAATTCCGGGTCCCAATCGACCTCGATTTCCGCTTTCACCCGATCAATCCGACGCAAAACGGAGTTGACGTAGGGAATCAACCGCTCCCGAGCGCCAGCTTCGCTGCTCTCCGCCACGACCAGCACGTCATTCGCGCCGGTCTCAAGCAGACTGGTCACCTGGCCGAGCAATACCCGTTCGCTACCGACCAAGCTATACACGGCAAGTCCAACGAGCTCGTGCCAGTAGTACTCGTCACCGCCGAGAGACGGGAACTGGCTACGCTCAACCATCACATCCCGTTGGCACACCACCTGGGCGGCGTCCCGATCATTGATGTCGACGATATGGGCGATCAGCATCCCGCCCTTGGGCTGTCGGTAATCATCGACATCAATCTTCCGCCAACCCTGCTGATCAGAAATCCACCAGGGCCGGTAGGAAAACAGGTTTTCCGGCAGCTCGGTAAAGGATCGGATCTTGACCCAACCCTTGACCCCGTAGACTGCGACAATACGCCCCGCGGTTACCGGATCAATGGGCGCTGAAGCAGCCAAAGGATTACCCGCTTCCAGGCAATCCCGAGCAATCAAACCTGCGGTTTAGCCGCTTCGTGGAGCAAGCCGGCGACCCGGTCGGAGCTAGTAGCGCCCTGGCCTATCCAGTAGGCAACCCGCTCCCGATCAATCCGCAAACGCTCCTCCTTGCCCCGTGCTACCGGGTTGAAGAAACCTACCCGCTCGATAAAACAGCTATCGCGCGCATTGCGGCTGTCGCTCACCGTCAAATGATAAAACGGGCGCTTCTTTGAACCGCCACGAGCCAGACGAA
Source organism: Porticoccaceae bacterium (assembly GCA_051306415.1). GTDB lineage: Bacteria > Pseudomonadota > Gammaproteobacteria > Pseudomonadales > Porticoccaceae > CBDDRG01. The sequence goes on from JBPPNE010000014.1 coordinate 18,537, forward strand.
TTCTCACCATGGAATTGTTCTTCCTGTCATTGCTCTTACTGCCATTGCTGTATTAATCCACCCGACGAGACGGCGCTCAAGCTGAAACCCAAGCTCGGCGAAAGGCGCGGTATTTTACTTAAAATGAACGTCAAAGAAAACCTTCTCAGGGCAAGGTCACAGCTCAACACCTGATTTGGGGGTCTTTACCGACCAGGAAAACTCCTTGGGGGCATCGCCCCACCCAGTCCCCGCATCATATTGGCCAGGCCTTTACCTTTCATTTTCTTCATCATCTTGCCCATCTGCTTGTGCTGCTTCAGCAGACGCCCAAGATCCTGAATACTGGAACCCGACCCCTGGGTGATACGGCGCTTGCGTGAACCGTTGAGTAAATTGGGGTTGCGGCGCTCGGCCGGGGTCATCGAATTGATGATCGCAACCATTTTTTTGAATTGGCTGGTCACATTAGCCTGCTCCGCCAGCTGCGCCATGTTACCCATGCCGGGGAGCTTGTCGAGCAGGTTCGCCATGCCGCCAAGATTCTGCATCTGCTGGAGCTGATCGCGGAGATCTTCGAGGTCAAACTGCTTGCCCTTTTGCACCTTGCTGGCAAGCTTCTCGGCCTTCTGCCGATCGACTTTGCGCTCGACCTCCTCAATCAGGGACAGCACATCACCCATACCGAGAATCCGCGACGCCAAGCGATCGGGATAAAAGGGTTCGAGCGCATCGGTTTTCTCACCCACGCCCAGAAACTTGATCGGCTTGCCGGTGATCTGGCGCACTGACAATGCAGCACCGCCTCTGGCATCGCCATCCACCTTGGTCAGAATGACCCCGGTGAGCGGCAGCGCGTCGTTAAAGGCCTTCGCCGTGTTGACCGCGTCCTGGCCAATCATGGCGTCGATAACAAACAGGGTTTCGACCGGGTGGAGGACGCCGTGCAACTGGCGAATTTCCTCCATCAATTCGGCGTTGATGTGCAACCTGCCGGCGGTATCGACGATCAAGACATCGGCAAAACTCTTGCGTGCCGCAGCCACCGCGGCCTCGGCAATCGCAATTGGCCGTTCGCCCGCCGTGCTCGGGAAATACTCGGCACCGACATCCAGGGCGAGCATTTCGAGCTGCTTGATCGCGGCCGGCCGATAGACATCGACGCTCACCACCATCACTTTTTTCTTTTCCCGCTCGCTCAGATAGCGAGCGAGCTTTGCCACGGTAGTGGTCTTGCCGGCACCTTGCAGCCCCGCCATCAGAATCACCGCAGGGGGTTTCGCGGCGAGATTGAGGACCTCGTTTTTCTCGCCCATGACCTGCTCGAGCTGATCCTGAACAATTTTCAGGAATTGCTGCCCGGGATTCAGGCTACCGCCCACCTCCTGGCCGATCGCCCGCTCGCGCACACCGTCGATAAATAGCTTGACGACCGGCAGGGCAACATCCGCTTCGAGCAATGCCACCCGCACTTCCCGCAGGGTGTCCTTGATATTGTCTTCGGTGAGCTTGGCCTTGCCGGTAATTTTGCGCAGACTTTCGGATAGGCGTTCGCTGAGTCTTTCAAACATGGCCATAGGGCGCTCGGATTCGGCAGTACATTAGAGCCGCGAAGTATAACCGATGGCTGTCGCGTGCTGAGCCCTTTGACGTCACCGGTTTCTGTGACAAACTCGCCGCGAAACATTAACTGACCTCGTTGCCCCTGTGCTATTGACCGGATCCATCGCCATCGCTCTCTACACTTGCGCCTTCGCGCTGCAAGTGATCGACTTCAAACGGGGGCAACCGACAGCCAACAAATGCGCCCTGCTGTCGGTCAGCTCGCTGGCGGTGGTCGGCCATGCCGCCACTAGCTGGCAGCAGATGTTCACGACCAGCGGCGTCGATTTTGGCCTGTTGCCGGTATCCTCGGCGATATTCCTGACCGTCAATCTGATTGTCATTGTCAGCAGTACCAGAAAGCCCCTTCACAACCTGTTTCTCCTGTTGTTTCCCGCCACCGCCAGCATCCTCGCGCTGTCGCTGCTGCCAGGACATGTCAGCCACCCACTGGCACATCTGTCGCCTGGAATCAGTGTCCACATCCTGCTCTCGCTAATAGCCTATAGCCTGATGACCATTGCCGCGCTCCAGGCCGTCCTTATCGCCTGGCAGAATCGTCAATTGCACCAGCATCATCCCGGCGGCACCCTGCGCGCGCTCCCTCCTCTGCAAACGATGGAGGCACTGCTGTTCGAAATCCTCGGCGCCGGATTTTTGCTGCTCACGCTGGCAATCCTGGTCGGCTTTTTGTTCGTGGAAAATTTCTTTGCTCAGCACCTCGCACACAAAACCGTTTTTTCCGTAGTCGCCTGGCTGGTTTATGCCATCCTGCTGTGGGGCCACTATCGGCTGGGATGGCGTGGCAAGCGGGCAAGCTACTGGACGCTAGGCGGCTTCACCGCACTGATGCTGGCCTTCTGGGGCACCAAGTTTGTCCTTGAGGTCATCCTCGGTCGCTAGCAGCGGGCGTGGCGTTCCGTGTTGCCAAGCACTGCAAACTCCTTCACCATGTCCGCCCCATAGCTATCAAGACCCAAGACTCCTTGGACGATACGCCCCTCTGGCTACTAGTCGGTCTGTTTGTTTTCCTGTTGGCTGCCCAGGCTTTTCTCAGCGGCACCGAAACCGGGATGATGGCCCTGAATCGGTATCGCCTGAAACACTTGGCAATGACGCATGCTGGCGCCCGTCGCGCCCAGCGCCTGCTGAACCGCCCCGACCGACTGCTGGGATTTATCCTGGTGAGCGTCAACGCGGTCACCGCTCTCGCCTCCATCATTGCCTCCATTATTTGTGCCCGCCTGTTTGGCCCCGAGTTGGGTATTGCCATCGCCACTGTCGCGCTCACCATCTTTCTCGGCTTTGCCGAAGTGACGCCAAAAACCATTGCCGCCAGGCACCCTGAAACGATTGCATTTGCCGCGAGCCCTATCCTCAAACCCTTGATGATCGCGTTCTATCCCGCAGTCTGGCTGGTGACCCATGTTTCCAATGGCATGGCGCGGTTGCTCGGCTTCGATCCCGACGAGCCCAGTCAGGACGCGCTCAGCAAGGAAGAACTGCGCAGTATCGTGGACGAATCCGCCAGAGAACAGATTTCGACCCACCACCAGGAAATGCTGATCAGTATCCTCGATCTCGAAAAAGTCTCCGTCAACGACATCATGGTGCCACGGACCGAGATTTACGGGCTGAATCTGGACGACGATGTGGAAAAACTGATGGATCAGATACTGACGTCCGAACACACGCGGTTGCCCGTATTCGAGGGTGACATCAACAACGTGGTCGGCTTGCTGCATATGCGCCGGGCGAGCCGGCTCGTTCGCAGTGGCATCGATTCGCTCTCCAAAGAGGCGATCAAGCGATTCTCCCGCGAACCCTATTTCGTTCCCGAGAACACGCCGCTGCACACCCAGCTGATCAATTTTCGCAAAAACAAGCGGCGCATGGCCTTGGTGGTCGACGAATACGGCGAAGTCCAGGGACTGGTAACACTGGAAGATATTCTGGAGGAGATTGTCGGCGACTTCACCTCCAACTTCGCCGAGGAAGAGGACGTCGTCGTCGCTCAGCCGGACGGCAGCTATATCATTCACGGCAGCGCCTCGATTCGCGACATCAACAAGGTGACTGACTGGCACCTGCCCATTGATGGACCGAGAACGCTGAACGGCCTGGCCCTTGAACAACTCGAAAGCATCCCTGAGGGCAACGTCTGCTTTGCGCTCGGCCATCATCACTTCGAGACACTGAAATTGTCCGACAAGAAAATTGCCCGCGTCAGGGCCGTCCTGGTAACGGCTACGGACATGGAGGCGGATTGAGCGTCGGTACAGATCACCCCGCTGGCGCACTGCAGGCAGGACTAAAACAAGTGCAATTGACCGTCGTAAGGCGCGGCGGGAACCGCAAAGCGAACACCAATACCGAGAAGACGCACGGCACCATTGCCACGCTGCCAGGCTTCCTCGCAAAGACGGCGATAGCCGTCAAAACTGACGCCGGCGTTGCCGCCTCTCTCGACCCGGGTCAGGGTAAAATCGCTGAAGCG
>JBPPNE010000015.1:0-5620 GCA_051306415.1 Porticoccaceae bacterium
GTTGACCAAGGTTTCACGGCGGTGGTCTGGCGGATGATCCTCCAGTGCCCACGCACTACCCGTTGACCGCTGAGCAAAAGGGTGTTTATCCTCCCTCACCGAATACGCTGGACAATAACTACCATGCCGGACGCTGCATGAAACCTCACGCCTTCGTCGCCATGCCCTTCGGTCCCAAGCCGAATCACGAGGGCGTCCTGGTCGATTTCAATCGCGTCTACGCCGAGCTCATAAAGCCCGCTCTGGAAGCCGCCGGCTGCGAGGTGTTTCGCGCCGACGAAGAGTCGCGCGCGGGCGACATCCGCACCGACATGTTCCAGGAGCTGCTGGTCGCCGATCTGGTGGTAGCGGACCTGACCCTCGACAACCCCAACGTCTGGTACGAGCTCGGCGTGCGCCACGCGCTGCGCGCGCGCGGCGTGGTGCTGGTGCAGGGGCCGCGGCCGTCGCAGCCGTTCGATATCTACACCGACCGCAAGCTGCGCTACCGGCTCCAGGACGGCGCACCCGATCCGGCTGCGTTGGCGGCCGACCGCAATGCGCTGACAGCAATGGCACGGGCGACGCTCGACGCCGCCAGCGCGCGCACGGTAAGTCCCGTCTACACGCTGCTCCAACATCTGCGCGAGCCGCAGTGGCGCGACCTGCTGCTCGCGCAGCGCAACGAGTTCAGCGCAGCTTACGATGCCTGGAACAGCCGCATGGAAGTGGCGCGGCAGAAAAACCGCGTCGGCGACATCCTGGTACTCGCCGACGAGACCCCGACGCAGGCGCTGTGGCTCGAGGCCCGCCGTGCCGCCGGCAACAGTTTGATCAAGCTGCGCCACTTCGATTTTGCGCTGGAGCAGTTCGAGGCCGCGCTCGCGGTCGATGCCGACGACAAACAGAGCCGCGAGAAGAAAGCGATGTGTCTGGGACGGCGCGGCCGCTACGAGGAGGCGCGGGAGTGGACGCGGCAGCTCACCGACGACTACCCGACCGATGCCGAGGTCTGGGCGCTCGCCGGCCGGGTCGAGAAGGACAGCTGGGTGCAGCGCTGGTGCGAACCAGGCGCCACGCCGACGCAGTGGCGCGCCGCGGCCGCCGCCGCCGAGGAGGCGAGCCTGCTGGAGGCAATCACGCCCTACCACAACGCCTTTATCACCGACCCCTCGCATTTCTATTCGGGCATCAACGCGCTGACGTTGTACCTGTTGCTGCAACACCTCGGCGGCCAGCTGGATCAAGCTGTCATCGACAACCTGATCGGCGGTGTGCGCTGGGCTATCACGAGCGCGCAAAAGCGCGACAACAAGGACTACTGGGCACGCGCCAGCCATGCCGAGCTGTGTTTGCTGGTCAACCTGAAGGAGGCGGTGATCCGCGAATACCGCGCGGCGGTCGCCGTCGCCAACCGCGACTGGTTTGCGCTCGACTCCTCGCGCCAGACCCTGGAGTTGCTGCGCAATCTCGAATTTCGCCCCGATGAAACGGCGGCGGCGATAGCGATCGTCGAGGCCGAGATCAAGCGCGCGACACCGCCGTTCGTGCCGCGCCAGGTGCTGCTGTTTTCCGGCCACCTGATGGACGCGCCAGGGCGCGATCCGCCGCGTTTTTCGCCAGAAAAGGAAGCCGCCGCGGCGAGCCGCATCGGCCAGGCGCTCGACAAGCTCGGTGCCGGCGCCGGCGACCTGGCGTTTTCGCAGGCCGCCGCCGGTGGCGACCTGTTGTTCCTCGAAGCCTGCCAGCGGCGCGGCGTGCGCTGCCAGATTCTACTGCCGTTCGCCGAGCCTGAATTCATCGACCGCTCCGTCGTGCCGGCAGCCAACGGCGAGCAGTGGCGCGATCGCTACTTTGCGATCAAGTCACAACTCACAGACGCCCCGCGCATCATGCCGGACGAACTGGGGCCGCCGCCCAAGGGCGTCAACGCCTACGAGCGCTGCAACCTGTGGCTGCTGCATACCGCGCTGGGCTGGGGCGTGGACAAGGTGCGCTTCATCTGCCTGTGGAATGGCGGCGGCGGCGACGGCCCGGGCGGCACCCAGCACATGTACGACGAGGTCAAGCGCCGCACCGGCAGGGTGACCTGGGTGGATACGAGGACGTTGTGATGCGCACCCGCCGATGCGCACACTGGATGACACCCAGAGCGACTCCGAGCAGCGGTCGCGGCCATGGCGACGGGCGTCCTATCGATAAGCTCCCCACTGCGCGGGAGCAACGATCAAGTAGTGATTCAGAGCGTGCCCAACGCTTACGTCCGCTTTTTCACAGGAGATACCACCCATGACCATCGCCGCCCGCATCGCCGCCCCCGGCCCCAAACGCATCCTCGCCTGCGACGGCGGCGGCATTCTCGGCCTGATGTCGGTGGAGATTCTAGCCAAGCTCGAAGCAGACCTGCGCGCAACGCGCCGGCAGCCGAGGCTGGTGCTGGCGGACGTGTTCGACTTGGTCTGCGGCACCAGCACTGGCGCGATCATCGCGGCCTGCATCTCGGCGGGTATGTCGATGGACGCGATCCGCGCATTCTATGTCGGCAGCGGCAAGCAGATGTTCGACAAGGCCGCGCTGTTCAAGCGCCTGCGCTACAGCTACAACGACGAGCCGCTGGCGCAGAAACTGCGCGTCGAACTGAACCGCGCGCTGGGGTATCGGGAGGGCGAGCCTTGGGCGAGGCTGGGTGACCCCCACCTGCGCACGCTGCTCCTTATGGTGCTGCGCAACCACACCACGGATTCACCCTGGCCGGTGTCGAACAATCCGGGCGCGAAGTACAACCAGCGCGTGAAGGACGACGGCACGCCGCGACTGGACTGCAATCTCGACCTGCCGCTGTGGCAACTGGTGCGCGGCAGCACCGCCGCGCCGACCTTCTTCCCGCCCGAGGTAGTGACCTTCGCCGAGGGCTCGGATCACGAATACACCTTCATCTTTGTCGACGGCGGCGTCACCACCTACAACAACCCGGCGTTTCTCGCGTTTCAGATGGCGACTGCAGCGCCCTACCAGCTCAACTGGAAGACCGGCGTCGAGCAATTGCTGATTGTATCCGTGGGTACCGGCAGCACGGCCAGGGCGCAGCCGGAGCTCAAGGCCGACGACATGAACCTGATCCACAGCGCCAAAAACGTGCCGTCCGCGCTGATGAACGCAGCGAGCGCAGGCTGGGACATGGCCTGCCGCACGCTCGGCGAATGCCGCTTTGGCCCACCCATCGACCGCGAGGTCGGCACCATGATTGCGACGCCGGGTACGCCGACTAACTTCACCGGCCCCAAACTGTTCTCCTATGTGCGCTACGACCCGGATGTGACCCAGGCCGGGCTCAACGCACTCGGCCTTAACGATATCGACGCCGCCCACGTGCAGGTGATGGATTCGGTGGAGCACATCCGGGCAATCCAGCGCGTGGGCGCCACCTACGCGGCGCGCCAGGTCATGCTCGCACACCTTGCCCCGCTGGCCTAGGCTGAATCCGGCAGGCGCACAGCGGGCAGAATCAGCGGCAGGAGGCGGAATGCAGGGCATATTCATCAGCTATCGACGGCAGGACAGCCAGAGCGCCGCCGGCCGACTGGCCGACGACATCAAGGATTGCCTGCCCGGCGTTGCGGTGTTCCGCGACGTCGAAACCATCGAGCCCGGCATGGATTTCAGCGAGGCGATCAACCGCGCGCTGCAATCCTGCGATGTGTTGTTGGCGGTGATTGGACCGCGCTGGCTCTCGGCGGTGGACGATGACGGCAAGCGGCGACTGGACAGTGCCGACGATTACACGCGCATTGAAATCGCCACCGGGCTCAAGCGCAGCGACGTGCGGGTGATTCCGATCCTGGTCGAGGGCGCGCAGATGCCAGAGGCCGAGGATCTGCCCGAGGAGCTCAAGCCGCTGGCGCGGCGCAATGCGCTGGAGTTGACCGACGGCCGCTGGCGTTACGATGTGTCGCGGCTGGCCGAAACTGTCGCAGTCGCGCTGGGCACGCCGGCGAACACCACGGCACAGGGCTGGCCGCCGTCGCCGGGATCGAAGCCGGACAGAGCCGGAATCGGGTTGGGCGGCATCGCTCTGGGTGCGGTAGTCGGCGTACTGATAGCGGCGGCGATTGGCTATGGGCTCTGGCGCGCGCAAACACCGGACGCATCTGTCGTTGACCCGTCGCAGATGTCCGGAAGCAATGCGAACGTCGTCGCAGATTCCGAACCCGAATCCCCCCAGATGGCGCTGGCCGTTGACGGCAGCGCGCCGGTGGAGCCCTGCCCCAAGTACCTGGGCATCAACCGCGCGCTGCCGACACCCTTCACCTGCGGCTGTGACGCCGCGGCAGTCCAGCGCGGTACGGTGTGGGGCAGCGACCTGTACACCGACGATTCCAGTCTGTGCCGGGCCGCCGCCCACGCCGGCGTGATCCCGGCCACGGGAGGGGCGGTGACAGTAACGCGTGAGGCGGGCCGGCCACTCTATGTCGGCAGTGCGCGCAACGGCATCGAGACCAACGATTACGGTGATTTCAGCCCCAGCATCCGCTTTGTCGGTGCCGCCATCCTCACGGCGGGGCCGCAGCCCTGTCCAAAGTACCTGGGGATCAACCGCAATCTGCCGACACCCTTCAGCTGCCGCTGTGACGCGGCGGCAATCCAGCGCGGCACGGTCTGGGGCAGCGATGTCTACACCGATGATTCCGCCCTGTGCCGCGCGGCGGCCCACGCCGGCGTGATCCCGTCCACGGGAGGGGCGGTGACAGTAACGCGCGAGGCGGGCCGGCCACTCTATGTCGGCAGTGTGCGCAACGGTATCGAGACCAATGATTACGGCGATTTCAGCCACAGCATTCGCTTTCAGATGCGCTAACAACAGATGCGATGGCAGTTACAAAGGAGGCAGAGCATGCAGGGCATTTTCATCAGCTATCGGCGGCAGGACAGCCAGAGCGCCGCCGGCCGACTGGCCGACCACGTCAAGGAGAACATGCCTGGCGTACCGGTGTTTCGCGACGTCGAAACGATCGAACCGGGTGTGGACTTCACCGAGGCGATCAACCGGGCGCTGCAATCGTGCGGCGTGCTGCTGGCGGTGATCGGGCCGCACTGGGGGTCGATCATCGATGCCGCCGGACGCCGTCGTCTGGATAATTCCAACGACTATACTCGGCTGGAAATCTCTACCGCACTCGCGCGACCCAACGTGCGGGTGATCCCAGTGCTGGTGGAAGGCGCGCAGATGCCGGAGCCGGCCGATCTGCCTGAAGACTTGCAAGCCTTGTGTCGGCGCAACGCGATCGAGCTGACCGACAAGCGCTGGAGTTTTGATGTGTCGCAACTGATCGAGGCGCTGCACAAGGCGCTGGATATCAAGCCACCGCAACCCGAGCCTCCCCCGCCTCCGGCTCCGCCACCCATTAAACTTGCCTGGTATCGCCGCCTGAGTAAAAAGCATTGGGCCGGAATCGCAATCGCCGTGGTTGTGATCGGCATTCTGGGCGAGCAGGAATCCGGGCCGGTGGATCCCTATCCTATGCCGTCGCCGACTGATCCCTATGAGCAACCCCCATCCGTCAATCCGGTAGCCCCCCCGCCCGCATCCCTACACAGTCTCAATGGCGACTGGCAGGACGACCAAGGGGGTCGCTATCGTCTG
>JBPPNE010000016.1:0-2263 GCA_051306415.1 Porticoccaceae bacterium
AGAGTCGACTATTCCGAATCTATGCTTGTACAAGGCGGAGCCCCATGGGGAACAATATACCCTGCACGTACCGAGTCACCCGCGCTTGGAAATACTTCTGGGTCAATGATCAGATGTCGATCATGCCTAACTCCTGCTCCAGTTCGACGTCTCCGCCTTCGACGCTTGGTAGGTCGACTTTTATGGCTACTCCAGCACTGCTGGCCACTCTCGCGCAGCGGGCAGTACACGAAGAACGCGCACCCGGTCGTCGGCTGTGTCGTAGATCATGATGTAATTCTGATGGGCGACCAGTTCGCGGGTACCCGCGACACGGCCTGGACGGCCCATGCCCGGATGATTGACCAGGCGGGCCGCCTTTTCTGATAGCAGCTCATCAAGAGCCACCGCGGCGGCTGGGTTGTCGCGCGATGTATTCACGAATCGCTTTCCGGTCTGCACTCGCCGGGCGAGTCCAGACCAGCCTCACGACTTGGACGGTGTCGGGTGATCTGCCTGCACGATTTTTCGCCGCATCTCTTCACGCCAGGCGGAGGCTTCCGCTTCTACTTGCTCGGCCGAGACCACCTCGCCGGCGTTCGCGGCGTCAATGCCCGCTTGCACTTGGCGGCGGAACCAGACGTCATGTTCGGCGACTTCCTGCTGTTGCTGCACGAAGTCCCGCATGAAATCGCGCAGGAGCTGGGCTCCTGTGCGGTCGCGGGACTTGGCGGCGTTGGTAAATTGGTCTTTAAGGGCCGCATCGACTCGGAAGGTAAAAGTTGCTTCGCTCACGGTGGCGGGCTCTGTGTTACATGAAGAGTGCATGGTAGCGCATTGCTGTTGTCGCGCAAACTTCACCATGCCCGGATATCCGATTCCCAATCCGGTTTCCACAAACAGCCAAATCGTGGTTTTATAGCTTCCAGTGCGAGTATTCCTATAAACCGGGCAGAGCCCGAGACTTCCAGCGGTCGGCGTTCGCCACCGGGAGATCACCATGACAAAACGTGTGCTAGTAGTAGGCGGAACCGGGCCGACCGGGCCGCACCTGCTTCAGGGCTTGCTCGACCGCGGTTATGAAACCGCCATTTTTCACCGCGGCACCCACGAGCCGCCGGGCTTGCCCGCGGTCGAACACATCCATGGCGACCCGCATTTTCGCGAGACCATCACCGCCGCCATTGGCGACCGCCAGTTCGACGTGGTGCTCGCGATGTACGGCCGCATCCGCTATCTGGCCGATGCCTTTGCGAACCGTTGCGAGCGCTTTGTCGCCGTCGGTGGCATTCCCGTCTATCGCGATCTGCTGAATCCGGCGGGCGCGCATCCCTTCGGCATGCGGATTCCCTCGACGGAAACCGCGCCGCTGAATCTCGACCCCGGCAACACCGACGCGGTGCGCTTCGGCCACCTGATCTACGCCACCGAAAAGCATGTGCTCGATCTCGGCGCCGAGGGCGCTTTCAACGCCAGCTACTTCCGCTACCCGGCTATCTATGGGCCGCGACAGCCCAACCCGATGGACTGGTCGGTGATCAAGCGCGTGCTCGACGGCCGCGAGTTCATGATCCTGCCCGACTCCGGCCTCACCATGACGGCCCGCTGCGCCGCCCACAATGCGGCCGAACACCTGCTGCTCGCGCTCGACAAACCGGAAGCCAGCAGGAACCAGGTCTACAACTGTGTCGATGACGACCAGTTCAGCCTGCGCCAATGGATGGAACTGGTGTCGGTCTACGCCGGACGCAAGCTCGATATGCTGTCGCTGCCGCGAGAGCTGGCCGCGCCCGCCGCGCCGCTGACGCGCCAGCTCGATTCCGCCAATCACTGTGTGCTCGACGGCGCCAAAGCCCGGCGCGAACTCGGCTACCGCGATGTGGTGCCGGCGCGCGAGGCGATGGCCGACACCGTGGCCTGGTATCTTGCCAACCCGGTTACCTCCGCCGAATTTCCGAGCTTTCCCGATCCCTTCGACTACGCCGGCGAAGACCGCCTGGTGGCCGCCTACCGCGCCGGCATCGCCGACATTCAAGCCAAGGCGCACTTTGTCAGGCCCACCTATCACCACTCTTATGCCCACCCGAAAAAGCCCGGGGAGGGGCCGGATCATCGCGGTCGCTGAATAATCGGGCAAGATTGAGTTGGGGATGCTCGCCGGCCTCAAATCTGAAGTGCAACACTCTCCGAGAGGTAAAGTGTTGCGATGGAAAAGAACTACAACCAGTTGAGTTGTGAAGAACGCACGATGATCCAGTTGAGTCTTGAGCGGGGTTGCAAGCGG
>JBPPNE010000017.1:0-5878 GCA_051306415.1 Porticoccaceae bacterium
CGGCAGAAGCCCGCAAGGTTCATCAGGTCGATATTCTGCACGTCCTTGCGCTGGTCGAGGTGTTGCAGCAAATGGCGGAATACGGCAGCTTCGATTGCGATTTGCTGGGCGCTGGGGCTATCCTCGTTCACAGCAGCCTCGTTCACAGCAGCTTCGCTCATAACAGCCTCGTTCATGACAACTTCTTTCATGGCAACCTCCAAATCCGTTGAGCGGGACACCGCCTCATTCTAGTGAGCATGCAGCGGCATAGCCACCGCCGGAGCGGCGGTCAGCGCGCAATACAGCGCGCTATGCAGAACGGGAGGCCCAGCTTAATATGCGACCCTGATATGGATAATCCCGCTCCTTACAGTCGCCAGCAATCGGGCACGTCACCGCCAATCAACCCTGGCCGCGTACCGAGCCCACCGCTGACTTTCGCGCCAGCCTTGACCGCCTGTCCCGAGTGCGATGCGCTACACCGCCGCCAACCGCTGCGGCCGGGACAATCCCTGTGCTGCCGCCGCTGCGGCGCGGTGATCGAACGCATCCCGCGAGGGGGGATCAATCAATCCACCGCACTCAACCTCGCCGCCCTGACCCTGCTGATTCTCGCCAATGGGTTTCCGCTGCTGTCGCTCGAAATTCAGGGCCGACCGAGCACCACCACACTGGCCGGCGCGGCACTCGCGCTGTACCGCGCAAACATGCCGGAACTCGCCGCTCTGGTGTTCGTCACCAGCGTCATCGCCCCGGCGCTGCTGATTCTGTGCACCCTCTACGTACTCGCTGCTGTCAACCTCGGGCGGCCGCTGCCACTCGCGCGCGCAACCCTCGGGCTCCTCAGCCATATCAAGCCTTGGTGCATGCTCGATGTATTTCTGCTGAGCGCACTGGTCGCAGTGGTCAAACTGGCCGATATCGCCGACATTGTGCCCGGGCCCGCCGCCTACGCCTTCGTCGCGCTGATCCTGGTCTACTCGGCGGCGGTGTCCACCTTTGAGCCGCAGTTGCTGTGGTCCCGCCTGCGCCCCGGGGACTGGGGCCGATGATTCAGGCGCGATCGCGCGGCCTTGCCCGCTGCGGAACCTGCGGCCTGCTGGTCAGACTGGCGGGCGCGGCTCACCCTCACTGCCCGCGTTGCACGGCGGTGGTGCACGCGCGCACGGCCAATGGTATCGCGCGAACCTGGGCCCTGCTGGTGGCGGCGGTGATCCTCTACATCCCCGCCAATCTGCTGCCGGTGATGACGGTCACCAGCCTGGGCAGTGGTCAGCCCGACACCATCATGAGTGGGGTTATCTCGCTGTATCTGAACGGCTACCTGCCCCTTGCCGCCATTGTCTTCGTCGCCAGCATCCTGGTGCCTGTACTGAAGATGCTCGCGCTGTGCCATCTCCTGATATCCGTGCACCGGAAATCGCCCTTTCGCCACCACCAGCGCATCCGCCTGTACCGCATCACCGAATTTATCGGCCGCTGGTCGATGGTGGATCTTTTCGTCGTCGCCCTGATGACCGCGCTGGTGCAGGCTGGCAATATCGCCACTATCGAGCCCGGTCAGGGTGCCCGCGCGTTCGCCACCGTCGTGATCCTGACCCTGTTTGCCGCGATGAGCTTCGACCCCCGTCTGATCTGGGACCACAAGGAACTCGACAGTGACTGAGCGTGAACCCCTGCGCGACGACGACATCCCTATCGCCCTGGTCGACGAACACCACCGCGGGCTGTCGGCAATCTGGCTGATACCTCTGGTCGCCGCGTTGATCGGCGCCTGGCTGCTGTACAAAACTCTCGCGGAAATAGGCCCCGAGATTGTCATCCGCTTCAACACCGCCGAGGGCATCGAGGCGGGCAAGACCCGTATCAAGTACCGTGAAGTGAACGTCGGCTTGGTGACCGATGTGCGCTTCGCCGACGATCTGTCCCATGTTTTGGTCACCGCGCAACTGGCGCCGGAAGCCAGGAACCATATGAAGGACGCGACGCGCTTTTGGGTAGTTCGCCCGCGGCTGGGGGCCGGTGAGATCAGCGGTCTGGGCACCCTGGTCAGCGGTGCCTACATCGCGATGGACCCGAGTACACAAGGGCAGGACACCCTGGCGTTCACCGGCCTGGAGCGCCCCCCGGCGCTGACCTCGGACAAGAGGGGCGCCACCTATCGTCTGCGCGCCGACGGCCTTGGCTCACTCAATATCGGCGCCCCGGTCTATTTTCGGCAGATCAAGGTCGGCGAGGTCATCGATTACCAGTTGGCCGATGATCACGCTTACGTCGATATCAGTATCTTCATCGCGAGTCCCCACGACAGCTACGTTCGCCAGAGCACCCGCTTCTGGGACGCCGGCGGCGTCGGCCTGAAAATGGACGCCTCCGGCTTTGCGGTCGAACTGGGCTCGGTAGCGTCACTGCTGAGTGGCGGCATCGCGTTTGAAAGTCCGAACGACCTCTCGGTGACCGCTGTCGCAGCGCCTGACTCGGTGTTTCCACTGTACGAAAGCCACGCCAAGAGCCTGGAAGAGCGGAGATCCACCAGCTTCCCCTATGTGGTCTATTTCAACGATACCGTGCGCGGTCTCAGCGTCGGGGCGCCGGTGGAATTTCGCGGCATTCGCCTGGGGGAAGTCCAGGACATCCAGATGCGTTTCGATCCCGCAACCGGGGAGATCACCATTCCGGTGCTCATCAACATCGGCGTCGGACCGGGCTTCGGTCTCGACACCGCCGCCGGGTTGCCGGTCGAGCAGTTGAAGATTGAGCAGCAGAAGCGCCTGGAGGATCTGGTCAGCAAGGGCATGCGTGCGCGCTTGCAGACTGGCAATTTACTCACCGGCCAGCTCTTCATCGAATTCGACATGGTGGCGGACGCCAAGCCTGCTCAAATGATTTACGGCGGCACTTATCCGCGGTTGCCGACACAACCGAGCCTGCTCACCGGCCTCGCCAATATGGCGGCGCGCCTGCTCGACCGCCTCGAAAAACTGCCCGTCGAAGCGACACTGGAGAACATTCGCGCGCTGACGGCATCGGCGAACCATCTGGTTGCTGCCCTCGACCGCGAAGCGCCGGGGCTGGTGGACGAACTGACCAAGACCGCCGGCGATGTGCGGCGGATGCTGACGGCGGCTACGGCAGCCTTGACCGCGTTCGAAGGCGCTACCTCGGAGAACGGGGTGATCGGCGCCGAATTGCAGGGCACGCTGGCCGAAGTCAAGGCCGCCGCCCGCTCGCTGCGGGTGATGACGGACTACCTCGAACGCCATCCGGAAGCCCTGCTGAAAGGCAAACCAACCACACCGGAAGCTAAACCCTGAGGCTCTTCGCTTGAGGCTACACCTGAAGGATTGGATCACACCCGGTAACCCAGCGTTCTGAAGAAGGTCTCCCATGCCAGCGATGATCAAACCTGCGAGAACTACGGGGTTACTCGCAACGCTCGAAAGGGCGAGCTCACAAGTACAGCGCGCCAAAACATGCCTCCCGTTCACGGCGCTGCTGGCGTGCCTGCTGCTCGCCGGCTGCGTCGGCACCAGTGAGCCGGCGAATTTCTACGTCATTCAGCCGCTGCCGGGAACTGCGGCGGGACAGCTCGCGCCACTGAAGCTGGGCATCGGGCCGGTCAGCTTGCCGCGGATGCTCGACCGCCCACAGATCGTCACCGAACTCGATGGCAACCAGGTGAGCCTGTCCGAACACCACCGCTGGGCGGAGAATCTGGGCGACAACCTCACCCGTGTGCTCGGCCAGAATCTGGCGAGCCGCCTCGCCGGCGTCGATGCCTTCGCCGTGCCGGGGCGACAGGCCGCGGATATCCAGCTCAGCCTGTCATTCGACGAATTCGGTGGCCGACTGGGCAAGAGCGCGCGACTCGCGGGGGTGTGGCGGTTGACCGATCAGCGCGCGGCATGTGCCATAGTCGGCGCCAAGCCAGTGGCGCAAGCCACACCTTTCGCAATCGAAATAGCGGTGGCGGGGCCGGGCTACGGTGATTTCGCCGAGGCGCTGCGCCAAGGCATCGGCCGCCTCAGCGATCAGATCGCAGCACAGGTGTTGTCACTGACACCCGGTTGTGGGCACTGATTGCTGAATTCGCCAGTCTTGGCGTCAGCCGACGGCTTCGCCGCGCGCCTGTTTGTCGGCGTGATAGGAGGAGCGCACCAGCGGGCCGGAAGCGATCTGTTTGAAGCCGATGGCGTAAGCGTAGTCGGCGTAGTCGCGGAACTCGTCCGGGTGCACGAAGCGCTGCACCGGCAGGTGGTGTTTTGACGGCTGCAGGTACTGGCCAATGGTGAGCATCTCAATGTCGTGGGCGCGCATGTCATCAAGCGTCCGCAGCAGTTCGTCGCGGGTTTCGCCGAGACCAACCATGAGCCCGGATTTACTTGGCACCAGTGGATTGCGCGCCTTGTAGTCCCGCAGCAATTGGAGCGACCACTGATAATTGGCGCCAGGGCGCACCTCCCGGTAAAGGCGCGGCACCGTCTCCAGATTGTGGTTGAACACATCCGGTGGCTGCGCGCTGAGGATATCGAGCGCAGGCGCCCTGCGGCCGCGGAAATCCGGCACCAGAATCTCGATCTGCAAACCGGGGCAGCGCGCGCGGCAGGCGCGAATGCAGTCGGCGAAGTGGCCGGCGCCGCCGTCGCGGAGGTCGTCGCGATCCACCGATGTAATCACCACATAGTTGAGGCTCATTTCAGCGATAGCACTCGCGAGACGCTCGGGTTCGTCAGCGTCCAGCGGGTTCGGCTTGCCGTGACCGACATCGCAGAACGGGCAGCGGCGGGTACAGATTTCACCCATGACCATGAAGGTCGCGGTGCCGCCGCCGAAGCACTCGCCGAGGTTCGGGCAGGCGGCCTCCTCG
Organism: Porticoccaceae bacterium; assembly: GCA_051306415.1. GTDB lineage: Bacteria > Pseudomonadota > Gammaproteobacteria > Pseudomonadales > Porticoccaceae > CBDDRG01. Next base: position 4,850 of record JBPPNE010000017.1, read on the forward strand.
CAGACGGTGGCGAGCTTATTTTTGCGCAGGATGCGCTTGATGCGCTCGACCTCGGGCGATGCGCGCAGGCGAATCCGCAACCAGTCGGGCTTGCGCGCGATGACCTCGGTGGGAATCACCTTGACCGGGATGCGCTCGACCTTGGCGGCGCTGCGCAGCTTCTCGCCAGCGCGCAGGCGGCGGGTGCGGAGAACGGGTGCGGCGTCGGTATCGCTATCATTCATCGGCGGGCTCCATCGCGAGGGCGACGGGTAAGTTTTCGGCTTGGCGCCAGCCAGTGTAGCCCAGGTTGACGGCGAGTTTGGCGAGCAATCGCTCTGCTACCGCCGCCGGCGCGGGCATTGCCGCCGCCGGCAGCAAATCTTTCAACTGGGTCATGCGCAGCCCGGCATAACCGCAGGGATTGATGCGCTGAAACGGGCTCAGATCCATGTCCATGTTGAAGGCAATGCCATGGTAACTGCGCCCACGCCGCACCCGCAAACCGATGGAAGCGATTTTGGCATCGTCGACGTAAACGCCGGGAGCGCCGCAGCGGCGCGCCGCTGCAATGCCATAATCGGCCAGAGCATCAATGGCGGTTTGTTCGAGCGCGCTGACCAGTTTGCGGATATCGAGCTTCATGCGCCGCAATTCCAGCAGCGGATAGATCACCCATTGGCCGGGGCCGTGGTAGGTCACCTGGCCACCGCGATCCACCGGCACCACCGGGATATCTCCCGGCATCAACACATGCTCGGGGCGACCGGCCTGGCCCTGGGTAAATACTGGCGGGTGCTGCACCAGCCAGACCTGATCCGACGTCTGCGCCTCAGCCGCTTCAATGTGGGCTTTCATGGCGGCAAATACCGGCTCGTAGGGTCGCATTCCCAGGTAGTGGACCAGCAGAACCGTCATCGCCCGCGCCTACAGCACTATCTTGACCAGCGCGCTCGCCTTGAGGTCAATGAAAATGGCCTGCAATTGCTCGTGCCCAAGCGCATTGATGGTGACGGTGAGTGACTGATAGCTGCCTTGCCGGCTATCCCG
>JBPPNE010000018.1:0-6702 GCA_051306415.1 Porticoccaceae bacterium
CAGATCGCCGGCGAGCCCCACCAGTTGTTTCTGATCTACCCCCAGGGCAATTATGTCGCGACCTCGGCAGACACGCCCTTCCTGCAGATCGGCGAAACCAAGTATGGCAAGCCCGTGCTCGATCGCTTTGCCCGCCAAGATCTACCCTTGGCCGACGTCGCCCAGTTGACCTTGGTCAGCCTCGAGGGCACGGTGCGCTCCAACATCTCCGTCGGCCCGCCCTACGAAGTCGCGATCTACGCCAAGGACTCGCTGAACATCGGCCGCCGCTTCAAATTCGAGAGCGGCGATGTCTTCCTCGATCAGCTCACCAAAGCCTGGCACCAGGGCCTTAGCACCACCTTCCAAAACCTGCCCCGCTATCCCTGGTAGCAAGCCGTCCAGGCAATGGCGGTACATCCATCCACCGATAAAGCGCACGGGTGCGTCGAAAATTCGCCGGCAGTGTGAGCTAGAGTATCAGCCGCAGCGAGTAGTCGATGGCCCGGCAGTGCTTGGTAAGCGCGCCGCTGGATACGAAATCGACGCCGGACTGGGCGTAGCGGGCGAGGTTGTCGGCGTCGATATTGCCGGACACTTCCACATCAACGCCGGCGCTGCGGGTCAGCGCGGTGGCCTCGGCAATGGCCGCCGTGGTGAAGTTGTCGAGCATGACGCGGTCGGCGCGCGCGGCCAGCGCCTCGCGCAACTCATCGATAGTTTCCACCTCCACCTCTACCATGCGGCCGGGCGCGATGGCGCGGGCGCGACTCACCGCCGCGCCGATGCCACCGCAGGCGGCGATATGGTTTTCCTTGATCAGAAAAGCGTCGTAGAGGCCGATCCGGTGGTTGTGGCAACCGCCGACCCGCACCGCGTATTTTTGCGCGAGGCGCAGCCCCGGAATCGTCTTGCGGGTGTCGAGCACGCGCACTGCCGAGCCTTTCGCGAGCCGCGCGTAAGTGCGGGCGGCGGTCGCGGTGCCCGACAGCGTTTGCAGAAAATTGAGCGCGGTGCGCTCGCCGGTGAGCAGCGCACGGGCGTTGCCCGCGAGCGTGCAGAGCTGCTGGCCGGGGGCGATATCGTCGCTCTCCGCCACCTGCCAGTGGATCGCTATGCCGGCATCGAGCTGGCCGAACACCGCCGCGACCCAGGGAATGCCGCACACCACGGCGGCTTCGCGGGTAACGATCACCGCCTTCGCGATACGCCCGGCGGGAATCAGCGCGGCGGTGATGTCGCCGTCGCCGATATCCTCGGCCAGCGCGCGGGCGACGCTGGCGGCGATATCGGCTTGCAGTTTCGCGTCGATCATCACGCCGTTGGACATGGTTCCATTAACCTCCAGCTCAGGGCCGCGGCGCTTGCCGGCAACCAGCGCGGCGGATTATAACAACGCCAGTGATGGCCGCGCCGCCTGCCGCACTTCATCGCTGTATTCTCCGTGTGCTGCTCCTGCGATAATCGCTGGGGATGTGCCGACCACGGAGATGATCGCAATCGATGAACGCCATTGATGCAACCGGCTGGCTGATTGGCGTGGAGCGCGAGCCCTCGCCCAATCAGGGCGAGCGCCCCGACGGCGAGGATATCTCCCTGCTGATTATCCATAACATCAGCCTGCCGCCAGGGGAGTTCGGCGATCGCTATATTCATCAGCTGTTCACCAACCGCCTCGATGCCACCGCCCACCCCTATTTCGCCGGGCTCGCCGCTACCCGGGTGTCCGCCCATCTGCTGATCGACCGCGGCGGCGCTCTCACCCAGTTCGTCGGCTTCGACGCCCGCGCCTGGCACGCCGGTGAGTCCTGTTTCGGCGGGCGCGCCAACTGCAATGACTTCGCCATCGGCATCGAGCTGGAGGGCACTGACACCACGGCCTATACTGATGCTCAATACCAGGCGCTGGCCCGGGTGGCGCGACTGCTGATGGCGCGCTATCCGCAACTGACCGCCGCGCGTATCGTCGGTCATAGCGATGTCGCACCCACGCGCAAGACCGATCCGGGTCCGGCGTTTGACTGGCACACCTTCAATGCACTGCTTGCGATAAATTCACCGCTTGTGACAAGGGAGTAGTTGATCATGCCCTTTCTGGCCATCGTTCTAGCCCTGCTGGCGTATCAATGGCGCGGCACGCTGCCGGGTCTGCAACGGGATCAGTGGTACCAGCGCTGGGTTCAGCGCGTCGTCAGCGGCGGGATGGCCCCCGGCCGTGGCCGCCTGATGGTTTCGCTCGGGGTGCCGGTGGTCGGCCTTGCGCTCGCGCTGCACTGGTTCGGTGACTGCGGGTTCGGTGTTGTTGCCTTGACATTGAATCTGCTCACCCTGTTCTATGCCTTTGGCCGTGGCGATCTGCGTCAGCAGGTTGGCAAGCTCCGCGCCGATCTTGATCGCGGTGACTTGCAGGCCGCCTATCACGATGCCGCCAGCTTCAATCCGCAGCGACGCGAGGGGCTCGCCGAGGACACCCAGAGTCTCGGCGGCGAAATCGTCGAGTATCTGTCCTATCGCTATCTCGAACGCCATTTCGCGGTGATCTTCTGGTTTTTCGTCGCCGGCGCGCCGGGTGCGCTGCTGTACCGCCTGGTCGCGATTGACCAGCCGCTGGACGCGGCGGAGGCCGCGCGGCAGGCGCGCTGGCTGCGGTGGCTGGAGTGGCTGCCGGTGCGCTTGCTCGGCCTCGCCCTGGCATTGGCGGGGAATTTTCGCTCGTGCTTTGACCAATGGCTGAACCTCCTTTTTGGCGCCCAGACCAGCAGTGAGCTACTGCGCGCCTATGTCCCCGCGGCGCTCGCGGAGGAACGTGTCGGGGACACGCTCGATAGCGCTGGCATCTACCGAATCGAGGCGCTGTTTTTCCGCGCCCTGATGTGCTGGCTGGTGGTGATCGCACTGGCGGTGATCTTTGCCTGAACCCGGCACCTTGAATCAGGCAACTTGAATCACGCACCTTGAACCCGGCAACCTGAACCCGGCACCTTGGACCCCACAGCCTGAACTACGCGCCGTTGCCCGTAGCCCAAAATCTGGCAAAAAAGCGCGGCCACGTGATACCGTTGCGCCGGTTTAATCACGGCTCCGCCAGATTGCACGACAGCATGCAGTTGCGCGGGAATAACACATAACCTGACCCCACCCATAATTGAAGACAGCAGGAGATTCCAGCATGAGCAACAGACTCGTAGGCAAGATCGCCATCATCACCGGCGGTGCGCGCGGCATCGGCGAAGGCCACGCGCGGCTGTTCGCCGCCGAGGGCGCCAAGGTCGTGGTCACCGATATCCTCACCACCGAGGGCAAGGAGACGGTGGCTTCCATCAAGGCCGCCGGCGGCGATGCCGTTTTTCTTCAGCATGACGTGACCCAAGAAGCCGACTGGGCGCGCGTGGTCGCGGACACCGTCAAGCAGTACGGCGGCCTTACCACCGTGGTCAACAACGCCGGCTTCGCCAACCTCAAAGGCGTCGAGGAAGAGACGCTGGAAGGCTTCAACCAGATCGTCGCGGTGTGCCAGACCGGGGTCTGGCTGGGCATGAAAGCCGCGATGCCAGCGCTGAAAAGATCCGGCAACGGCGCCATCGTCAACATCTCGTCGCTGTACGGCATCATCGGCACGCCGAGCATGATCTCCTACCACGGCGCCAAGGGCGCGGTGCGGCTGATGACCAAATCGGCGGCGCTGGAATACGCCAAGCAGGGCGTGCGGGTGAACTCCGTGCATCCCGGCATTATCGAGACGCCACTGGCGATGACGCTGGCGCCGGAATACCTCGACGCCATCACCGCCACCACGCCGATGGGCCGCCGCGGCAAGCCCATCGACATCGCCAACATGTCGCTGTTCCTGTGCTCGGACGAAGCCAACTTCATTACCGGCTCCGAATTCGTCGTGGATGGCGGCTGGGGCGCGCAATAGATCGCGCCGATTGCCGCAGCGGTTTTTCAACAGCCTGTTGGCGCGGAGCAGGGATGCCCCGCGATCGGCGATGGATTGAGCATGCGCAGGTGATTTTTTAGGGAAGCTCTGATTAAGTTCTCCGTTCGTGGTGAGCTTGTCGAACCATGAACGGAAACCATGAACGGAGAACGACTGGATATCAGGGACTTGTGCGGACGCCCTTCGACAAGCTCAGGGCGAACGGATCTTTTTCAGCGGTTCCTTAGCGCTCCCCGGAGGCAATGCCGCCGGCTTTTTGATGTGCGGAGCGCAGGTTCCCACGATCTTCTTTCTTTGCGTGGCTCCAGGAGTACCCGTTGCACGAATCCAATTCTTTCCACTCGGGGGCGATCATTGTCGCCACCCTGTTTTGCTCGCTCGGGATCCTGTACGGGGTCTGGTATTCCTATTCGGTGTTTCTGGTGGCGCTGGTCGGGCACTTCGGCTGGTCGCGCTCGGTCACGGCGGGTGCCATGTCGGTGTTCATTCTGGTCCACGGCAGCTTCGGTCCCATCGCGGGCCGCCTGGTGGAGCGCTTCGGACCGCGGCGGCTGATGCTGGTGGGCAGCCTGGTGATGGCGAGCGGGCTCGCGCTCACCTCGCTGGTTCAGCAGTGGTGGCAGCTCTACATCACGCTCGGCGTGATCAGCGCCATCGGCCTCGGCGCCTGTGGCTGGGTGCCCTCGGTGATCCTGGCGGAAAAATGGTTTCCGACCCGCGTTGGCACCGCGCTCGGCATCGTCACCGCCGGCATCGGCGTCGGCATCTTCGGCGTGGTGCCGCTCACCAATTTTTTGGTGGAAACCCTCGACTGGCGTCGCGCCTACCAAGTGTTGGCGGTGCTGGTGGCGGTGGTGATCGCGCCCGCGGCGCTGTTCATCTTGCGCGAACCCGATGTTCCGCCACCAGCGGCCGCACCGACCGATGACGACCAGCCCGTGCCGCCGCCCGCCCACTACTGGACAGTGCACAGCGCGCTGCGCTCCCGTGCCTTTCGCTTCGCGGTGCTGGCCTTTTTTACCGGCGGCAGCCTGAGCCAGATGCTGCTGATGCACCAGTTCGCGTTCATGGTGGACCACGGAGTCGCCAAGACCGCCGGTTCGGTGATTGTCGGCGTCATCGGCGTCGCCAGTATTCCCGGCAAGATTCTCTGGGGCACGCTGTCCGATCGCATCGGGCGCGAACTCACCTACAGTTTCGGCCTCGGCTGCATTTTTATCGCGGTGATCTGTCTCGCCGCGGTGGAGATGGCGCCGATCATGCCGCTGGTGTTCGCGCTGCTGCTGGGAATCGGCTACGCCGCCAACGCGCCCATTATTCCGGCGGCGGCGCGGGATCTGTTCGCGGGGCCACAATTTCCCAGCATCTTCGGCACCCTGTCAATGTTCGCGTCGCTCGGTGGCGCCACCGGCTCCTGGCTGGGCGGCGCGCTCTACGATGTCACCGGCGATTACGACGTGATGCTGCTGGTCGCCGGCAGCCTGGCGATCTGCGCGCCGTGCATGTTGTGGCTGGCCGCACCGCGCCGGCCGCAGCCGCCACCGCCGCAATCGGTGCTGCCCTGAGCCCGGCGGCGTTCACTGCCATTTCCGATCACATCGAGCCGAAAAGCCCGCCATCGACGCCAGAGCCTCAGCCGGGTCTAGGGAAACGCTGAACAAATGGATTCCATTCATGGTTCGACCCTTCGGCAGGCTCAGGGCTCACCACGAACGGAATCAATAAGTTACCGTTCGTCCTGAGCCTGTCGAAGGACTTATTCAGCGTTCCCCTAGGTCGGAGGCGGTAATTCAGCGAGTGTCTTCAGAAATTGTTCGGCGGTGAGGATGGGGCAGACAAAGTCGTCGGCGAGGACGAGCCGGTCCTGGTCGCCACTCAGCAGCAGGTCAGCCTTGCCCGCTACCGCGAGTTGCAGGAAGGGCATATCGAAGGGGTCGCGGCACGGCGGGGTTGCGGGCGGCGGATTGGGTATCCGCACGGTGTTGCACCAGGGTAAATAGTCGGCCAGCAACTCTTGCTGTTCATCCGGCGACAGTTTGAATTTTGGATAGGCCAGCACGCGCATCAGCTCTGCCGCGGTGTGGCGGGAAATCAGCGGCTGGATGCGTTGCGTTTGCCAGGCCCGCCGCAAGTTCACCAATCGTCCCTGGGCAAAGATCAACGCCGGACAGTACCAGATTGGTGTCGATGGCCACGCGGGGCCGCAGCGGGGCGCTGCTCATCGCCTGGACGACTTCGCTCTGGCAGGGGCTTTTCGTGCCCAGTCAACGGCATCGGCAATATCCTGCTCGTTTAAGTCCAGTTCGGCCAATTTGGCCCGCACGGCATCGCCGCGCTGGATGCGTACCGGGGTCAGGATGATCTGGCCGTTGCGCACTTCCACATCGAAATAATCGGTGACCCCCAACGCGGTTGTGATGCTCTTGGGCAGGGTGAGCTGGTTTTTTGAAGTCATTTTGGCAAGCATGGCAGTCACCGCTTTTCCGTAATCAAGGATTCCTTACTTTAGACTTGTCGCCGCGACCGATCAAGCAGCGGTAACGGATCAGCGCACGTCGTCAAAGCTAGCGTGCACTTCACTCGTTCACCCCCGTTCAAAATGTTATTCCTATGACTGACGCCGCCCGCCTCATCCCGGAACACAAGACCACTAAGCCGGACGGAGTGCCGAACCCATCAGCCCATGAATAGCGGCGCTCAGCGCTTGATTGGACTTGGCTCATCGATCTCTGCCGCTGTAGACTCGCAGCCCGGGTGGCGCATACATAAAGGTGCGCAAATAA
>JBPPNE010000019.1:0-3884 GCA_051306415.1 Porticoccaceae bacterium
TTGCTCTTCAATGCCTGCTGGACGCTCGCCGGTAGTTGTCGCATACGAAAACTCCAGCGGATCAAGGCCCAGCCACACCTCTTCGGAAACGGCGCAGGCTTTTTGCAGATATTCTTTGGCGGCGCCATTAAGCGCCCCATCATTTTGCGCGCGCGCCGCCAGCACCTCACGCAAACACATGGCGTGGGCGGAGGCAACGCTCATGCCCTGACCAAACATCGGATTGAATTGGGAGACAGCGTCACCGAGCGGCAATAGCCGCTCCGGAGACCGCGATAGTCTGTCATAGCGCCGGAATTTCGACAGGTACGGGCGGAATGTTCTGATCCGATCCAGTTGTTTTGCCTTGGAAATCCGGTCATGGATGAAGGGATCAGGAAGATTTTTTGTGAACGCCATAAAACCGGCAGGGTCTTTTTGCGGGGCTTGCTCGAACCGGCCAACCAGGGCCACCAGCCAGAGATTGCCTTCAACTGGCATCAAAAACCCAACATGGCTGGAGGGCGCATCGCAGAAAATCGCGCATCCCGCCAAGGGGTCGGGCCATCCGGCAGTCGGTTCATAAATCGCGGCCGAATAACTTACCCCGGTGCCGATGACCACTTCCTTGACCGGGCCATAACCATTGGCCTCCAGCATTTCCAGGGCCTGCCCGGAACGCCCAGAGGAATCCACCGCCAAATCCGCATCCAGCGATTCCTCAGCCCCGCCCGCAAGCGTGACGGTGATTTTATCCGGGCCTTCCCGCCAGCCGGTGACCTTGGCGCCATCGCGTATCGTGACATTACGCAGGCGTCCCAGATTGGCGCGCACCACATGTTCCAGGAACGGGCGGGTCGTACCTACAAAGTCTATACCCAAGTCGCGTTTGGGGTGCCAGCCCACTGCATCGCATGTGCGCCAATTAAGGCCCCAATTCCGGGGAACACCGCCGCGAGCAATAAGATCAGAGTTCAGACCGGGAAAAATCTGTTCCGCATTGCGCGCGCCGCCGCCTAACAACACATGGGCTTGCGTACCCTGCGGGACGCCATTGGGCATCTCGGGCGATGCGGGTAATTTGTCTTTGTCCAGCACCATGACTTCGGCGAAAAATTTCGCCAGCACCCCCGCTGCCATCATGCCGCCCATGCCCGCGCCAATCACAATCGCGCGTTCGCCCAATAAGCCCTCAGTATTTTTTGACATATTTCTTCCCCTCTAGAAATAGCGGGCGATTTCCGGCGTCACTGGCGCGATGCCGATACCCAAATGGCCGCGCTGGACTTTGCCATTTTTGATCAACTGCTCCATCACATTGCCCGCCATATTGATCGGCACCGCGAAACCGATGCCGATGTTGCCGCCCGAAGGCGAGAGGATTTGTGAGTTGATACCGACGAGCAAACCGGCGCTATTGACCAAGGCGCCGCCCGAGTTGCCTTGATTGATCGGCGCATCGGTTTGAAGAAAATCTTCGAAGCTGCCGCTCAATCCGGTCGACCGGCTCTTAGCGCTGATAATCCCGGCGGTGACGGTTTGGCCGATGCCCAGTGGATTGCCCAGCGCCAGCACGACGTCACCGACGCGCACTTCGTCGGAGTTGCCAAATGAGGGCGCCGCCAGATTGGCCGCGTCAATCTTGAGGACGGCGAGATCGCTCGGCGGATCGCTGCCGATCACTTTGGCGGTAAAGCTGCGCCGGTTGGACAGCTCGACGCTAATTTCATCCGCGCCATCGACCACGTGATGGTTCGTTAGGATGTAACCATCGGGGTCGCACGACCACCCCCGAACCCAATCCCAAGCGAACCCGCCCGCCTTGAGCCGGCGGCTCGCCGAACATGCGGCCAAATAGATCGCCGAGACGAGGATCCTTGAAAAATGGAAATTGCCTGGGCGCCCGCGAACGGCTTGCTGAACGAATCGTCACCACCGACGGCGCCACTCGCTCGACAACATCCGCATAAGACGCCGCCGGGGCGGTGCCGCGATCGAGCCGCGGTACCGCAGGCGCCGGCGGATTGTCCGTTTTGTTCTGCGGCCCCGGATCGCGCTGGCACCCCATCAACGAAATCAGCGGCAATATCAATAGCAGCTTGAGAAACCTGTTTTTATAAATCACCACGCGTGTTCTCCCGTTGAAATAGCGATCGGAGGTCGGCGAGCATTTTTAAAAGACCCCAGATTGACAGAAATAATGCAAGATTCCGTCCGCGGAGAAGCACGTCTGTCTCGAAAATGGCAACCGGTATCGTAATCTGTCTCATGTCGGGGAGATCCTTCGCACCTCTCCGTCGGACAAACTGGCATTCTGTTTGCGACTCTTCTGTATGAATTGTGATTCAATAAGGCGGCAGACTCGCACATATCGACAGTAGCAGAAGATTCTACGGCGCTACATTATATAAACGGGGTCAGCCAGGGTTATACAAAGTCGCAGAGCGCATCGATGAAGCTTCGACAGTAATGGAAACGCAACAAATTCGACGTTTGCCTATATTGAACAGAGAAAAGCAGTTGATAGGGATGCTGTCCCTGGGCGATCTCGCCGTCCGCACCGAAGGGACTGAAGACGAACTGCTTGCGGAGGAAACCCTCAAAGACATTTCGGAGCCGTCTGAACCGAATCGTTAGCAGAAAGCGGAATGTGGAAAGAGGGCGGACCTATGTACCCGCCCTCTTTTATAATAAATTACCCTCATCATGCTGTCAGACAACGAAGACAAGCAAATGATGAAAGAGACTGGAGGTTTAGGCATTGCAGAAATTACGAAAATCTAGATCCGACAAAATCCAGGTGCTCGTCGATCCGAAGCGTCGCAAACGAAAACGCAAACGCACTAAAGGGAAGTCCATTAAAAAATCGGCTCCCCCCTAAGATCGCACTCGCTATCTTTTTGAGTTTCGCGTCAGCAGAAAGATCAAGCCGGCCCCAATCAATGCCGATTGTAACGGGTATTTGCGAACCCAACTCTTCACATCTGCGGCGATAGTTGTAAAGTCTTTTTCTTTTAAGTACGACTCCGCTGTTTCCAGCCCGCTCGCTACCCCGGCTGTGGCTTCGCGCGCCTTATTTGCGGCACTCGCGCCATACTCGTAAGCCTTGGCCTTGAGGTCTTCAACGGCTGCGCCTGCGCTCGACCACGCTCCGCTGCCCGGACCGCCATATTCATTAAAACGTCGCTCAATCTCGTTCTGAGCCTGCTCGCGGCTGTAGCCGTATTTCTCTTGGATAACGCCTATCAATTTATCCTTTTGGCCACCGATCTTTTCAAAATCGTCATCGCTGAGGTTGCCCCACCACGATTTCAGCGTGCCCCTCATTTGCTTCCACTGGCCGGCAAACGTGTCGTCGTTCATTAGATTATCCTCCTAATTTATTGTTGGGGCCGCATCCGCGACTTCAGCAACGCCGCCGCCGATGCTTGCCGATCCCCTTAAAGATTAGCTAATTCCGTTATCTAACCCATGTTGCGAGAAACTATGAACGTTGAGACTACCGTAGACCAAAATATCCGAGAACAAATAAAACCACCACGATCACGCCGATAATATAAAATATGTTCGATCCCATGCTTCGTCCTCCTTTTAACTGTTAAACCTTCGCCGTCTCGGCTCCGATTCAAGTATAGGAAGTATAAACCCCCTTTTCACTGAAAGTATAGGAAGTATAAACCCCCTTTTCACTGAAAAACCGCTCTGACCACTCCGCAGCAACCCGGCCATTTTGCGGCCAGACGTAGTCAATCTCATCTGACGCAGTGGCTTAATTCGCTAAGAACTTATCCGTAAATAATATATAATGCCTTCCCGAGCCGCCACTAACGCGGCGAGGGAGGTGGTGATGGCGACAGAGAAGCTGACAAAGAAGCGTGTGGCGTCATGGGTGGTAACCGATGATT
>JBPPNE010000020.1:0-16359 GCA_051306415.1 Porticoccaceae bacterium
CGGGCATGGCGCTATTGCCCGCGTGGTAGACCACGTCACCACTGCTGATGGCGCCCACCGCCTGGGCCGCACTGCATTGCTTGGCGCGATAGTCGTCAGACCAACTCATTGCCATCTCCCTCCTGTTGAAGCGCTGCGCGGCCAGCCATTGTTTTGCACTCACAGATCGATTGACGCTCTCCCCATCATTCTACGCCAGGGTTATGACAGCATTTGCTGGAGCAATCCAGTCACAAGGCCAACACCATCCGCAATTGCGTAACCGATGGCCGCAAGCCATCATGGCGGCGCACATCCTCGGCGCACATCCTCGGCACATCAACTGCCACCACACATCAATAGCTGCTACATCAATCGCCGCCACGACGCATTGCGAACACACGCTGTGTACACCCGTGGCAACACTCAAGGAGAACCGCCCATGACCAACGACACGCTGTGCTACGACCCCAGCACCCGCGCCGTCATCGACAATCCCTTCCCGCTGTTCGAACGCTTACAGCGCGAGGCACCGGTGCACTGGAGCGAACCGCTGCGGGGCTGGGTGGTGACCCGCCACGAGGACTGCAAGGCCATTCTGCTCGACAAACGGTTTTCCGCCGAGCGCATGAAGCCCTTCTTTGACAACTTGCCGGCAGCCCAACGCGAGCGCGTGCGGAATCTCGAATCCTCCGTCAGCCTGTGGACCGTGTTTCTCGATCCACCCGACCACACCCGCCTGCGCCGTCTGCTCAATCGCGGCTTTACCTCGCGCGCGGTGAACGGCATGGCGCCGCGCATCGCCGAGATCGTCCACGAGGTCATCGACGAAGTAGCCGGCCGCGCCGAGATCGATTTCATCCGCGACCTCGCCTACCGCATACCGGCCTCCGTGATCATGGAAATGTTGGGCGCGCCGCGTTCGGAGATCGAGCACTTCAAGCTCTGGTCCGACGACCTCGGCCTGTTCATCGGCAGTTCACGGGTGACGCCAGACAAATATGCCCGCGCCGAGGCGGCCACCGCGCAGATGACTGCGGCGTTTCATGATCTGGTGGCCGAGCGGCGCCGGCGGCCGCGCAACGATATGATCACCGACCTGATCCGCGCCGAGGACGAAGGCGAGGTGCTGAATGAGGACGAGCTGATCGCGACCTGCGTGCTGCTCCTGTTCGCCGGTCACGAGACCACCGGCAATCTGCTCGGTACCGGCATGTATTACCTGACCAAGAATCCCGCACAGCTCGAAGAGTTGCGCCGGCACCCGGAGCTCGCGGAGCAAGCTGCCGAGGAAATTCTCCGTCTCGATGGCCCCAATGCCGCCGTCACCCGCGTTGCCGGCGCGGATATCGAGTTTCACGGCCACCACATCCACAAGGGCCAGCGCGTGTTCGCGATGATCAACGCGGCAAATCGCGACCCCGAAGTCTTTGCCGACCCCCACCGTTTTGATATTCGCCGCGCGCCATCCGGCAGCACACCCCTCGGGCAACTCGCCTTCGGCCACGGCATCCACTTCTGCATCGGCGCGCCGCTGGCGCGGCTGGAGGGCCGTATCGCGCTGCCGATCTTCGCCGACCGCATCCGCAATCCCCGGCTGGTTGGCGGCGAGCCCGCGTGGCTCGACAGTCTCAGTTTTCGTGGCCTCAGCACGCTGCCGATCACGGGTGAATTTGTTGCCAGAACCCGGTAGCGGTTCGCGGACAAGTTATTGCGATGCGTACGTGCTCCACTGAGGCCGATATACCGTTAAACTACCCTTCCCCGCATCACCCTAACCGCCAGTTGAGAGGACACCATGAGCAAAGGTATGGACAGCAAGAAAACCGACAAGAAAAAGCCCACCAAGACCCCAAAGGAAAAGAAAACCGCAAAGAAGGAAAAGAAAGCCAGCAAATAGCAGCAGTCCCGGCATCACCGGTTCACCCGTGCGAGTGACTACGCGCAACAATCGAGGTTGATCTACTTTTCCGCATGAAAATCCCCAAAGGCCTCCAGCCACTGATTGATGACGGCATCGTCGATGCAGTCATTCGCCCACTCAAAAGTGGCAAGGAGGCATCGGTCTACCTGGTCGCCTGTGGCAACCACATCCGTTGCGCCAAGGTCTACAAGGCCATTGAACAGCGTAGCTTCCACAAGCTTGCGGAGTATCAGGAGGGCCGCAAAACCCGTAGCAGCCGCGATCAGCGCGCGATCGGCAAGCGTAGCAAACATGGCCGCAACGTGGAGCAGACGGCCTGGAAAAACGCCGAGGTAGATGCGCTCTATCTACTTGACGCCGCCGGGGTGCGAGTGCCCAAGCCCCACGGTTTTGTCGACGGCGTGCTGCTGATGGAGCTCATCACCGGAGCGGACGGCCAGGCCGCGCCCCGCCTCAACGATGTTGAGCCGACAGCGGAGGAGGCGCGCGCATGGCACGATTTTCTGATTACACAGGTTGTGCGCATGCTGTGTAGCGGACTGGTGCACGGCGATCTGTCGGAATTCAATGTGCTGGTCGGCACCGATGGCCTGGTGATTATCGACCTGCCACAGGCGGTGAACGCGGCAGGCAATAACAATGCCTTCAAGATGCTGGAGCGCGACGTCAACAATATTCGCGCCTACTGCGGTCGCTTCGCGCCCGAGCTGCTCGCGACGGAATACGCCCACGAAATATGGGAGCTGTTCAAAAGTCACCGCTTGCGCCCGGACTCACGGCTCACCGGCCGCTTTGTTCACGATGAAACTGCGGCCGACGTCGATGCCGTCATGCACCAGATCGAGGAAGCCCGCAAGGAAGCCGAGCGTCGCCAGCGCGGTCGGGAGGAAGCCGAAGCCGGACTGGTGGATTGAGTGTTGGATTGCGTCGCCTAAACTTTGTCCTGGTGAACTCGCCACACGCGGACCATCGCAGTAAAAAATAAGCACGAAAAAATAGGTAACTGCATCGCCACACCCACCGGGCAGTGCTCGCGACGGTGTCGCAGGATTGTCACCCTGGGGCGACACACTAGTCGACTAGCACTCTGGCAAGAGACCCCTTGCATGAGCGGATCCGCAACAGGCACCATCGTTTGCCGTTCGATCACTGCCGTCACGCTGTGGATAGTCACCGCCGCTGCCCAAGCCGGCATCAGCGGATTGGATTATCTCGGCCAGCAGATTCTGCCAACCGGCAGTCAATTTCTCGGCACCACCGTCGGCGGTCTATCGGGAATCGATTACGATCCGGCAAGCGGGCACTACCTGGCCCTCAGCGACGACCGCAGCAGCGTGCAGCCGGCACGGTTCTACCAGCTCTCGCTGGATCTCACAGCCTTCCAACACACAGCCAACCCCGACCATCGCGGCGTTGCTTTCATCGCGGTAACGACACTGCGTCGCGTCGATGGCAGCACCTATCCCGAGGGTCGCCTCGATCCTGAAGGTCTGCGCTTTGATGCTAGGCGCAAGCAACTCTACTGGAGCAACGAAGGGCGTCGCGCCGACGGCGATTTCCAGGCTCCAAGCGTGCGTGCGATGACCCTCGATGGACACTATTTGCGCGATTTCACGGTGCCGGCGCGCTACCACCCGGCGGGCACGGCGGGCGGACGGGCAACCGGTGATCGCGGCATTCGCGACAACCTGAGCTTCGAGAGTCTGGCGCTATCCATCGACGGCAGGATTCTTTACACCGCCACTGAAAACGCGCTTGCGCAGGACGGCGATCCAGCATCGCTGACCGCGGGTTCCAACGCACGGATCCTCGCACTGGCGGTGGATTCCGGCCAGCCACTGGCCGAGTACATCTATCCGGTAGCTCCTGTGGTAATGCCGCCAAGACTCCCCGGCCAGCTCGCGGTCAATAGCCTCACCGACCTGCTCGCCATTGATGAGCGCCAATTTATCGCCATCGAGCGCTCCTTTGCCGCTGGGGCGGCAACGCCGGGTACGCCAACGACGGGCTACAGCATTCGTCTGTTTCTGGTTGACGCGCGCACTGCAACCGATGTGTCGGCGCTCGATTCCATTGCCGGCACAACGGCTATGCCGGTCACCAAGACGCTGCTTCTAGACCTGGCTGAAATGAAAAACGATGATGGCTCGGCCGTTGCTCTCGCCAATATCGAAGGCATCACGCGCGGCCCCATCTTCCAGGGGAGACAGACGCTGATTCTGGTAGGAGACAACAACTTCTCATCGCGAGAGTTCACCCAATTCATCGCGCTCGCCGTGCGCGGTTCGATCCCCGAGGCGTCGATCAAATCCAGTGGGATAACGCGGAGCAAGCCCTAGCCTCCAGTTCAGCAAACCCGGCTCAGTAAACCCAGTTCAACAAACCCAATTCAACAAACAATGAATCGCTCGGCCCGAGACGATATACTCCAGTTCCACCGAGCACCCCAACAGGACAATAATATGCGCAAGCTCTCGATTCTGATCATCGGCGGCATTCTGGCCGCAGCCGCCCAGGCGCTGTCGCTCGCCGACATTTCCGGCACCGATGCCAGCGGCGGCCTCAAGGAAGCCTTGACCCAGGGCGCGGGTAGAGCGGTGGATTTTCTCGGCCGTCCCGACGGCTTTCTCGGCAATCCAAAGGTAAAAATTCCACTGCCGGGCAAATTGCAAAAAGCCGACAGTATTCTGCGCGGGATCGGCATGGGCAAACAGGCCGATGACCTGGTCGCCACCATGAACCGCGCCGCTGAAGCCGCCGTGCCCGAGGCCAAGCTGCTGCTGGTCAATGCCATCAAGCAGATGTCCGTCGAAGACGCCAAGGGTATTCTCGCCGGCGGTGACGACGCCGCGACCCAGTACTTCCGCCGCACCACCTCGACGCCCCTCGCCGAAAAATTCAAACCGGTGATCCGCAAGGCGATGGCAAGCGTCAAGCTTACCGAGAAATACCAGCAGTTCGCCGGCAAGGCCGGCCCCCTTGCCGGGGCCAAGCAGCCCGATGCCTACCTCGAAGACTATGTCACCGAGAAAACGCTGGACGGTCTGTTTCTGATGATTGCGGAGGAAGAGAAATCCATTCGCAAAAATCCGGCGGCGGCCGCCGGTCAACTGGCGAAGAAGGTATTTGGCGCGTTATAGGGCACAGATGAGGGAAAGCAGTTGACCCCGCTCAGCTATTGCTCGGACTCGCAAACGCTGTCAACCTGCTTTTCCGCACCCGATAACTTGAACCAGACGCGCTCCGACAGCAGGTAGGCAATGGCCACCAGCGGCACCAGGAACGCAGCCACGAAAATGGCGAGTAAAGCCCACAATCGAGTGCGGGGATCCTCCGTAGCCAGAAAGACAATGACCACACTGCTGCCAAAAAAACCAATAATCAGCGCATGCAGAAAAAGTAGGGCCAAGAGGTAGCTAGCTACGCCTTTCCGCATGGCCCGCAAGAACTTGATATAAGCGAGCACGCTCTCACGTTTGCACTGCACCCACGCGGCTCTAAGAATTAAATCCCGTAACAGCTGGGGCACGGTGCACGCAACTCCGCGCAAATTCATTTGCGCCCGCTTCCGAACAATACGCCGAGAACAAATGCAGTTAATCCGACAACGCCTATCGCAGCCCAAGGACGCTCCTCTACCGAGTGTTCAATTTGCTTCTGCACTTGTTTGACATCCTTGTTCAAGCCGGATTTCAGCCCCGACAAGTAGGGCTGCAAATCCGCCAGTGCCTGCTTGATGTCGTGCAAATCTCTTTCGACAAACGCCTTCACTTCCTTGGCTGCTGTACTGCCCTCCTTCTCCAGTTGCTCAATGGCTTCGGCCAACGATGCTAGTTTGCTCATGAGTATCTCCTTGGTGTTAGCGATCAGATAATAAAAACTGCTGCTTTGTGACTCAATGGTTCGTCGCTGGCGCGACGAGGATCCGACGACTTTTCTACATAATGTCTACCTATAAGTCCAAGGTTTGGAAAGTTACTAAAACAAATCGACCGCCAATGCGCAACTAGACAACTATTTCGCGATAGGACATTTGATTAGTATTGGGTTATTGCCGATTAAATGCAAAATATTCCATCGCCAAAAGATCGGACACCAGCAACGCGCACAAGTGCGGTACCGGTGTCCATTTATCGGGCCTGCGGTTAAGCGGGCGCGACTGACCGCACGGTGTTGGGCAGATTCGTACGGATCACTGTCGCAAGCGCCCTTAGCGCCGCCATCCAGGGAAAGCCGCTACGAAACACCAGCGCAATCGTCCGCGCCGCCCCGGGTAAATTGATCGGCCGGAAGTTCACTCCCACATCGGTAGTCCAGGCGCCCCATAATGCGAGCGCCGGCACTAGCGTGCTACGGAAGGGCACCCACCAGTTGCAACAGGGTCTCCAGACTGGCCGCGCGCAGATCGGCCATCTCCTCGCCGCGCGACCGATCCCGAATACCGCAGACTTTCATCGCCTGCTGGGTAAGACAATGACCTTCCGCAAGTAGCAGCAAGTTCACTTGATCAAGGTCGCTGCGAATCAGCGGCGACGCCGACCGCTACGATCACCCGCGAGGTAGTGACGATTACAGCCAGGCCGGCGATCTGTTTCGGCTGATGAGCGCGAGCGAAAAGACACGCCTGATCGCCCACTTGGTCGGCGCGCTGAAGCCAGTGCCGCTAGCCATTCAGCAACGTCAGGTCGAGTATTTCCGCAAAGCCGATCCGGCCTATGGCGACGGCGTGGCGAAGGGACTTGGCCTCGGCTGAAGTCCAGACCAGCACAGCCCGGCCCAGGTCGTAATTTCGGTGCTGGGCCGGCAGCTGACTCACCTGAAACTCTACCAGCGGAGCCTAATGGCGATGCACACACTGGGCAGAACGTATCGACTGACGACCCGGTTGACGCTACCAAAGCGCTGGCGCAGCTACGCCACCAGCTTCCTGGTTTTCTTCGGCAAGGGGTTGGGCTGAGCATCTCGACGCCGCTCTCACATGTCGGGCTCCATCACCCCTGCTGCAGCAACCGCCGGATCTGGCCAGGCGTGAACGGCCAGCCCTTGTCGCGGCAATCAGGCGTTACCACGACGGGGATACGCAGGCCATAGCGGCGCGCCAACTCGGCGTTGCCGGTGATGCGGATTTCCCGCAGCTGCCAGCCGGTTTCCGCGATCAGCGGTTGTAGCAGCACCCGCGCCTGCTCGCACAGATGGCAGCCGACGCCGGTATACAGCGTCAGAATTGGCATATCAGGCTGTGGCATCGGATAGCGTTCAGAATAAATTGCGGCGCTCAGTTCACTGCCACCAAACCACCCATTACCTCGCCGATTTCGTGATTGATCACGAGATCGGCGGTGCTGTCGAGGTCGGTTGGGTCGCGGTTGATGATGCCAAGGCGAGCGCCGTTGCGCTTGGCGAGCAGCGGAAAACCAGCGGCGGGATAGACGACGAGGGATGATCCAATCGCAAGAAACAGATCGCAAGCCAGGGTCGCGCGCTCGGCGGCGGCCATGGCATCCTCCGGCATCGGTTGACCAAAGGAGATGGTCGCGGTCTTCACCAACCCGCCGCAGAGCAGGCACTGCGGCAGCGTGCCATCACGAAGGAACGCCGCGCGTATCGGCGCGAGGTCATAGCGCGCGCGGCAATCCAGGCAGTGGGCATAGGTAGTGTTGCCGTGCAGTTCGACCACTTTGTCGTCGGGCACGCCCGCGGCCTGATGGAGGCCATCGACGTTCTGGGTAACGACATGGCTAACGACGCCGCGGCGCACCAGATCGGCGATGGCGAGGTGACCACGATTGGGCTTGGCGTCCTTCATGCTGTCATCGAACTCGAATTTGAGCCGCCAGGAATCGCGGCGGGCGTCTTCCGACTCCAGGAAGTCCTTGAACATCACGGGCTTGTGGCGCGACCAAACCCCGCCCGGACTGCGGAAATCCGGAATACCCGATTCGGTGCTGATGCCGGCCCCAGTAAATACCACCGCCTGCCGGCACTCGGCGAGCAGGCGTGTCAGTTGATGGATTGATTCAGCAACGGCTTGCCTGTCGACGGACATGGGTTTTGCGCTCTTGCCTTGTGTTTGAACGCCCATCGGGGTCCGACGGGCCAATCAATTGCGATACGACGGATCCTTGGCATCCAGCATGCGCGTCAGTGGCGGCCAGATCAGCTCTGCGCCCTCGCCGAAAGCCCGCTTCCCCTGCTCCTTAGTCAGCGCCTGCACCGCCGTCGACGGTGTCGTCAGCGGCTGTCCGCCGGCGAGCGCCGCCACTTGCATAGCGCAGGCCCGCTCAAGAAAATAGAGCCGGTAAAACGCGTCCGGGGCGCTGACGCCCGTCGCCAGCAGGCCGTGATTGCGCAGGATCATCGTCCATTCGCTGCCGAGATCGGCGACTAGACGCACCTTTTCATCGGGATTCAGCGCAATGCCCTCGTAGTCGTGATAGCTCACCGAACTGAGCGCAATCAGCGAGGTTTGTGACAGCGGCAACAGGCCGTCGCGGTGTGCCGACACCGCCATCCCGGCCGTGGTGTGAGTGTGAAATACGCACTGAACGTCGGACCGGTGCTCGTGGATCGCGCTGTGGATCACATAGCCGGCCTTGTTGAGCTTGTAGTTGGTCTCGCTGACCAGGTTGCCGGCAAGATCCACCTTGACCAGGCTGGAGGCGGTAATTTCGCCGAACATCATGCCGAAGGGATTCAGCAGGAAATGCTCCTCCGGACCGGGCACGCGCAGCGAAATGTGGGTGGCGATAAGATCGTCCCAGCCGTAGTGAGCGACCAGTCGATAGCAGGCGGCGAGAGTGACACGGGCCTCCCACTCTTCGGAGGAAACCCGTTGGCGGAGCGAGGTAACGGTGGTGCTGGCGGGCGTAGCCATTGTTATGTCCCCTTGTCAAGATTGGGTGTGTCTCCGCATGTTAGCATCACCTTTCGAACATTGGAAAACAGGATGACCGCGATGATCAAGCTCGCGTTTTGTCTGCGCAGAAAGCCCGGCATGAGCCGGGAGGCATTCCAGGATTATTGGCTCAACCGTCACGCGCCGCTGGTTAAAAGCTTGCAGCCGGCCATCGGGTTCACCCGCTACGTGCAGTTTCACGCGGGCTTCGATACCTTGAGCGCCAAGGCCGCGACGTTTCGCAATTCGCCCGCCGCCTTCGACGGCATCGCCGAGCTGTGGTGGACGAGCGAAGACGCCATGACACGCGCAGCATCGACCCCGCAAGCGCGCGCCGCCTTCGCCGCGCTCTACGAAGATGAACAGCACTTCATCGATCTCGCCCACTCGCCGATGTGGTACGGCATTGAGCATGTGATCCACGATGACAGTTGAAACAACGCCGGACGGCACAGCGCGCCATCCACCCGGTGGAATCCGGCTGATCAGCGCAGTCACGCTGACCGCCAGCGACATGGCGGCCAGCGTTGCGTTCTATCAGACTCTCGGCATGACGATTCGCTATGGCGGCAGCACCGCCCTCTTCACCAGCCTCCACGCAGGCGCCTGTTACATCAATCTGATCGCGAAACCCGCGATGACGCCCGGGTTCTGGGGACGGATTATTTTTCATGTCGAGGATGTCGACGCCATCTACCAGCAACTGCTGGCGCAAGGTTACGTCGGTGAGACCGCGCCGGCTGACGCCTCCTGGGGTGAGCGCTATTTCCACATTCGCGACCCGAGCGGGCACGAGTTGAGCATCGCAAAATCCCTTGCGGCGGTTTGACCTGCGCTGGGGGAGCGAACAGGGCGGCTTAAAATTCCCCATTAACATTAAATTATACGTATAACTAATTGAAATAACTTGTTTTAAAATATGAATTCTGGGCGATATGCGTTACCGCAACACTAGCCCCGCCAGTTCTTCAAGCTCGCTCAGGATGCCATCGAGGTCGAGGCGCTTGAGCCACAGAATCACCCGTCCCGCACCAACTCGAGCCAGCGCGCGGATATCCTCGGCGTTGCGAAATTGTCCATGCATGCCAAACACCGTGAAATCAAGGGTGCCGATATCCCGGCCGGCCTGGTCTGCGAGTTTGCGGATGTCCTGCACTCCAGCGGCGAATTCCTCGACGTTGCGAATCACCGGCATCCAGCCATCGCCCCATTCCACCACGCGACGGAGTGCATGTGGGCTGCCTATATTGCCGAGGAGAATCGGCGGATAAGGTTTTGCCGCTGGTTTAGGAAAGCAGCGCACAGGCGGAAAATCCACATAGCGGCCATGAAACTCGGAGATATCCTGCTGCCACAGGACTTTCATAGCGTCGATATACTCTTTCACTTGCGTCCAGCGATGATCGAAATCGCCGCCAAGAATCTCGCATTCCTCTCGATTCCAACCGGCGCCAATACCAAACAAAAAACGACCGCCAGAATGATCGTCCAACGTCGCAATCTGCTTCGCAAGCAGAATTGGGTTGCGTTCCGGCACCAGGCAGATACCGGTGCCCAGTTTGAGCCGGCTGGTGACCGCTGCGGCGCGGCTCAACGCGATCAACGGGTCGGGTATCTGCCACAGGGTGTCCGGCTCCCGTGCGCCGGCGCGCGAACCGGGATAGCGGGTCGTCGATTGCACCGGCAATATCGTGTGGTCCGGCAGCCAGTAGGACTCAAAGCCCAACTCCTCAGCGCGCCGGGCGACCACTGCCGGGTCGGCTTGGCTGTTCGCTAACACCTGGGTAATGCCGACTTGCATGAGCGTATCCTCCGTATCAGTTGGAGCGTGCTGTTCGCCCGCTTTTCCCGCCGCCAACCTCGCGGGCAAGCTCGACGGTTCTCAACAAACCCCGCTATTTTTTGACTCATTTGTTTAGCTTACCTGTCCGGGTATTGCGCGATTGACGCGGCGGACACCGGATCGAGTGTAGAACAGCATTCGGGAACAGGGAAAGTTGTAACTGGCCTTAGCTGGCGGTTGCCGTTTTGTGGGTAATGATCCAGCAGCGGTGTATACGGGGGTCTCGCGCGAAATCCGGGTCGAGCGTCCGGGCGCTGATGTCCTTCACTGCGTAGCGCTCAGCGACCACGGGGTCCATGTCGAAACGGCGAAAGTTGGTGGAAAAAATAAGACTGCCGCCGTCCGCAAGAAGACTCATGGCCTGGGTAATCAAGACCGGGTGATCGCGCTGCACATCGAGCAGAGCGATCATCTTTTTTGAGTTGGAGAAAGTGGGTGGATCGAGCAGGATGACATCGTAGCGGGCCTCGCCAGCGGCACTCGCGAGCCACTCCAGGCAGTCGGCCCGCAACAGCAGATGAGCGCTCGGATCGAGGCCATTGAGACGAATATTGCGCTCTGCCCACGCCAGGTAGACATTCGACATATCCACGCTCAGGCTCTCGACGGCCCCTCCAAGGATGGCCTGAACCGTCGCCGTGGCGGTATAGCAAAACAAATTGAGGAAGCGCTTACCGCTCACCAGACCCGCAATCAATCGGCGCACGGGCCGATGATCGAGAAACAGACCCGTGTCGAGATAATCGGCGAGATTGACCTCGAATCTGGCCCCGCCTTCGGCAACCTCAAAAATGCCTCGGCCGCCACCATCCATGCGCTGGTATTGGGATTCACGACGCTGGCGACGGCGCTCCTTGCAATACAACTCTTCTTTGGCGGGCGTCAGAACGGCATTGACCGCCGCGCGCACATCGACCATGCGGCGAATCGCGGTGGTGGTGTCAATGGAGTCCGGTGGCGTATATTCCTGCACATGCACAGCATCACCATAGTAATCGATGGCGACGGCATACTCCGGTAGGTCAGCGTCATAGAGTCGGTAGCACTGGACACCGTCGCGCTTCAACCAAGCGGCCAACTTGCGCTGGTTTTTGCGCAGCCGATTCGCCAGCATTTCGGCACCAGGACTGAGGGCCTGGACCTTCCGCTCACGCTGCTGAGCCACCGCCTCGGCCTGGGTGCGGATATCAAATAGCAGCAATTGCGCGGGGATAGCCCCATTGAACAATTGATAGCGGCGGTGACTGCGCAGACCCAGTTCGAAGCCGAGCGCCTCGTTGCCGGTGAACACCGCCACGTGCCAACCGGGAAATTCCCGCTTTAGGGTGTCGCCCAGCACCTGATACAGACCGCGCAAATCTTCTACCTCACCCAGCCGCTCGCCGTAAGGTGGGTTGGTGATAACCAGCCCCGTTACTGTGGGAGAAGCCCCGGAGAATTCAGTGCCGCCGGTCGCGAGGACAAGCGGATTGCGGCAATCGGCGACCGACTGACATTCCAGATGGATAAACGCTTCAAGTCCGGCCTGGTCGATATTGTCGGCGGCCGCCTGGATCGCTCGTTCATCCGCATCAGCGCCGAACAGCGGTGGCAAGCCGCGAGCGAGACCGGCGACTTTGCGCGCCTCCGCCTCCGCCACCAGCGCCGCCCACAAAGCCGGCTGATGCTGGCGCCAGGCGGTGAAACCAAAGCGCTGGCGCGACAATCCTGGCGCGATATCCACCGCGATCATCGCCGCCTCGATCAGTAACGTGCCGCCGCCACAGAGCGGATCCACCAGCGCCCCACCGGCAGCGGCAATCGCCGGCCAGCCGGCCCTCAGCAAAAGGGCAACAGCGAGGTTCTCCTTGAGTGGAGCGGCAACCAAGTGGGTGCGATAACCGCGGCGATGCAGGCTCTCCCCGGCAAGATCGAGACTAAGCGTGAGCTGCCCCTTGGCCAAATGGGCATTGATACGGATATCCGGCGCTTGGATATCAACACTCGGACGCCCCCCGGTGCGAGCACGAAAGACATCGACAATGCCATCCTTGACCCGCTGCGCGCCAAATCGAGTGTTGTTGATCCCAGCGCCAACACCATGAAAATCCACCGCAATACTGGCGTCGACGCCGAAGTGTTGAGCCCAATCTACCCCCGCCACGCCCGCGTAGAGGTCATCGGCGCTGTTGACTGGGAAACGGATCAGCGGCAACAGCACCCTATTGGCCAAGCGCGACCACAGGCAAATCCGATAAGCCAAGGCAAGATCGCCGCCACACTCTACGCCCGCGACCCGAGATTTCACCGAGCCCGCGCCAAGATCGCCAAGCTCTTTAACAAGAAGCTCTTCTAATCCTTTGGGACAGCTAATAAAAAGTGCTTTAACCAATGGGCTGACCTCAATGGAAAACCGATTGCTGATTACCGAGAGAAATTAAATCCCCGAGTGATAGACAAACAAAATCTTCGACAGGCTGTTACCGATTTGTTGAACTGGGCCAGCGCCACCAAACAGTCATCATTCTTTCAGCCACTTGGCTGGCCTTTTCGAGCAGGAGTGTCACCGCGTATGAAAAGACAGAAGAGAGACAGTGTCCATCGCGCCTTCGTCAAAGGCTATCAACTCGGTTTCAATGGTCGCGCCAGCGACCACTGCCCCCACCAGGACGGCACCGTCGTCCAGCGAGAATGGTTCAGGGGTTGGCAGGAAGGCAGGGAAGACCAATGGCAAGGATACAAGGCATCGACCAGTCAGCATAAGGTGGTTTCACTTTAACTCCCACTTTCACCCCGGGGGCTTCGCCCCCAACAAGCCTTGATCAAGGCTTCGGGAAGCGACCAGTGGGCGTATAGCGTCCACCGCTTCCCCCACCAATCGCGGTCCCCGATAGATAAACCCCGTGTAAATCTGCACCAGGCTCGCACCGGCGGCGATTTTTTCCGCCGCGTCCTCGCCGCTCATGATGCCGCCAACACCGATGATGGGCAGCGCGCCATCGAGAGCCTTGGCGAGAACGGCAATGACTTTTGTCGCCCGCGTCCGCAGCGGCGCGCCGCTCAGGCCACCCGTTTCACCAGCAATAGACGATTCCTCGATACCGTCGCGAGACAACGTAGTGTTGGTCGCGATCACACCGTCGATGGCATATTTGATCAACAGAGCCGCGATGTCGACAATCGCGCCAGCATCCAGATCGGGCGCGATCTTGACGGCGAGCGGGACGTAACGAGCATGGCGGTCGGCGAGGCGACGCTGGGCGTCCTTCAGTTGTCCCAGCAGTTGCGCGAGGCTGTCACCGAGCTGCAAATCCCGCAGTCCGGGCGTATTGGGCGAGGAAATATTGACCGCGATATAATCAGCATGGCGGTACACTTTCTCCATACCCATAAGATAATCTTCGGCTGCTCTCGCTAGCGGTGTGTCGGCGTTCTTGCCAATATTGATACCGAGAATGCCGTCAAAACGGCGCTTTGCCGCTTGTTCTACCAGATAATCCACGCCCAGATTGTTGAACCCGAGGCGGTTAATGATGGCTGCGTGCTCGGGCAAACGAAACAACCGTGGCTTGGAGTTTCCCGGCTGTGGTCGCGGCGTGACGGTTCCAATTTCGATGAAACCGAAGCCCAGCGCACCGAGCGCATTGAAGTAATCGCCATTTTTGTCGAGGCCAGCTGACAGTCCCACCGGATTCTGAAAATCCAACCCCATCAGGCGCACCGCGCAAGCCTGAGGGCGTCTGGCCAAACAACCTAGCAAACCGATCCGCTCGCCAGCGCGTAACGACTTCAGCGACAACTCATGGGACGTTTCCGGCGGAAGTCTGAATAGCGCGCTGCGCAAGAGCTGGTACATGATGGTTCCGCTGGGGAAATGCGCGGGGAAGAATACGGTATGGCGTGAGACAAGTCACCCAGCAGTCGCCCGCTGAACTCAGCCTAGCTCAAGCTGGCCGCCGAACGAAGGAAATTCAGCTGTGCCCAGTCAATCGGCGGCGCCAGCACTGGTTATTTTCTTGACTCTATCTTCATCGTGAATTATACAACAATAAGAATGTTAACTATATCTATAGATTATATAAATACCGGTTTTCCAGGCATCCAAATGGTCCAATCGGAGTACTAGAAATGATTAGACAACTGCACGGCCAAGACACGACCTTCCTGTATCTGGATGCGCCTAATACCCACATGGGCGTCACCATGCTGTATTTTTACGATCAGTCAACGGCGAAAGGCGGGAAAATTCGCTTCAAACAAATCCTGCAACAAATCGACGACCGAATCGGTGAGTCTCCCGTGTTTCGGCGCAAGCTGGAACGCCTGCCGTTTGATCTGGATTACCCCTACTGGGTGGACGACGATTATTTTGATGTCGAGTTTCATGTCCGCCATGTTGCCCTGCCGCGCCCTGGCGACTGGCGGCAGTTTTGTATTCAGGTCGCCCGATTTCATGCGAGACCTCTCGATCTCAGCCGCCCCCCTCTGGGAAATGTGCGTCATCGAAGGCCTGGACAACATCGAAGGCATGCCAAAGTCGAGTTTTGCCATCGCCACCAAGCTGCATCATGCCGTTATCGACGGTCACACCACGATGGAAATTACTTGGAACCTCCACGATACGACACCTAACGCCCGGCGAGTGATCAAACGCACGCCGGAGGAACCCCAGCGCGCTCCCGGAGCTTTTGGCAAATTGGCTCGAATGGCGATCAACAACGCGACGCACGCGGCAAAAATGGTACCGCCGCTAGTTACAGCATTACCGCCATTGGCTAGTTGGATCATGCAAAAGACCCTGCGGAACATCGTCAACAGTAGTGCGGCAACACCGGTGCCCAAAATTCGCTTTCAGCAAGATGTGTCTCAGCACCGGGTTTGGGACATGGTGAATTTCAGCCTGAATGACTTAAAAAAATCCGCCTGGCGGTACCGGGAGCAACCGTCAATGATGTCGTGCTGGCCGTTGTCGCCGGCGCGTTAAAAGCCTACCTGGAAGACAAAGGCGAAGGCGTAGATCAGGCCGTGCCGGTGGCTGCACCGGTTAATGACCGGCCCGAAAGTGAATTTGAAACCGCCGGCAACCGCATTTCGTTGTTTATTGCCCAATTGTCCTTACAGATGAATGATCCGATTGACCGCCTCAAGGAGGTTGTCCGCACAACCTCGAGCGCCAAGGAGCTTTCTGATGCCATTGGTGCAAAGGAATTGGCGGATATCAACAAATTCACGCCGCCCGTTACCCTCGCCCTGGTTAGCCAGTTAGCCTCCAGTCTGGGGTCTTATACCAAGGAGCAAGCGAAAAAAATGGCGGCGACTGTCGTCAGCAACGTTCCCGGACCACAACAGCCCCTCTATTTACTAGGCGCTCGGTTGGTTAATTTCTCGGGGATTGGCCCATTGTTGAATGGCCTTGGCTTGTTTCATGCCGTCGCCAGTTACGATGGCAAGATCGGCATCTCTCTCACCTCATGCCGGGACATGATGCCGGACCCCGGGTTCTATGCCGAGTGTTTGCGCAACAGCTTCGACACTCTGTTTGAAGCGGCGGCGAATGTGGTGAATGTGAAGAAGCCGCCCGAACGTACGCCTGCGAATGCGCCTGCGAAAGAGGCGTTATCTGGCGTTACTAACGCAAACGGGATCGGCAACCCCAGGGCAAGTACTGCCGCAAAGCTTGCTGCTGGATTCGCAGCCAAAACCAAAAATAGTAAAGAGCTTGGACGACCGGGCGTTGGC
>JBPPNE010000021.1:0-5224 GCA_051306415.1 Porticoccaceae bacterium
GATCCGGTCATCATGCTCGAAGGCCCGATCCCGGCGACGCAAAAAGTGCTCGCCACTGCCGGGCTTACCATCGACGACATCGACCTCTACGAAGTGAACGAGGCCTTCGGCCCGGTACCCCTGGCCTGGGCTAAGGCAGTCGGTGCGGATATGGACAAGCTCAACGTCAACGGCGGCGCCCAAGCCAACGGTCACCCCCTGGGCTGTACCGGTGCAAAACTGATGACGACACTGCTGTGTGAGCTGGAGCGACGCGGTGGGCGTTACGGGCTACTCGCCATCTGTGAGGGTGGCGGAACCGCAAACGCGACCATTATCGAACGCCTCGACTAGGAACTGTGCCCGGTCCGGTTTCGCTCACCCCCCGACTGGGCACCCATTGCTGCTAACCGCCAATTTTTTAAAGCAGTTTAATTTTAATTCAATAGCTTAATACTAATATTAGTAGATGTTTCACCTATTGAATTTTCCTCGCGCGCCCATATCTAGAGCACGGAGAGATACCTAAGCAATGCCAGTTCATCGGAGGTTCACATGTTGCGCATAGTTTTGTTCCTGGCGACCAACATCGCAGTTCTAGCGCTGTTCACTTTGATCTTTCAAGTGTTTGGACTGGAACAGTTTCTGGCCGCGCAGGGCATTCAGGCCGACCTGACATCCCTGTTGATCATATGCGGATTTTTCGGTTTCGCGGGCTCTTTCATCTCCCTGCTGCTGTCCAAGGTCATGGCCAAAATGGGCACCGGGATCCAGGTCATCAAGGAACCGGCGAACGCCAACGAGCGCTGGCTGATCGAAACCGTCGCCGAACTAGCCCGCAAGGCGGATATTGGCATGCCCGAGGTGGGCGTCTTCCCGGCGGAACAGTCCAATGCCTTCGCGACCGGCTGGAACAAGAACAGCGCCCTCGTCGCCGTCAGTGCGGGCCTTCTCAACCGCTTCGACAAACCGGAAATCCGCGCGGTGCTGGCGCACGAAATCGGTCACGTCGCCAATGGCGACATGGTGACCCTGAGCCTTGTTCAGGGTGTGATGAACACCTTTGTGATGTTTTTCGCACGCATCATCGGCTCGTTCATCGACAAAGCCGTCCTCAAGAACGACCGTGGATCGGGGATCGGTTACTTTGTCACCGTGATGGTGCTGCAAGTCATCCTCGGGTTTTTTGCCTCCATGATCGTGATGTGGTTTTCCCGCTGGCGGGAATTTCGCGCCGATGCGGCGGGCGCGAAATTCGCCGGCAAGGGCGCGATGATTGCCGCCCTGCAACGGTTGCAAGCGGAAACCTTGGCCCATGTGCCCAACCAACTGCCCGATACGCTGACCGCGCTCGGTATTACCGGCGGCTGGAAGCAACAGGCGAGCCGTCTGCTGATGTCCCACCCACCGCTGGAAGAGCGTATTGAAGCACTGCGCCGCGGGTTGTAAGACACCGTGCTGCGCTTCTCGTTGGGCGCGCTGAACGACATCCCGGAGAACGGCTGCCGAAGCTTCGATCTCACCACGGAGCTACTCGTTTTCGTCGTCCGCAAAGACGGCGTGCCGTATATTTATCGCAATCGCTGCCCACACGCACGGCTGCCACTGAACTGGGCCCCAGACCGGTTTCTCGATAGATCCGGGTGCTACGTCCAATGTTCTGTCCACGGCGCCCTGTTCGACATCCCAACGGGTCGTTGTATTGCCGGCCCCTGCACGGGGGAAAGCCTGACCCCGATTGAATACGATTTGATCGACGGCAGCATCCACATTGATGGTTAACGGTTGCCTGCCGGTATCGCAATTGGCTTGAACCTCACTACTCTTTGCGAAACACATACCCTACAATTCAACCAACACCACTTTAAAAAACCAACAACGAGGAACCAGCTCATGAGCAAAGTTGAAGATCATCTCGCCATCCGTGAACTCGCCGCCCGCTACAACCGCGCGTTTGACTACCGCAATCCCAAAGCCTGGGTAGAGTGTTTTACCACCGACGGAACGTTCGAAATGGGTGGCCGTCAGCTCGCCGCAGGTAGCGAAGCGCTGCTCAAATTCGCGGAAAAAATGATTCCTACGATGAAGGTCAAACATTGCACCACCGACGCCATCGTCGAAGTCAACGGCGATACGGGAATCCACGACGCCTACCTGATTCTGGTGGACACTGGGGAAAAAGTGAGCGTCGTCAACTCCGGCCGCTATCTGGACAAGGTCGTCAAGGTCAACGGCGCCTGGAAATTCAAACAACGCGTGGTCGATATCGACGGCAAAATGTAATCTTCCTTGCGGCGCGGGGAAATCAGCGACTGAGTCTGATTTTTTCGCGCCACCTTGCCATTTAATGTGGGCGGGCCTTCAGCGCGGTAGATCACCTTTGATCGATATCCGGTGCAACAGACGGCGATAACCGTGGTAGTCGTTGACCGGGTAATGCTGAGCGGCGCGGTTGTCCCACATGGCCAACGCGCCCGGGCTCCAGCGGAAACGGCACTGAAACTCGGGCTTGCGCTGGTGCTGGTAGAGGAGGTTGAGCAAAGGCTGGCTCGCCTCTTCGCTCCAGCCTTCAAAGCGCTCGGCATGCCCCTCATTGACGTAGAGAATCCGCTCGCCGGTTTCCGGATGAGTGCGCACCACTGGGTGAATGCTGACAAACTCCTGCCGCAGCGCACTCTCGCCCGCATCCTTGAGGCGGTCTTCGCGGGTCTTGCTAACATCGGCTTTGGCTGATGAGTTAACTGCCCGCAGATCCAGTATTTGCGCCTTGATCCCGTCCGGCAGAGTTTCGTAGGCGAGCACCATGTTGGCAAACACGGTGTCGCCGCCAAGCGGTGGGATTTCCAGTGCATAGAGCGTGGCGCCCGCCGCCGGGGTTTCGAGGTAGGTGGTATCGGAGTGCCAAAGACCGCCGAAATTGACGGTTTCGTGGGCCAGTTTGAGCACCGGCGCAATCAGCGGGTAGCCCTCAATGCCGGGCAGGAAGGGGTATTTCTCGATCTCGCCGAACTGGCGGGTGAACGCAAGTTGCTGCTCCGGGGTCAGTGTTTGGTCGCGGAAAAACAGCACCTTGCGCTCCAGCCACACCTTGCGCAATTCCGCGAGCGTGGCCGGGGGGATGGACTGGGAGAGATCGAGGCCGCTGATTTCGGCACCGACCGCCGGTGTCAGCGGATGAACCTCAAAGTGCGTGTTCACGCGACCCTCGGTGCCGCGCGCAGTTTCGTGACGACCTTGTCGCCAAAGGCTTCGGTACCGATGGCCTCCACCTTGACGCCCGGCTGCGTGAGGTCGGGTGTGGAGAAACCGTCGGCGAATACCGCCTGCATCGCGGCCCAGATGTTGCGGGCTTCCGTCGCCATGCCGAAGCTGTGTTCCAGCATCATCGCCGCCGAACCGATCATCGAATAGGGATTGGCGGTGTTCTTGCCGGCAATGTCCGGCGCCGAACCGTGGGATGGCTCGTAGTAGGCTTTGGCGTCGCCGATGCAGGCCGATGGCATCAGGCCCAGCGAGCCGATGATGCCGCCGCCCTGATCGCTCAAAATGTCGCCGAACATGTTTTCCATCACCATCACATCGAACTGGCGCGGGTTGAGGCAGAGGTGGGTGGCGGCGGCGTCAACCAGAATGTGGACGATTTTGACTCCCGGGTATGCCGGCGCCATCTCTTCCACCACCTCGTTCCAGAGCACGCTCGATTTCAGCACATTGCTCTTGTGGATATTGTGCAGCACGCCCTTGCGGCGCTGCGCGAGGTCCAGAGCTTTTTTCAGCACTTGCTTGATCTGGATCTCGTCGTAGCGCAGGGTTTCTTCCACATAGCGGTGGTTGTGGGCGTCCACCCCGACGATCTTGGTGCCGAAATAGAGCCCGCCCACCAGCTCGCGGATCAGCATGATGTCGATGCCCTCGCCGATGATCTCCGGCCGCAGCGGGGAGAAGTGGGCGAGCGCCTTCGGCAACACGATGGGGCGGAAGTTGGCGTAAGTGTTATAGCGGGCGCGCAACGGCAAAACCGCGCCGCGCTCGGGCTGCATGTCCACCGGGATTTTTTTGGTCTCTTCGTAGGCAAGCCCGACCGGGCCCTTGAGAATCGCATCGGCCCGATCGCAAACCACCTGGGTCGATTGCGGAAAGGGGTGGCCGTGATCAAAGTAGGCGGCTGCGCCGAACGGCGCCTCCATCAACTCAAAACGGATCAGGTTGCGATCCTCCACCACCTGGAGCACCTTGAGTGCCTCGCGCGTGATTTCGGGGCCAATACCATCTCCGGGGAGCACGGCAATACGGTAAGTTTTCATAGAAATTCCGCGGATAACCTCAAGAGTGGGCGCTATTGTAGGCAAGAATGCCCCAGCATCAACACAAGATTGATCCGCCCTCACTTTGCACAATTTCTTCCTGTCGTGGTCACCGAGCCATTCCCGCTCGCGAGTTCCGGCCTACAGTAATTCCTGCTTGAACCAACCCCACACTCCGAAGGAAAACCCCGGGATCAGGTCGATGCCCATGGCCGACTTGGCCAGATAGAGCACCAGAATGCCGAGCAGTGTGGATACGCTGAGCACGACAAATAGCAGTGCCGCCAGCGCCATGCGCCGAATCTCCCGCTCGCGCCGGGTGAGCGTGCGGCGGTTGCGGCCAGCCAGAACCACAAAATAGTAATGCCAATGCCATAGGCCCAGAGTCCAGCGCACATCAAGCCCATGCACCCCCCAGCTGCGCCCGGACAGCGCCACCTTCAATGCCAGTAACTGCTCATCGGAAAACGATGATCCAATCTGACCCGGAAGTTTTTCTAGTAATGACTGTATGAACGTATCATCGCGAATAGTCGCGGTGGAAGCCTCTTCGTCGAGGCATGTATCTTCGTGAGGAGTTTTACGCGGCATTGACATCTTCTCTTTCAAACTGGGGTTCAAATTTGAAGCGCACCGCGCTTGGTTGGGCTGACTCTAGATGTTGTACTGGTGGTACTGGACACCGCAAAAAACGTCAAGCAACATCCTTGTCCCCGGCGCTAGCCACAAGGCATCCGGAACCAATGTGGTGGGGGATGTGTCCGGACGATGATTGGCAGTGGGGATCGCGTTGTTCTCGACCCGCTACAGAGGGCGGTTTCAAGTTCGAAGTGCAACGAGTTGATGATGATGTTTAAGGATGTCGAAGGAGTCTGGCATAAAGAGTTCTGCGGGGCATCTGAAGTTGAGGCTTTTGCGCGGTCGGGTGTTGAGTTGCCAGG
>JBPPNE010000022.1:0-7445 GCA_051306415.1 Porticoccaceae bacterium
CTGGTTCGCCAGTGGCGGTTCGGATCTGTCTGCGTCTTGGCTCGATCGGGCGAAGACTAAAAGCCTATTTGAGCCGACAACGTTAGCGCGTTACTGATATAGCTTACTTCGGTATCCGATGACCGCTGGTCGCGCTCCAGGGTGGCGCTGACTTTAGACATACGGGTCGGGAGCCATTCGACACCCAATGCGCTGATATTGAACTCGTCTTCTCTCAACTGAGTTGTTGGCACTATGGCTCCCCGGTATTTCCGCTTCTCATATTGATGGCTCAACACAAACGCGGTTTTCGCCGTAATTCGCCAAGTGGGGGCGATCAGTAGACCATCGCTGATGTAGTAACTGCTGGTATTTGTCAGAAAGCTTCCCACTCTTCTGAACAGCGATGAATGAACTAATATTTTGCCAGTCGCCTGCCAATCCATGTTCACTTCGCCAACGTGCTCGGAATAATTGCGACTGCTAAAGTTGTCATACTCGGCTTTGCTATTCGCAACCTTCATATCAAAGGTGGTTTTGCCGCTATAGCGCCAAAGTCCGCTCAATTCAGTCTCTGTCAGATCGTAACCCGAATCCAACTGGCTGATTGGGTTGGCGTTGCGCCCCGTAAAATCGCCATTGCCATCCCGGCGTATCAGCTTGAGCCAGGTTCCCGACGAGAATTCATATTTGCCGCCGAACTCCTGGCTTAAAAGTTCCTCGGAGTCTTGCGCCGCAAAGGTAGCGCTGTTCTTGATCTTCTGCCTGCTGGCTCCACCGACGACACTCCAGGCACCGCCGAGAAGATATTCCAGCTCCAAAAGCTCGGTGTCGATGGTGCGAATGCTCCGTGTTGCGAAGTTCGTGTAGTCCCCGAAATCGTTCAGTGCCTCGGTACGCGCTACTAATATCCTGCCGCCGAACGACGGGGTAATCCGCCAAAGCCAGGCGGCATCATAATCTAGGGAATTAAAATCTAGGCTGCCATTTTCTTGATAGCGACGATTGGTGGCGGTGACCTTGGCTTCAATCTTTTGCAAGGAGTACTCTTTGTTTAGCCCCAGGCTAATGAACGGGCTGATAATTTGCTCCGACTTGGACGACTGCCCGGTGAGCGCTTTGGAGTCCGCGCTACTGGACAGCCGATAAAAGTTGTCGTCGTATCTCACCGACGTGCCGACATCGACAGTGACCGGGTCAAATTTGCCGGCAAAGGCCTCAAAACTAGCGGGAAACAGAGCTATAGCGGCGATGCCAAGCTTTAACGATTTAATATGCATGACGATCCTTGAAGATGACCAAGACGGTTTTTGCGATTATATACAGATCATTGCTTAGCGACCAATGGCGGAGATAGTCCAGATCATAGTCGATACGGCGCTGCATCTTCTCCAGGGAATCGGTTTCGCCACGATAACCATTTACTTGAGCCAAACCCGTGATCCCGGGTTTGACCTTGTGCCTGATCATGTAACCCTTGATTAGCTTTCGATATAGCTCATTGTGAGCGACCGCGTGCGGACGGGGCCCTACTACGCTCATCCGGCCTTGAAGAACATTGACAAACTGCGGTAGCTCGTCAAGGGACGTCCTTCTCAGAAAAGCGCCAAGCCGGGTGATCCGGGGGTCGTTCTGCGTCGCCTGAACAATGGTCTCGCCGTCCTCCAGCACACTCATGGTGCGGAACTTGTAGACTAGAATTTCCTCGCCTTCCAGTCCGTAGCGTCGCTGTTTGAAAATGACGGGGCCACGTGAAGTGCATTTCACGCAAAGGGCGATCAGAAATAATACCGGGGTCAGTAAAGCGAGGAGCAGAATAGAGAGAACAATATCACTGCTGCGTTTTACAATGCTGTTCACGCCCGTAAACGGCGTTTCACAAATCGCAACTATGCTGGTGTCGCCGACCTTGTCCATCCGGCTCTGGATAAGGTCAGTAACAAACATGTCCGGTACAAAATAGATGGAAGCTGTGGTGTCTCTGAGCTGGTCGACGAGATCAAGGATGCGTGGCTGTGAGGCCATCGGCAGCGACAGATATATGTGATTGACGTGCTCGGTTTTGACGTAATTCGCCAACTCGCTGAAACGCCCGATGATGTTCATCTGGGTATGAGTTGGGAAGCGCCCGGTATCGCGATCCCGCTCTTCAAAGAAACCCCGCAGAGTCTGGCCGACATAGGCATCTCCTTGGATCTGCTTCGCGAGTGCAATCCCTTGGGCGTTCATTCCCACAATCACCGCCGGCTGATTGTGAGCGCGCCGCTTCAAATAAACGCCTGCGGTAAGGCGGAATAGCTGGGTGGCGATGTAGACAGCGAGAGGGGTCAGCAGCAGCCATTCGAAAACGGCATCAATGTTAAAGCTGGCCAAATAGCCCGTTAAATAGCCAAGCCCCAGTAGCGCCCCTGCTGTAACTAGCCACTTGAGTACGATACTTCGGACGATTTCAACCTGAGTCAAATTCAATCTGGGGCGGCCGGGAAATGTCAGGATCAGCTGGAGGACGGCAACCACCAGATACCCCGGCGTTATGTAACCGGCCCACCGATAACCGATCAACAAAAGACAAGCGATCCCGACGGTAGGATAAAGTATCGACTCGATGAGTTGGGGGATATTGTGGCGACTAGTCATTACGCACGGGCAGTATTGGCATGTTCTTGTAGTCAGTACTCACCGGAGATCGCAGCCAAAGGGATGATGTTCAGTGTGGCGTTCAATCCGAACGTTATAGGGTTATCGCATATATCGATTATAGCGCGCTTTTACGGACTCAATTCCGCGAGGTCCGATGTTAACCGGATTCCGCATTTCTTACCAGAGACTGAAGGTGGCAAAGCCAGGGTGGAGAAGTGCAACTCCTTATGGGTCGGCCATGTGGCCATGAGTGGTGATCTGAGGACAAAACAGATGATTCCCCGGGTTCAGCAAACGCTGGAGCAGTGAGGCGGAATCAGGGGTTGCAGGGGTTGGAAGAGTGGTGCCCAGGGGCGGAATCGAACCACCGACACGAGGATTTTCAATCCTCTGCTCTACCGACTGAGCTACCTGGGCTAGGGCGGAAAGGCGCGTATTAAATCGTTTCGGGGGGGGTATCGTCAAGGATCGCTTTTCTCACTGCGGTGGCGGCACATAACCATCTGCGCGGTCGTAGTTTTCGCCGGACAAAAACCTGTCGCGCTGTTCACCGAGGTAGGTGCGAGTTGTCATGTCGGTCAGGTTCAGACGCTTTTCATTGATCAGCATCGTCTGCTGGGCCAGCCATGCTTGCCAAGCCTTGCGGGACACATTGGCAAAAATGTCCTCACCTTTGGGGCCGGGAAAGGGGGGGGCATCAAGCCCTTCGAGTTGCTCTTGATATTTGCGGCAGAATATGGTACGGCTCATGATTCTACTCGTTCGGGAGAAGAGGCGTCAGCATAGGAAGTCGCGCCGTTAACAGCAAGTCGAAACCGGCGCACTGGCGCACCCTGCGGTGATTGGCCCGCATAGTCTCCGGTTCTCGCTGTCAGCGAAACGCTTGAGCAACAGCCCCATATTCCGCCAGGAGTGTGGTGATCGGCTTGGGCAGGCCGAGTACGCCTGGCTGGTGTGGTGATATCCAGCAAACATCACTAACCTCGGCGACGCGTCGTAGTTCGCTAGTATCGACATTGATGTGAACCGGAGTGTAGTCGAGATGGTAGTGGCTGAAGGTGTGGCGACGCGGCGTGTCGACACGAAGCAGGCACGGCACGCAGCCGACTTGTTCGCAAACGGCAATGATCTCGTCGCTGGATCGACACTCGGGAAAGCTCCACAGGCCGCCCCAGACGCCCGTCGGCGGACGCCGGACCAGCAGCACTCGACCGGCCGCATCGTTGAGGATCAGCAGCAGGATCTGACGAATGGGGAGGGCCGCCTTCGGTTTCTTGCCGGGATAGTCCAGCGGGTTGCTGGCCTTCAAGGCGGCGCAGTCGTCGCGGAGCGGGCAGTGCGGACAGGCCGGCCGCGCGCGGGTGCACAGGGTGGCGCCCAGATCCATGATGGCCTGCGTGTAGTCTGCGATACGCTCGTGTGGCGTGTAATCCTCGGCGAGTTGCCACAGCGTGTTGGATATCCCGGTTTGTCCAGGCCAGCCTGCTATCGCACCGTGGCGTGCGAGCACGCGCTTGGCATTGCCGTCGAGGATCGACGCCCGCTGTTGCAGTGCGATCGCGAGAATCGCGCCGGCGGTGGAGCGGCCGATGCCGGGTAGCTCCATCAACGCCTCAATTCGTGGTGGAAATTCGCCGCCGTGGCAGTCGACGAGAATCTCCGCGGAACGGTGCAGATTGCGGGCGCGGGCGTAGTACCCGAGCCCGGTCCACAGATGGAGTACCTGGTCGATGGATGCGGTGGCGAGCGCGTGGACATCGGGAAAGGCGGCGGTAAAGCGCTCGAAATAGGGGATCACGGTATTGACTTGGGTCTGCTGCAGCATGATCTCGGACAGCCAGACGCGATAGGGCGTTATGTCGTGCTGCCAGGGCAGATCCTTGCGGCCGTGAACGTCGAACCAGCTCAACAGACGTTGGGCGAAAGTTTTCACCGTAGCTATTTGTTCCGGCGTTCGAGAAACCCGCGCAACAGCTCCTCCACTGCTGTGTCCTTCGTCTCACCCGTCTCACCCGTCTCACCCGTCGCGCCGGCCTTGTCCTTGATAGCGTCGATCAGCTTTTCCTGCAGCAATGCCTCCAGGGTGTTGCCATCGGGCTTGCAGCTGCCAGTGCCGGCCGCTGCGAAGCTGTCCTTACAGCGTAGCGGGATATCGCGATTGCGAAGACGTTCGCTGTTGATGACACAGCCGTTATCGCTGGTTCTGTCGCTGGTCAGGCGAGCGATCGCGAGGACGTCGAAAGTCTTCTTCGCAATGTCGATGACGCCATCCCCGCGAACGCGAAGATGGCCAATGCCGGTGGTGTAGCCGTCGAGGCTAAGGTTGTCGCCGGCGACGCGAATTCCGCTGTCGATGTCCCTAAGCTGGGTTCCCGGCGGCCACTGTCGAGGCGATTGACTCTTGCCGAGAAGGGCCGTCAACTCGCAGTAGCTGCGCTCCAGGTTTAGCGTGTTCAATACTGGTTGGGCGATGTGGAGTTTGCCGGTCGCGTGCAGATTGCGCTGTAAATCAGCGCTGGTTTCACCCTGCGTCGTGCCGCTTAGGGCTAGGTCGAGGCGGCCATCCATAGCGGCGTTGGTGGCGAAGGCAGTTGCGGCCTGGCTGATGGAGACGCCATCGATCTGGCTTTTGAAGTCCATGCTGGGCGTGGCGTCGAGGCGGATCAGCG
Organism: Porticoccaceae bacterium; assembly: GCA_051306415.1. Lineage (GTDB taxonomy): Bacteria > Pseudomonadota > Gammaproteobacteria > Pseudomonadales > Porticoccaceae > CBDDRG01. The sequence goes on from JBPPNE010000022.1 coordinate 5,289, forward strand.
CTGTGGCTTTTACCTGGCCGGCCAGAAGTTTGGCCGACAAGTCCGCGATGTCCACGCGCCCGCCCGCCACTGTCGCCGCGAGGTGGAGGTCATCCAGTTGGAGCTTGTCGCTGACCAGGGTTTGCCACGTGGTTTCTACGGTGCCGCTACCACCGTCGAGCCAGGTGAGCGCTCCCGCAAGCGGCGCAAATATGGCCGCGGCCGCGCCTTCGCTGGTGGCATCGGCGGTGCTATAGCGGTCGACGCTGATGAGGTCGCCGTTCATTGCCACTGTCAACTGGCGTGGCGAGGTCAGTCCAAGCCGGATGGCGCCACGAATGTGGCTGTCGTCGAGGCTGAGTTCGATGGCGTTGAGGTTGAGCTGTTGGGGTGTCCCGGCGATGTTCGCGCTGAAGCCGACGCTGGTGAGCGCGGTGGCGTCGGAGAGGCGCCCGAGATCGAGGTTCCAGTCGGTCAGGGTTTTACGCAAGTTGAACGGTGGCGCTGACAGTTGGCCCTGCAATGTCGGTGCGGTTAGCAATTGCTGCACCACCAATTGACCACTCAGGTGGGCGTCGCCGTGGATGATCGCAAGCTTGTCGACGATCAGCTCACCGCTGCCAACATTCACGCTGAGATCGAAGGTGGCCTGCAGCGGCGGCCGCCCCGCTGACGTCAGCGCGACCCGAGTTGTCGTCAGCATCAGCGTCTGTTGGGACGGGTTCGCGCTAACACGGGTTTCGATGTCGACGCCCAGGTGGCCGTCGAGCGCGTCCGGTAAAGCGGAATCGCCATAATCAAAGGCGATTGTTAGCGGAAAGGGCCGTCCATCCAGATTGAAGCCGCTGCCGTTCACCGCAATTCCGTTCAGGACACGGGAGTCAGTGCTGCCCGAGAGGGTGATGCGACTGTTGGTGGCGCTAAAAGTCTCTACTGCGAGAGCAAGGCCTTTGCCTCCGGTTGTTGAATGTTTGTCCGGAATCAGCGTTTGACTCGGTGAGCGTGTGGCATGCCCACCCGCAACGGGTGCCACCGCGATCGCCGTGGCTGCCGAACTGGGCAGAACGATGTCGAGGCCATCAACGGTGACGGTATTGATCGTCAGTCGCCCGCGCAACAGCGCCGGCCAACTCAGTTCGAGGCGCGTGCGTTGCGCGGTGGCTGGCGGAATACGCTGCTGAATGTCCGCGATTCGCATCTCGCCGACATCGACGGCTAGCTGCGGAAACCAGTGCCAGGACAGATTGCCGGGGATTTTCAAATCTATGTCGTTGCGGGCGGCGATGGCAGCGAGTTCGGGTTTGTACTGGTTGGGATCGATCATCAGTGTTGCGATGATGCCGGCGCCGATGGCGACCACAATCACCGCGACGATGCTACCGAGTATCCATTTGATCGCTGTGGCCATATTGGCGCCCCTGGTTGACTGCGCGATTAGAGCCCGATAGCGGCTACCGGTTCAATACTCACGGCAGTTCTTCTCCTGTTTAGTAGCGACGCCACCATCGCGAACGTATAATGGCGCGCTGGCCGCTCAAGGCGGCGGGATAGGCGGAAAGCACCATGAACGAGCGCCGCGCGAGCGTAAGTCGAGACACCCTGGAAACCCAGATAGCCGTGGCTGTGAATCTCGACGGCAGCGGCCAGGCCGAGTTTGCCATCGGCGTGCCGTTTCTCGAACACATGCTGGATCAGGTCGCCCGCCACGGCCTGTTGGATCTGTCGATCAAAGCCAGCGGCGATCTTCACATCGACGATCACCACACGGTCGAGGATATCGGCATCACCCTGGGGCAGGCGATCGCGCAGGCGGTGGGGGATCGCAAGGGCATCAGTCGTTACGGTCATGCCTATGTGCCGCTCGATGAGGCGCTGTCGCGCGTCGTCATCGATTTCTCCGGCCGCCCGGGTTTGATCACCGATGTGACCTTTACCCGCGCCCGCGTCGGCCAGTTCGACGTCGATCTGATCTTTGAATTCTTTCGCGGCTTCGTCAATCACGCTGGCGTGACCCTGCACATCGACAATCTGCGCGGTGACAACGCGCACCACCAGGCGGAAACCATCTTCAAGGCCTTTGGCCGCGCGCTGCGCATGGCGCTGGCGGTGGACGTCCGGCTTGGCAACGTGATGCCGTCCACTAAGGGTGTGCTCTAGTGTTCGCTTCAATGCCCGTTT
>JBPPNE010000023.1:0-2329 GCA_051306415.1 Porticoccaceae bacterium
CATTACATGGTCACCTGGATGGATCGCAATACCGAGACCTTCACCCAGATGGGCGGCGAAGGTGCGTCATGGATCGGCCAGGCGCCTTTCACCAGCACGCCTCACGTGTTTCAGAATCTGGGCGACGGCACCTACTTCCACTCCGGCATTCTTGCGATCCGTGCCGCCATCGCCTCCGGCGCCAACATCACCTACAAAATTCTCTACAACGACGCGGTCGCGATGACCGGTGGCCAGCACATTGACGGCAGCCTCACCGTCGAGCAGCTCGCGCTGCAATTGCGCGGCGAGGGCGTGGGCCGCATCGCCGTGGTCAGCGATGCGCCGGAACACTACGGCGCGGACTTTCCCCGCTTTGACGGCCTCACCATCGATCACCGCGATGATCTCGATGCGATCCAGCGCGCGCTGCGCGAGCTTCCCGGCACCACCGTGATCATCTACGAGCAGACCTGCGCCACCGAAATCCGCCGTCGGCGCAAGCGCGGCGAGATCGTGGATCCCGCGCGCCGAGTCTTCATCAACGAAGAGGTTTGCGAAGGCTGCGGCGATTGCGGCGTGCAATCAAACTGTCTGGCCGTGGTGCCGAAGGAAACCCCACTGGGGCGCAAGCGCGCCATCGACCAGAGCGCCTGTAACAAGGATTTCTCGTGTCTGAAGGGCTTCTGCCCGAGTTTCGTCACCGTCGAAGGTGGCCGCTTGCACAAGAACACGGCCGCCACTGGCGATGAGGCGGTGTTTCCACCCTTGCCCGATCCGGTGCTGCCGATCATTCATGAGCCCTACAACATCCTGCTCACCGGTGTCGGTGGCATGGGTGTGCTCACCGTTGGCTCGGTGCTGGGCATGGCCGCGCATATCGAAGGCAAGGGCGCAGCGGTGCTGACCCAGACCGGACTCGCGCAGAAGTTCGGCGCGGTTACCAGCCATGTGCGCATCGCTCGGCGGCAGGACGACATTCACAGCGCCCGGGTCGCGGTCGGTGGCGGCCATTTGCTGCTGGGTGCCGATCTGGTGGTGTCCTCCGGCAGCGACGCGCTGGCGCGCATGAGCGCCAGCCAGGCGCACGCGGTCGTCAACAGCCACGATTCTCCGACGGCGGACTTCACCCACAATCCGGATGCGCCCTTCCCTGGGCCAGCGATGACGGCGGCTATCAACGCCGCAGTTGGCACGGAGCGAGCCTGGTTTTTTGATGCGACAACGCTGGGCACGGCGCTACTGGGTGATGCTATCGCCAGCAACTTCTTTCTGCTCGGCTACGCGTGGCAGCGGGGTTTGGTGCCGGTTGGCGAGGTGGCCTTGACCGCGGCTATCCGCCTCAATGCGGTTCAGGTCGATTTCAACCTCAAAGCCTTCCTGTGGGGGCGGCGCTACGCCGAGTACCCCGATCTGGTGCGCGAACGCGCTGGTCTCGCTGAACCGGGCTCGCTCGAAGCCCCGGCGGAGTCTCTCGGCGACGCTCTCGACAACAGGCTCGACAACCTGATCACGGATCGGCGCCGCCGACTGGTGGACTATCAGAATGCGCGCTACGCCGAGCGCTATGGTCTGCTGGTGGAGCGCGTGCGCAGCGCCGAGGCCGCGCTCCCCGGCGTGAAAAATTCAGCCTTGACCGAGGCGGTGGCGCGCAATTATTTCAAGCTGCTCGCCTACAAGGACGAATACGAAGTCGCGCGGCTATACACCGACGGTCGCTTTCAGCGCGAGCTCGCGCGGCAGTTTGACGGCGACTACAGGCTGCACTTTCACCTCGCCCCGCCACTGCTGTCCAAGCGCGACCCCCGCACCGGGCACCTCATCAAGCGGGAATTCGGGCCCTGGATCTTCAGTGTGTTCAAGGTGTTGGCAAAGCTAAAATTTTTGCGGGGAACTGTCTTCGACATTGCCGGCCGCACCGCAGAGCGGCGCATGGAGCGCCGGCTGATCGGCGACTATGAAAAGCAAATCGACCAGGTGCTCGATCAGCTGACGCCGGCCAATCATCCGCTCGCCGTCGAGCTCGCCGGATTGCCGCACTTTATTCGCGGCTTCGGCCACGTCAAGGAGGCAAATGTGGCGACCGTGGGGAGGCGTGCGCAGAGTCTGTTGAACAGGCTGCGCGACGAGCGGGAAACGTCCGTCAGAATGCTGGAGGTTACCGAGGTTGTGGGCTGATTCAGCAATGCCCGCGCAGTTTTCGTGGCTGCTTTGGCGCAGGTCGATTGTCGGTCAATCGACGAGTTGTTACACTCCGGCCGCGGACGGAATGAAGTTGGCGCGGAGCCAGGTCGCTGTCTCGCCGTGAATATCGACCGGGCGTGAAGCCCCGGTCGAAACTTGATCACTA
>JBPPNE010000024.1:0-29240 GCA_051306415.1 Porticoccaceae bacterium
AGAAAGCGATGGGCGTCGAAGCGTTCACCGCGCAAGGCAACGAACAGATCGCCGGCCTGCAAGCTGCGGGTATCCGTTGACACGCTGCGGAAATGGCAGTCGGGATAGAGCAGGGTGCCGCCGTGGGCCAGTGCCGCCTGCGACAGCGTGAGATCGCGAATCATAACAGCCGCTCTCCGCGCGCGCGCAATGCCTGACCGGCTTCGGCAACGTCGCTAAACAGCGCACGGCGGCCGGCGATCACCTGATAGTCCTCGTGGCCCTTGCCCGCTATCAGCACAGTGTCATCCGCTGCCGCCAACCGGATCGCGTGGCAGATCGCGGCACGGCGATCGACGATAGTTTCGACCCGTGCGCGCGCCGGCGCACCGCCAACCCCAGCGAGAATATCGGCAATGATCGCAGCGGCGGTTTCACTGCGCGAGTTGTCACTGGTGATGACTACATGATCGGCGAGACGCCCGGCGATCTCACCCATCTGCGGGCGTTTGCCGCGATCTCGATCACCGCCACAGCCAAACACGCACCAGAGTTTGCCGCTGGAACTCTCGCGCAACGTCAGCAGAACCTGCTCCAGCGCAGCCGGCGTGTGGGCATAGTCCACCACCACCACCGGGGCCGCACCGGGCTCGACGATTTCCATCCGCCCGCGAACCGGCGACAGCGCCGGAGTCACCGCGAGCACGTCCGCCAGGGGAAAGCCCTGGGCGCAGGCGGCGGCAATCGTTGCCAGCACATTGCTGACGTTGAAGCGGCCGAGCAACGGGCTGCGCACCTCACCCAGACCCCAGGGCGAAACCAGCTCGCCGTCAAACCCACTGCGGGACAGGCGCAAATTGCGCAGGTAGATGTCGGTCGCCGCGTCGCTCACCGAGTAGCGGTAAACCACCAGCCCCGGTGGAAATCCGGCGATCAGGCGCTCGGCGATGGGATCGTCGCCATTGATGATCGCGCAGCGCAAACCGGGTTGCTGAAACAGCCGGGCCTTGGCGTCCCGGTAGTGACCCATGTCGCCGTGGTAGTCGAGATGGTCACGGCTGAGATTGGTGAACACCGCCGTGTTGAAACGCACGGCGGCAACCCGGTGCTGGGACAGGCTGTGTGACGACACTTCCATCACCACCCAGCGCGCACCCTGATCGCGCAGGCCAGCGAGAATCTCCTGGGTGCGAATGGCATCCGGAGTGGTCATGGCAGTCGCTGAATTAGCCTGGCGCTCCCCACCGACAAGCCCCCAACCAAGGGTGCCGACCACACCAGAGCACACACCCAGTTCGGCGAATAGGCGCGCCAGCAACTGGCTGACGGTAGTCTTACCATTGGTGCCGGTAACGCCGGTCACTGCGATGGCGAGACTGGGGTCGCCGTAGAAACGTCCTGCGATCTCACTCAGTTTGGCCGCGAGCCCACGGACCGGAATCACCGGTATCGCGGTAGCCGCTGCGGTTAGTCCAGCAGCCTCCGCCAACGCGGCGACCGCACCCGCGGCCGCGGCCTGCGGGATGAACGCGCGGCCATCGGACTGACCACCGGGAACCGCCACAAACAGCTCGCCGGGGCGTACGGCCCGGCTGTCCAGGTGCAGGCCACCCACTGGCAAGCTGGCGAATTTGGCCGCCAGTTCAACCCCCGGCAACAAGGTGCCCAGGAGCGGACTGCCGGCGCGCGATTCCAGCGCCGCCATCAGGTTCCCTCCCGCTTCAACTGTTCGCCCATGACGACCACGCGCTGTCCGTCCGGTAATACAGGCGGGATTCGCAGCATTCGCACCGCCTCCGCCATCACCCGGCCAAACACTGGCGCCGCGACCAGACCACCAAAATATTTTCCCCCTTTGGGGTCGTTGACAATGACGACGGCGACCAGGCGCGGATCGTCCGCCGGCACCATGCCGGCGAATAACGAGGAGTAGCTATGTTGCTGGTAGCCGCCGACACCCACGCGGTGGACGGTGCCGGTTTTTCCGGCAACCAGGTACGCGGGGAAGGCAGCGCGGGTGCCCGTGCCACCGGGCTGAGTCACGGTTTTCATCATTTCGCGAATGGCGTGGGCGACTCGAGGCTCAATGACCTGTTCACCCGCGACTGCGTCTTCGAGCTTGAGCAGACTGACTGGCCGGCGCACGCCTTCGTTGGCGATCACGCTATACACCCGCGCCAGTTGCAGCGCGGTGGCCTGCATGCCATAGCCAAAGGCGTAAGTGGCACGCTCGACGGAATGCCAGCGGCGTTTTTCCGGCAGGCTGCCGAGCCCCTCGCCGGGAAAACCGGTTCCGAGCGCCTGCCCCATGCCGACCCGGTCGAACACATTGCGGATGTCTTCCGGCGACAGCTCCATCGCCACCTTAGTGAGACCGACCTGGCTGGAATGGGTGATCACACCAGTCACATCCAACTGCCCATAATTGACCGGATCCCTGAAGGTCTTGTTAGCCACCCGGACATAACCCGGATTGGTGTCTATCGGGGTGTGGGGATTGAATTTGCCGCTTTCCAGTGCGGCCACCATGGTCAGCGGTTTCATCAACGAGCCTGGCTCAACGACATCGGTGATCGCCCGATTGCGCATCGCTCGGGTATCGAGGCGGCCGCGGCGATTGGGATTGAACGACGGTTGATTGACCATCGCCAGCACTTCGCCAGTGCGGGCGTCAAGGACGACCATACAGCCGGATTCGGCGCTGAATTCACTCATCGCCGCTTTCAACTCCCGGTACGCCAGATACTGCAGGCGCAGGTCAATGCTCAACGCCAAACTACTGCCCGATTTTTCGCTGCGTACCAAGTCAAGATCCTTGATCACCCGACCTTTGCGATCTTTCATCACCCGTCGCGCGCCCGGCACGCCGGTCAACGCCTTGTCGTAGGCGAGTTCCATGCCCTCCTGCCCGCGATCGTCGACATTGTTGAACCCGACCAACTGCGCGGCGACTTCGCCGGTGGGATAAAAGCGCTTGTATTCCTGCTTGCCGTAGACGCCCTTGACCTTCAATCCGAGGATCTTTTCCGCATCATCAGGGGTCAACTGGCGGGCGAGGTAAACAAAGTCCTTGTCGGCGAAGCGGGCGATGCGCTGCTTGAGGTCCGCATACGTGAGGCCCAAGAGTTGTGCAAGCGTTTTAAGTTTTTCGGCATCGGTGCTGATGTCCTTCGGGTTCGCCCAAATGGACACGACCGGGGTGCTAACTGCCAATGGCTCACCGCGACGGTCGGTAATCACTCCGCGATAGGCCGGGATCGGCTCCAGCCGCACCGTGCGCGCCTTGCCTTCGCGTTGCAGAAACCGAGGGCCGCGGTCGCTATCAAGCACCTGCAAACCAGCGATATGCCAGAACGCAACCACCGCGAGGGAGACCAGCACCGACACCGCCAGCAAAAAGCGCCAGCGAGAAATGGCGAGGATTGTGCGCCTACGTCCGCTCAAGGTCGCACCATGACGATTTCGCTTGCCGTAGGCACGTGCATCACCAGCTTGTCTGTCGCTAGGCGCTCAATCCGCCCCAGCGCACCCCAAGTACTCTGCTCCAGCAAATATTGCCCCCACTCCACCTGCAGGCGATTCTCGTCGCGTTGCAAGAGAGCGAATTCACTGTAGAGCTGGCGGCAGAGATGGCTGGTGTACGCCACGCCGATGGCCGAGGCGACGACCGCGAGCCACAGCATTGCCGCCATTCTGACCGGGCGGGCGCTGACCTGATCGCTCATCGACCGGCCCTCATGCGACTTTCTCGGCGATTCGCAGCACCGCACTGCGCGCGCGCGGATTGGCGGCAACTTCCTCCGCGCTCGGCTTTATCGCCCGACCCAGCGCACGCATCCGCCGTGGCACGTCGCGCTCCATCACCGGCAAGCCCTTGGGTAAGTGCGGCCGCTCATGGTCACGCAGAAACCGCTTGACCAGCCGATCCTCCAGCGAGTGAAAGCTGATCACCGCCAAGCGGCCGCCCACCGCCAGCACATCGAGAATATGGGCAAGCACAACCTGCAAATCATCGAGTTCCCGATTGATGAAAATTCTCATCGCCTGAAACGCCCGCGTCGCCGGATGCTTGCCGCGCTCCCAGGCAGGGTTCGCCGCGGCAACGATGTCGGCCAGGTGCAAGGTGCGGGTAATCGGGGTAAGGGTGCGCGCAGCGATGATGGCGCGCGCCATGCGGCGAGAGAATTTCTCCTCACCGTAGATCTTTAGGGTTTCAGCGATGGCATCCTCCGTCGCCGTCGCCAACCAAACCGCCGCGCTGATCCCAGAGCTGGGATCCATGCGCATATCCAGCGGACCATCACGGAGAAAGCTGAATCCGCGTTCGGCGTTGTCCAGCTGCGGCGACGATACGCCGAGATCGAGGAGAACACCGTTCACCCGCCCCCGTCGATTGCGCGCGGCAATCAGATCGGCGAGTTCCGCGAACGAACCCTGAACGATTTCAAAACGGCTGTCATCGCCAAACAAATCTCGCCCAGCCGCGCAGGCCTCCGGATCCTTGTCGATGGCGAGAAGTCCTCCGCGTTCCGACAGACGGGCCAGCAACGCGCGGCTGTGCCCACCACGACCAAAGGTGCCATCAACATAAAAGCCGTCAGGGTCGGTGACCAGCGCGGCCACCGGTCTTTCCAACAGGACAGTTGTGTGATCCACTGGCGACGGCACTGTGACCTCTCTGTGACGAAAATCGGTATTACAGTGACAAATTCAGCATTTCTTCGGGAACTGTCGCGGCGCCAGCCCCCGGCGAGGATGCCTCCAGCAGCCAGTCGATCCGCCCGAGGCTCCAGTTTTTTTCCGCCCACAACTCAAGGCGATGGCCTTGGCCTACCAGCATCAAGGTTTTTTCGAGTTCGGCGTGACTACGCAACTCTGGCGGAATCAGGACGCGACCGCTGCTATCCAACTCCAGCTCGCGGGCGTGGCCGATCAACAATCGTTGAAGACGGCGGGTGTTGGGGTTGAGCGTCGGCAGCGCGGCGATCTGACGTTCAACGCTCTCCCATTCAGGCTCCGGGTAAATCAGCAGGCATTTGTCTTGGATATCAATAGTGACGACCAAGCGGCCATTACAGCCAACCATCAGGGCATCGCGGTACCTGGCAGGCACGGCAATCCTGCCTTTGGCATCCATGCTGATTTCGCTGCTGCCTCGAAACACCGGGCTCTCCATTTTTTATGGGAAGAAAATCCACTCTTAACCACTTTCACCCACATTCAGACACTATATTCCCCAAATCGCCAAAGTCAAAGCAGCAAACGACTAAAGAAGCCCTAAAGTGCGGGCATCGGCGTGGTTTTGGTCGAAAAATCAACGCGAATCGGCGCAATGAAACGTCGGTGGAGGAGGGATAAGCAAAGGAATACTGTCTACTGAAAAATAAAGCTAATGTGCTGCTTTAAGTAAAAGATGTTTTTTATCTAACGACAGCTCTAGAAAAGGCCAACAGCTATCAAAATAGGGGTGCTGGTAAGCACCGAGCCAGTCATTGCGACGGCTCGGTGCTATTTAAAAAATAAAGGGATCAGGCGCGCTTGGCTTCTTGGGTCGGTGGTGCAGAGGCCCAGGTGCGCAGAACCGGCATCACCTCCTTGGCAAACAATTCGGCACTGCGCTTCGCAGCAACAATCGGTATGCCGGCAAAGCGGAAGCTGGACAGCACGCCGAAGGGTCCCAGGTATTTCCAGCGCTCCTCCAATTTGCGCAAGATCTGATCCGGCGTACCCCAAGCTTGCTGATCGACATAGGCTTTGGCGATAGTCTCCTTGCCCATGGCACGCATGGCATCGACAGCATCGCCATAGGCTTGGTAACCTTTAGCCTCCTTGTAATGCTCGCCGAGCATCTCGTAGTGGTGCAGTACCGACAGGCAGTAGCCGGCGACGTATTTATCCGCATTTTCCTGGGCGCGCTTGGCATCGCTATCGCAGATCATCATCTCGGTGAGCAGGATTGGACGCGGCTCGGCGCCATGATGTGTGCGGAAAGCCACCTGGTAGTTGCGGTACTCCTCACGCAACACCTCAATGGGCTTGTAGTTGAACGCCATCATCTGTACGCCGAGGAGGGCGGCCTCCTCGGCCGAATCGGGGCTCATCGCCACCTGCGTGGTGCGGTCCTTCCAGGTTTTCAACGGCGCTGGCCGCAGCGGCGCGCGTGGCTGTTGAAAATATTCGCCATGGTGCTCGGGAAACCAGCCGGTTTCGAGGGCTTCCAGGATCAAGGGCGCGGCTTCGTCGAAACGGCCACGCGATTCATCCATGGCAATACCAAACTGACTGAATTCGCGCCGCGACAATCCGCGCCCCAAACCCAGGATTGCCCGCCCACCGGACAGTTGATCAAGCAGTGCAGCCTTCTCGGCAACCCGCAGCGGCTGGGTGTTCCAGGGCAGGATGCAGGCGCCAGTGGCGACGCGGATGCGCTGGGTCTTGGCGGCAACATGGGCTAGGTAGACAAAGTTGTCGGGACAAAATGAGTAGTCTTCAAAATGGTGCTCGACTACCCAGACATGGTCATAACCGAGCTGATCCGCCAGCACTGCCAATTCGAGCTCTTCGGTATAGACCTGAGTGTCGCTGATATTGTCGTAGCCAAAGCTTTGCATGACTTGCAGCATGCCGATTTCCATGGTGAATCCTCGCTATCGAGTTCACAGTGGGGTCGTCGAACCCCGGTTGACGATTTGTTGACTGTTGCCCTCGCCGAAAAGCGAGGGGGCAAAAGCAAAAAAAGAGGGAGTCAGCCTGTAAGCCGGGTTCTGTCGTGAACAGCCATTCATCTGGGATACGCGTCACCGCGCACCTCAAGCAACCTACCCGGATCCAGCGCGGGCCGCGCCGTCGGATCCCTATTTGGTCTTGCTCCGAGTGGGGTTTACCCTGCCACGCCTGTTGCCAGCCGCGCGGTGCGCTCTTACCGCACCATTTCAACCTTACCTGTGCGCGCTGCGTTGCCGCAGCCACCATCGGCGGTATATTTTCTGTGGCACTTTCCGTAGGCTCACGCCCCCCAGGCGTTACCTGGCACTCTGCCCTGTGGAGCCCGGACTTTCCTCCCCTCCGCACCCAGCCCACCGATTAGGGAAAGACCGAGCTAACGAAGCAGCGGCTGCTCAGCCGACTCCCGCACGCAGATTAGCACGAATTGCTGCCAAGCCGGCCAGCGCACACATGGGCAGCCGAGCTGACAGGAATCAGTCTTCGAGCGCGTCCTGCCAGCTGAGAGGAGACGTGGCGGTGATCGTGGAGACACTGGATACAGTCATGATGGGCTCCTAGGTGCAGGTTGTCTGGCGGCGCCACATCGAACTGGAGGTAGCCGCGCACGCGATAGTCGAGGGTACCGTCGGGCTCGACGACGATGGTTTTGCCAATCACTTCGATGCCGTGAACGCCGCGCAAGGTGCGATTGGCGCGGGCGAGAATGTCTTTAATGGCACTCTCAAAGGACTGTGGCGACGTGCCGATCAATTCGTTGGCCTTTGATAGCAGCATGGCGAATCCTCCTTGCCTTGTTCGTGAAATTGCGGCGGCGCGGGCCGATCAGCTAGGTTCCGGCACCGATTCCAGGCAGTAACGGAGCAGACCTTCTTTCTCCACCCAGGAAACATGGCCACCCGCCTCCAGCATGTCCAGATGTCCCACGACCTCGGAGATCACTGCATAGAGCTGATCCTCCCAGGCTTTCGGAAACAGCTTTTGACCCACCTCAAGCGCAGTAAGATCGCCGTGCTCGGCCAGGATGCGGGATATCTTTAGCAGCCGTCGCTCGGTTGACAGGCGATACGAGGTGATCAGCGCCAGGTGATCCTGAAAGACGTCGCCGTGGCTCGGATAGACCGCCTTCGCCGGATAGGGTTTCACCTTGTCGGCCGATTCGTAGTACTGCACCAAGGTTTTGGTGCGCGGGCCGTCGACGGTCGTGGGGATGTCGAGCAGACAGACCGGGGTGATGTCGGGCAACAGATGGTCACCGGAGAACATCTGCCGGGTTTCTGCCTGCCAGTAGACCACCTCCTCTGGGCAGTGGCCGGGCGTGTGCACCAATTTCAGATCGAACCCCGCAATGGGCACGACGTCGCCGTCCTTCAGCAGGCGATCCGGCGGGCAGGGTCGCATGATGTTCTTGATGCCAGCGCGATAGGCGTAGGCGCGGTCGTAGAGATCGCAGGTAAAGCCCAGACGGGCGAGAAACGCCCGCTCGATCGCCTCGCGCTCGGCGCTCGGCGCTCGGCGCTCGGCATATAGCGATTCAGCGTCATGTTGATGTTCTCGTGACCCCAGACTTCGCAGCCGGCAGCTTCCCGGATGCGCGCGGCTTGGCCGAAATGGTCGGTGTGGGCGTGGGTCAGCAACAGCAGCGTGATATCCTCGACCCGAAAACCCCACTCGTTGAGTCCCTCGCCGAGCGTCCGCCACGCATCCTCGGAGCCGATGCCGGTATCGATGAGGACCAGCTCGCTGGAACCCTTCTCCGGCAGAATGACATAGCTGTTGATGTCGCCGACGCCAAAGCCGGTGGCGGTCGGAATGCGCCCGACCCTGCCAAATTGCTTGACGCCCAATCGCTCTGCCATAGTTACTCCAGAATCCGGCTAAATCAGCTATCGCAGATCAATTGTCACCCTTGGCGGTCGCTACCGATAACCTTGCGCTCAGACGCCTTGTAGTATCGCGGGTAATCTTCCTTGACCACCGGGCTGTCGCTCGCCCAGGTGTAGCAACCGTTGAGCATGAAGGGAACCTGATCCTCGGCGTCGCCCGCCATCTTGCCCTTCTGCCCGGGCTCCATGCCCATCAGCTGCTTGGCGTAATCCCCCGCCAGGGTCTGGAAGGTGACGGTGGCGATGGGACCGAGCAATTCCGCGAGATGGGTGCAGCCCTCGACGCCACCGACCGCCTCGCGCACCTTGCGGTTCCAGCCCGGACCGACTTTGAGACCGATGAGGCGCTGGAAGTTGGGCGTGACATCCGAGCAGATGGTGTAGGGTTGCACATCCATTACCGCCTCTACGTCCCGTACCACCAGCTGGTGATCCAGCGTCAGGCGAATCGACATATCGTGCACCGGATAGCCAGAGGGAACGGTGCCGCGCCAGCGGCTGTCGTAGGAATAGGTTTTGACATCGACGATATGGGCCTCGATGTCCCACAGGTTGTCATCGCGGTAATAACCGCGCAGGTCGATAGTGCGTGTGTGCAAATGGCGTCTCGCCTTGGGCGTTGACAACGGCATAGTGAATTTCCTCTCTACTACTTTGCTAACGGGCGGGGCATCGGTTAGGGCGTGAGCACGACTCGACCCTGAATCTTGCCGGCATGCAGCCGGGCCACCACGTCGTTGATCGCCGCCAGTGGCTGGCGCTCGATGTGGGGGGCAATGCGTCCCTGGCGAGCCAGTTCGAGCACTTCCTTGAGCTCCTGGCGGTTGCCCCAGATGCTGGTGGTGATCTCGCATTCCAGCGGCACGCTCCAGAAGGTGAACGGCAAGGTACCGCCGGCGATGCCAACGACGATGATCTTGCCCGAAACCGCCGCGCTCGCGACCGCATTCTTGAGGGTGGCCTCGGCGCCGACGAAATCGATCACCGCATCGGCGCCCTCGCCGCCCGTCGCCGCCTTGACGGCAGCGCCGACATCGCCGCGGCCGTCGATGACATGGTCAGCACCGAGTTGTTTAGCCAGCGCCAGCTTGTCGTCGCTGACATCAATGGCGATCAGCTTTGCCGCCGGCGCGAGGGCCTGGGCAATCTGCAACGCCATATGGCCGAGACCGCCAATACCGATCACCGCGAGACTACGCCCGGGGGTGAGCAGGGGCAAGGCCTTCTTGATCGCCCGATAGGGCGTCAGCGCGGCATCGGTGAGGGGTGCGGCGATGACCGGGTCGAGCCCGTTCAGCTTCACCAGGTTGCGCGGATGGGGCACGCACAGCTTCTCGGCCCAGCCGCCATCGACCATGACGCCGGGATAGATCGGCTTCTGGCAGAGATTCTCCTGGCCGAAACTACAGGGGCGGCAATTGCCGCAGCCCCAGGCGCCGAACACGGCGACGCCGTCGCCGACGGCAAGATCGGTGACCTGGCTGCCCACGGCCTCGACGACGCCGGCATTTTCGTGGCCCAGGGTAATGGGCAGCTGGCGCACGCCGACCTCGCCATCGATGACATGAAGATCGGAGTGGCAGACGCCGGCGCCGGCGATACGCACCAACACGCCGGTGGGGCCGATCTCGGGCTCAGGTACGTTCTCCACGCGCAGCAACTGTTTGGGGCCGTAAAATCTAACAGCTTTCAATGCCATCTCCCTCTCTGTACGAAACTGAAGACCCCATCAGCAATCGAGCCGATAGCTGTCGCCATCGGGCACGATGTAGCCGGCGGTCGGCGGCGCGAAATGGGTGCCGATGACGAGCACGGGCTTGTTCGCGTATTTGGCGTAAAAATCCCAGCGCGTCCGCCCCGCCTGGGGCGCATCGTAATCGGCGAAGCAGTGCCAGTCCGGGCGCGCGAGCTGGCAGGGGTGATGAGTCATGTCGCCGGTGATGACGGCATCCTCACCGCCGGAGGCAATGCGCACGCTGATATGGCCGGCGGTATGCCCCGGGGTCGGCTCAAACCAGACCTCGTCGTTGATGCGATGGCCACTGTCGACCAGATCGGCAAGGCCGGCGTCGATGATCGGCCGCACGGAGTCGGCAATGATCGGGCCGAAGTGGTCCTCGTCAGGCGCGTCCCGCCACGACTCCCACTCGCCGCGATCGAATAGATAGCGGGCGCTGGGGAAGGTCGGCAGCCATTTACCATCGACCAGCATGGTGTTCCAGCCGACGTGATCGACGTGCAGATGGGTGCAGACCACATAGTCGATGGTCTCGCGCGGAAAGCCGGCGGCGGCGAGATCGGCCAGAAACGGCCCCGAGCGCATCGCCCAGGCCTTGGTGGTGCGCTCCTTGTCGTTGCCGAGACAGGTGTCCACCAGGATGCGCACGCCCTGGGACTCGATGATCAGCGCGTGGATGCTCATCTTGAGCCAGCCCCGGTCGGTGATGAAGTTCGGCGCCAGCCAGGCAATGCCCTGCACCTGCTCCGGTGTCGCATCGGGCAGCACAAACTTGCCCGGCACCGGGCTATCTTCTTCCACCACCTTGGTGACGGTAACGTCGCCGATTTGCCACTTATTTGCTGCGCTTGGGTTCATGGCCCTTTCTCCGTCGAAGCAGCGGGTTAAGCGTTGCGCACCATGACGCCGCCATCAACCGGCAGCACAGTCCCTGTGATGAAGGACGCCGCCGGCAGGGCGAAATTGAGGGTGGCATGTGCAACTTCTTCCGGGTCGCCGTAGCGGCGCAGCACGGTGCGGCGACGCGCGAAAGTCTCGCGCTCTTTTTCCGGAATCTTGGTCGTGAGGCCGGTCAGGATGGGCCCGGGGCAGATACAATTGACCGTGATCGCCTCGCGGCCGAGTTCCACCGACAAGGTGCGCGTCAGGCCGACGACGCCGTGCTTGGCGACCGTGTAGGGGCTCGCGCCCTCGCTGGCGCCGAGGCCCTCGGTGGACGAAATATTGATGATGCGGCCGTGGGCGGACTTGCGGATCAGCGGCAGCGATGCGCGGATCAGGCGCACCAGCGAAGTCAGCAGAACGTCCATGCCGAGCGCCCAGCGCTCCTCGTAACGGTCGCTGTCGATGGGTGCGAACACGCCGATGCCCGCGTTGTTGACCAGGATATCGAGGCCGCCAAAAGTCTCGCCGATCTCGTTGGTGACCTGAATGATGCGCTGCGGGTCGGTGACGTCCAGCGCCCAGGCTTGGGCGGTGCCGCCGGCGGCGCGAATCTCGGCGGCGACCGCCTCGACATCGGCGCCGTGGCGGTCGGTGAGGGCGACCTTGGCGCCCTCATCGGCAAACAGTATCGCCGTCGCCCGCCCCATGCCGCTGGCTGCACCGGTGACGTGAACGACGCTGCCCTTCACCGAGCGGCTGAGTTTGCTCAATCGTGCCATTACTATTTGCCCCTAAGGTTTCTATTGTGTTGCCCAGACCGGCACCCGCCACTGCGGCGTGAGGTTCCGGCTGGACAGCGGCTATTTTTGGATCAAGCGCAGAGCGCCGCCTGCGTGCCGGGGGCCACCGCCTGCAACTGGGGCAGACAAGCCTCGGCGAATAGCTTCATCTGGCGCTTGACACGGTCATAGGGTAGCCCGGCGTAGGAAAACGACACATTGAAGGTGACCGGACCGGCCAGCTCCTGGATGCGGTTCATCTGCTCGATGCACTCCCGGGGGGTGCCGAACACCTGGTTCCCAACGTACAGGTTTTCCATCGATACGGCGCTGCGGTCGCGCATCATGCCCGCCGACTTGGCGTAGAACTCATAGCCCTTGACGTCCTGAAAATGGGTGCCGTCCATCTCGTAGTGGCGCAGTGCCGAGATCCAGTAGTCGGACATGTATTTGTGGGCGAGCTCGCGCGCGCGGTCGCCGTCTTCATCGACCATCACGAACACGTTGGCAACCACTGGCGGCGCCTCGCGGCCGTGGTACTGGCGGAAGGCATCGCGATAGACCTTGCAATCCTGGGCGCGGGATTTCCACGGTGAGATCGCGAACACCATCATGCCCAAGCCCATGCGGGCGATGATGTCGGCGGTTTCCGGTGACTGGCAGGTAACGAAGGTGCGATCCAGATAGGGCGGCATCGGCGCCGGGCGGATGGTGCGCTCGGCTTGCTGGAAATATTTGCCCGCGTGGGCCTTAGCCTGCCCGCTTTCGAGCATGTCGAGAAGCATCGCCGAGGATTCTTCAAAAATACCGCGGGAATCGTTCATGTCAACGCCGAAACCGTCATACTCCACGCGCCCAATACCGCGGCCAATGCCGAGCAGCAGGCGGCGATCGGAAAGGTTGTCGAGCATGGCGACATCGGTGGCGACGCGCAGTGGATCCTTGTGCCAGGGGATGATGATGGCCCCAGTACCGAGTTTGATCGTGCTAGTCTTGCCGGCGAGATAGGACAGCATCTCGATCGGGTTCGGGCACATGGTGTAATTGGTGAAGTGGTGTTCCACCGCCCAGATGGAATTGAAGCCGAGGGGCTCGGCGAGCTCGCAGATCTCCAGCTCACGCTTGTACACCTCGTGATCAGCCATGCGCTGGTTGGGATGGTTCTGGAATAACATGAGGACGCCGACGTCTATAGGAATTCTCCTTAGAATATTTACAGCTTTGAAGTCATGCGCTGGCGACCCGTGGCGCTGGAGCTAAATCCGCCCGGGATCGGCGGCCCGCGTGTTGCCCCTAGTGCGGATTTATCTGGATCAACCCGCACTGTACACACCCCGACCACTGCGGACAAACGCTAATTCTCCAAGCGGGACGCCATATCAGATCCCCCCTCAAGGGAAAGAACCCCCTCCGTCAGGGGGCAATCGTCTACTCTCGCTTGGGCGACCGATGCCTCGCCTTTCACGGCAAAAGCCACTATATTGACGGGCGATTCAGTTGCTCACACTACAGATACGGGGGTGCGCTGAAGACCGCTAGGCAATCCAAAAATCAATAGCAGGAAAACTGATCATGGGAAATCTTGACGGAAAAGTAGCGCTGATTACTGGCGCGGCGCGGGGACAGGGTGCCGCCGAGGCGCGCTTGTTCGCCGCACGCGGTGCAAAAGTCATGCTGTGCGACGTGCTGGACGACGAAGGCAAGAAAGTCGCGCAGGAAATCGGTGCTGCCGCCGACTATGTGCGCCTTGATGTCACCGACGAAAAAGCCTGGGCTGATGTCGTGAAAAAAACCGTGGATCGCTTCGGCAAACTCAATGTTCTGGTCAATAACGCGGGGATCATCCACACGGTCAAACCCTTGACCGAAACATCGGTCGATGAATACATGCGGATTATCCGGGTTAATCAGCTCGGGGTTTTTCTCGGCATGCGCAGCACTGCACCGGCGATGAAAGCCGCTGGCGGCGGCTCCATCGTCAACATTTCCTCCATCGACGGCCTGATCGGCATGTGGGGGGCTACGGCCTATGTGGCGAGCAAATTTGCGGTGCGCGGCATGACCAAAGTGGCGGCGCTGGAGCTCGGTCGCGACAACATTCGCGTTAACTCCATTCATCCGGGCGGCATCCAGACCAAAATTCTGGACGATACTGGACTCACCGAGACCGATGCGGTGAAAGCTTTCTCGGCAATTCCGCTCGGTCGAATTGGTCAGTCGGAGGAAATCGCAACCCTGGCCGCTTACCTCGCATCCGACGATGCCTCCTATTCGACCGGTTCCGAATTTGTCGCCGACGGCGGCCTGACCGCAGGCTTCGCTCTAGAAGCCAAATAGTAAATAGTAGTAGCTAACGTAAAAAGGGGACAGCGTTGCTGTCCCCTTTTTTATTGAGTGGCGAAAACATCGACAGCACTAAATCACCCGACAGTACCGTTGCTCATCGTCAACGCACGCGGGCATCCCCAACGCCAAGGCAATAAAAAGAGGGCACCCAAAGGCGCCCTCTTTTTATTGCAACGAGAAACCCGATCAGGCTAGACCGAGCGCCTTCAGCGCTGCGCGATCCACCACGGGATCCCGCTTGGTTCCAGACTTCAGCGGTACACTTCCGGGCAGGCGATCAAACGGACCTTTGAGGCCAATTTCATCGGCGTAGCGACGGAGCTCAGGAAGTACTTCTTTACCCAGCAGCTCAACGCTTCTCAGCCGGTCGGCATCGCCCACCTGGCCTTGGATAGCAAAGCAAGTGAACACGCCAGGGCGGATAACTTTAAGAATACTCTTGATTTTTTTGGCAACCGTCTCGGGGCTGCCAACGACAACCTGGAGATTGTCCTGAACCTTCTCATAACCCTTGATCAGCTTCTCGCGAACCTCATCAAACTTGCTGGCGTTCCAGGTATCCTCAGCACCGGACATCATTTTTTCCTTGCTGACACCCAGCCAGCTGCCACCCGGCAACTGGGCCAGCATGCGGATAGCAGCCTTGGAGTTGTAGCCCGGGGGCAACGTATGTTCTGGCCGTGAGAATGCGTTCTGGCCACCACCATAGATGAATCCCTTGCCGAGCTCCTGGGCTTTTTCATCGGTATCCGCGACAAACACCGGCAACAGATAACCAAAGTTTTCCGGACCAGCTTGGAAACCCAGTTCAGCAGCTTTGTCGGCATACATATCCCAGAGGTCACAAGTCGGCCCCAGTGCAGTGCCCAGACCCAAGTAGGGATATTGCTTCTCCGCACACCAGAGCACCGTTTCGGGACTCAGCACGCCCGGAATCCACTGCTGCGGGTATGGCGTCTGATAAGGCCTGACCCAGGGGTTAACGTGGCGATAATGGAAGTGTTTACCTTCATAACGCCAAGGGCCGTCCTTCGTCCAGCAGTCGAGAATGAATTGATGGGCCTCATTGAACATTTCCCGGTTATAGGCCGGGTTGGCATTGTTGAAGAACTGCTCGGAGCCTGCACCGCGAACCCAGCCAGAAACCAAGCGGCCACGTGATATGGTATCAATGGTCGCCAGCTCTTCCGCAACCCGCAAGGGGTGTTTGATCACGGGAAGCGGATTGCCGATGATGACGATCTTTACCTTTTTGGTAATACGGGCAAGAATCGCTGCCTCAACGTTGACCACCATGCCGGAGCAAAATGGGTTGCCGTGGTGCTCGTTGATGGCAACTGCATCAAAGCCGACTTCCTCGCAATAACAGGCTTCGTCAAGATAGAAATTGTAGTCGTGAGCAGAAGCCACGCGGTCAACGTACTTGTTGGATACGCCAAAAAAGGCGCGGTTCTCCAGAATCGGCTGCTCAGCGATATAGCGGACGGGGCGTTCGGTAAAATGTGCGATTTGCATGGTGAATTTCCTCGGTTACTTGACTGACGCTAGAAAATCTTTCACAGCCTTGACAAAGGTGGTGATGTCTTCAATTTCCGGGCGGTGACCGACACCGGGAATGCTGACCACCTGCGCTTGCGGGAGAACGGTCTTGTATTTGTCGATGCAACCCTGCGGCACGACGCGGTCTTTTTCGCCCCGAATCAGCAGTGTCGGCAGCTTGACGTTGGCGGCACTGCGCAGCAACCACGGCAGGCTGGGGTTGAACATATAGGGCTCCCAGCCAATACGGGCGCTTTCAGAGCGCGCATCTTCGAACAGCTCGAATTGCTCTGGGCTCATGGCGCCGCCGTAGATTTTGCCGAACTCGCCGTCCTGCTTCTCCACGGACAGGCGCAGGTAAGAGTTGATGGTACAAGCAAATGCTTCGGCAATCTCGCCTTGATCCGGCTTCAGGCCCATGGGTCCGACCAGCGTCACGCTGGACAGCATCTCGGGATTTGCCGCCGCCATTTCGGCCGCGATGTAGCCACCGGCAGAGAAGCCGAGCACGTCAACTTTCCCCAGCTTGAGTTCACGAATGACGTTGAGATAAAAAATGGCCACATCACGGTGGCGCCACATCCAGTCTTGCTTCGGAGTTTTACCAAACCCCGGTTGCAACGGAATGATCAGCTCACGATTCTTCGCCAGCTCTTCATTCCATGTCATCCAGCCCGTGTACCCCATCTCGTCGTGGAGCACTAATAATGGTTTTCCGGTACCCCCGCGAACTATCGCGAGATCTGTTCCAGCGACGCTGGTCGTTGTTTCAGTCCAAGTAGCCAATGGTTTCCCCTTTTTAAAGTTGGTTGATGAAATGTTGGATTAGTTAATTTGAAAAGTCACTTGATGGCGTTTGATGAGTGATATAACGAGTCTTTTGACGGAGCTGAATTGAGCAGCGCCAGCTGACAACAACTTATAATAAATAGCCTACCTGGGTTAGACGCGCAGCCCGCTTTCAATCGAACGAACCTGATAGCCAAACTGAGCCGCTGCAGCCCACAAGACACCGTGGAGCCTGAATTGATCCCATTCAACCACAAAAAAACAATTTCAGGCAACCTTAAATTTTCCTGCGCTCATGCGCTAAATCAATGGGCACCTATTTCACCTCGGACTGCCAATTATCGATTCGGCGCTCCATAATCAAGTCCTTTGGCAGGCACACGGCAGCCGCCAACCCACTCCATCTCTGGTGGTGCACTTCGCCCCCAGTGCATAGGGGTTTTACCCAGCAGCCCGTTTGTGGACACGCCTATCATGTGTCGAATACGGGCTGCAGCCTCCCGCCATCCTGGCGATCAATCACCCTACCCTTCATCTGTGTGCCTTTCGGGCCCGCGGTTCGACATTGCCAACCAGTACTAGCGTCGCGGCAAACCCACCGAATAGGCACGCCTCTACGCCTGTTGGGTTCGCCTCGGGCCGGCACTGACGACTGTTGCGCCCTCCCTAAGCTGCTGCCACCGCGCCTAGGAGCCTGTCGGAGCGATGTACCAAATCCGTGTCAAATAGCCCATGTGCGGAAACCCCCAGGTTGCTTTCGTGGCCGAATTTGCCGGGCTCCACAAAATAGCTAGAGCCAGCGGCTGTGACGCGAGAATTGGGTGCGCAGAAACTCCATCTGGTCACCCAGTATCCGCCGGGAATTGATCAGCGCCAGGTACTCGGCGTTATTTGGACGATAGGGTAGCGCCGCCAACTCCATACCAGTTTCCTCAAGTAGGCAGTTGGCCTTGTGTTGATTACAGCGGCGACAGGCGGCGACAACATTTTCCCAGCGATCAGCCCCTCCCCTAGACAGCGGGATAATGTGATCGCGGGTCAACACACTCGGCGCGAACACCCGAACGCAGTACATACAGAGGTGGTTGTCGCGAGCGAACAATGCCTGGTTAGACAACGGGAAATTGGAACGCGGGCGCGCCAATTGCCCACCCCCACAGGCGATAATGCTCGGCAATTCAATCTGTGAACGGCACCCGTTAATCCGGGAGTACCCGCCACGAACCGTCTGGACTACCTCGCCCAGGCTCCAAGCCACCAGCTCGCGGGCATAGAGACACACCGCTTCCTGCCAGTCCAGCCATTCGATGGGCTGCCCGGCCAGATTCAGCCGCAGAATTTTCGCCGACATTATTGCCCCCAGCCCCCACGTACGACCGCGCCAGAATGCAAAAGCCCCGGCGAGAGTACTGGCCGGGGCTTGGAATAGAGATCGTCACCTGGGCAACGCTGAAAGACACCCGGACGCTGATCTCGCCGGAGAATTCGGTAGGTCGACAAGTATCCTACAAAGGCAGCGAAGTTGAAGACTTACCCCCATCAAATAGTTACAGGACCCATTAACCTTCGGGCCGATCATAACTGCTTGGCAAATGCTGTCAATGGGGATTTCAGGTGGCAAAAAAAACGCCCTTTGCCGGGGTGGCAAAAGGGCGCAGATGGGGGTTTCCACTATAGATACTGTCCAGCCGTGGTCATGTATCTATTTCTAAGCTTGACGTCCTGTCTCTCCTGGCAGCAAACAAAATCCCTTTAGACACTCATAAATCCCTTTACTCATGTCGTCCCTGCCACCACGCTTCCTGCGAGCCAACCAACTTCCGTGTAACTCCATCCCTCGACATCCCTGAAGTACAGCTTCCCGACCTTGGGAAGAGCATCCTCCTTGATTACACATCCTTGTCCAGCACGTCCTTGCGGAAAGAATAATGCGCTTACGCCCACCAAGACGCCATTCGGAAAAAGCTGGTTTTCATGTAGGATATTTCCTACATGAACGAGTCCAATTGACCATTCCAGACCTCTCGGTTAGGGTGACGGCCTCCTTATTCAGCAAAGTATCACCGCCGTGTCTTCGCGAAAAAAAGTAGTCGATTTCGAACGGAGCCTCCAGCAACTGGAAGCACTCGTTGAAGCATTGGAGGAGGGCAATCTCAGTCTGGAAGATTCACTCAAGTCCTTTGAGCAAGGCGTCAGAATCACCCGCGAGTGCCAACAAGCACTTAAATCTGCGGAGCAACGCATTGCGATTCTCACCCAGGACTTGACCGGCGAATCCGACCCCAACCCATTCCTGGAGCCAGATACAGACATTGATGACGGCCAAGGGGATGACGCGTGACAGACGCGATCAACGCGTTCTTTACTGCCTGCCGCGGCCGAGTCGACCGCGCACTGGATCAATGTCTACCGCAATCCACCCATCCTCTCCATGACGCGCTACGGTACGCCGTGCTCGGCGGCGGCAAGCGCATTCGTCCGATCCTCACTTACGGCGTCGCCGAAGCGCTGGGCGGGATCACTGAGGATACCGACCGTGCCGCCTGCGCGGTCGAATTGATCCACGCTTACTCCCTTATCCACGACGATCTTCCGGCGATGGACAATGACGACTTGCGCCGCGGGAACCCGACCTGCCACATCGCCTTCGGTGAGGCCACAGCGATTCTTGCCGGCGACGCGCTGCACGCTTTGGCCTTCGAGCAGATCACCACCATGCGGCAGATTCCCCCAGCAATGATCGTGCAGGCAACCCGTATTCTCGCCAAAGCGGCGGGGCCGCAGGGGATGGTATACGGCCAGGCGATGGATCTCGACGCCACTGGAGAGAAACTATCCCTCGCAGCCTTGGAAACCATGCACCTGCGCAAAACCGGCGACCTGATCAGCGCTAGCATTGCTCTCGGCGCCATCAGCGCCCGGTGTAGTGATGATGCTACCCTCGCCGCTCTCCGCAGCTATGCAACGGCCATCGGTCTGGCATTTCAAATCAAGGATGACATCCTCGATGACGAGGGAAACACAGCAGCCATTGGCAAGCGTCAGGGCGCCGATCGCAATCTCGATAAATCCACCTACACGTCGCTGCTGGGCATTGCCGGGGCCAAGGTGCGTCTCCACCAACTTCAGCAGCAGAGTCTCCATGCGCTGACGCCATTTGACGACCGCGCCAACTACCTGCGCGGCATTGCCCATTACATCGTCGCGCGGGATCACTGAGGCTCCGGCAGTCCTTTTGGTGTAAGATCGCGACCTCGAAACTGATCGTCCCGCCATGGCCACGCAGTTCACCGAAATCCCCCTCGCCCGACCAGCAACGCCTTTGTTGGACACCCTTGACGGCCCGCCACAGCTGCGCCAGCTAGCGCCCGGAACGCTCCTTCAACTCGCGGACGAACTGCGCGCCTATCTGCTCTACAGCGTAGGGCATACCGGTGGCCACTTCGGCGCAGGGCTAGGCGTTGTCGAACTGACCATCGCCCTCCACTACGTATTCAATACACCGCACGACCGCCTCGTTTGGGATGTTGGCCACCAGACCTACCCACACAAAATCCTGACCGGCCGCCGCGATGCGATTCTATCCGTGCGCCAGCCCGGCGGTTTATCCGGCTTCCCCAAGCGCTCGGAGAGTGAGTACGACACCTTTGGCGTAGGTCACTCCAGCACCTCGCTGAGTGCCGCACTGGGTATGGCGATCGCTGCCCGTATGCGTGGCGAGGAGCGCGCCACCGTTGCCGTCATCGGCGACGGCGCCATGACTGCGGGGATGGCCTTCGAAGCACTAAACCATATCAGCCACGTCGATGACAATCTGTTGGTCATTCTCAACGACAACAATATGTCGATCTCCCGCAATGTGGGCGGGCTGGCCACTTATTTTTCCAAACTCTGGTCGAGTCGGCTCTACAATCTCATTCGCGAGGGCGGGAAACGACTACTGAAGACATTCCCCTCGACCTCCACCTTCGTGCGCAAGACCGAAGAATTGATGAAAGCGCTGGTCGCGCCGGGCATCATCTTCGAGGAGCTTGGCTTTACCTACATCGGCCCGATCGACGGCCACCAGCTGCCACTACTGGTGCAGACACTCGAAAATCTCAAGCAGATCAGCGGGCCGGTGTTGCTGCACGTCATCACCTGCAAGGGCATGGGCTTCGCCCCGGCCGAGCGGGATCCCGTTGGCTATCATGCACTGAACAAGATTGAGCCCGCCGCCAAGAATACCCCGCCGGCGCCAACCGCTAGCAAGCTCAAATATCAGCAGGTGTTTGGCAACTGGCTATGCGATATGGCCACTGTGGAACCCCGCCTCGTCGGCATCACTCCAGCGATGAGCGAAGGCTCCGGGATGGTGGCATTCGCCGAGCGCTTTCCCGACCGGTTTCATGATGTTGCCATTGCGGAGCAGCATGCGGTTACGCTCGCCGCTGGCCTCGCCTGCGAGCACCAGAAGCCGGTGGTGGCGATCTACTCGACGTTTCTGCAGCGTGCCTACGACCAATTGATTCACGACGTCGCACTGCAGAATCTCGATGTGCTGTTCGCCATCGACCGCGCGGGACTGGTCGGCGAAGACGGCGCCACCCACGCCGGCAGCTTCGACCTCAGCTATCTGCGCTGCATTCCCAACCTGCTGGTGATGGCGCCCTCCGACGAGAACGAAGCCCGTCAAATGCTCTATACCGGGTTCGTTTATCCCGGCCCCGCTGCCGTCCGCTATCCCCGTGGCACCGGCACCGGCGTCACCATCGAGGCAACCATGACGGCTTTGCCTATCGGCAAAGGCGTGGTCAGGCAGCGCGGACAGCGGATTGCCATCGCCAACTTCGGCGCGCTGTTGCCGCAGGCAATGGCGGTCGCCGCAACCCTCGGGGCGACGATTGCGGACATGCGTTTCGTCAAACCCCTGGACCGCGCCCTGATCGAAGAGCTCGCCCGCAGCCACGACCTGCTGGTTACCGTGGAGGAGAATGTCATTGCCGGCGGCGCGGGCGCCGGCATCGGCGAATATCTCGCCGCAGCTGGGATTGTGGTGCCCCTGCTTCACCTCGGTCTACCCGATCAATTCATTGACCACAACACGCCAGCTGCACAGCTGAGTCAATCCGGGCTTGACGAAAAGGGTATCGAACGTGCGATCCGGGCGCGGCTGTGCCAACTGGACCAACTGACGGGCACTCACTCCGCGCCGGGCACCGCCGCAGAATCCATTGCGGCCCAGAGGTAAAGCCCCTCAACCGAATTCGCGCCGAAACGGCGGTAACGCCGCAATCAGCTGGCGACCATAGGCTTTTGTCAGCAAACGCTTATCGAGAATGGTGACGCGACCAGTGTCAGTTTCGGTGCGGATCAGGCGGCCACAGGCCTGCGTCAACCGCAACGACGCATCGGGTAAACTGAGTTCGCGAAACGCATTACCGCCACCCGCCTCGATCCATTCCGCGAGCGCCGCGTGAACCGGGTCGTCGGGTACCGCGAAAGGCAGCTTGGCAATAATGACATGGCGACAGTAATCGCCGGGCAGATCCATGCCCTCAGCGAAGCTCGCCAGACCGAAAATGACGCTACCCAGGCCGCTATCGATACGGGCCCGATGACGGCGCACAATCTCGTTGATCGTTAGCCTGCCCTGTACCAGCAACCGCTCACCGAGCGTATCGGCCAGCTTGGCCGCGACCTCCTCCAGCTGGTATCGCGAGGCGAACAGCACCAACGCGCCTTCATCCGCAACGAGAAGATCGGGCAGGCCATCCACAATTGCCGCCGTGTGCGCGGCAGCTTCCCCTCCATCGGCGGCATTAGCCGGAACCGACAGCACGCCCGCTTTGGCGTAGTCGAAAGCGCCGGCGACCGCTTCACAAGGCGCCCCCTCCGGCAGACCGGTATCAGCACGAAAGCGGTCGAAGCCGCCGAGTGTGCGCAGGGTGGCCGAGGTCAGCACCGCGGCATAACAGCGCTGCCACAGCCGGTCGGCGAGCACCGGAGCCGCCGTTACCGGCGACACCGACACCCGAATGTCGCCACCATCCTCCAAGGTCAGCCAGCGGGCCGAGGGCGGCGCGCCCGCCGGTGCTGTGCCGACCATCGCCAACCACAACGCTGCCACCGCCTCGGCCCGGCCCAGCCACTGGCCGACGCCCTGAAAATACGGCTCCACATCGACCTTGGGAACCGGGTAATGGGGGTTGTCCAACGCTGCTTGCAGGGCGTCGTGCAGGCGCTCCAGGCGCGACCGCAGGCGCTCGGACACGACCGCGAGCTCTCGGCACACCGCCAGGGATGCGGCGTCAACGACACCGCCGGGAAACCGATACTGCATACCGCCACGCTGTGCCCCCCGTTCCAGGACACTCGCAAACAGGGGCAAGCTTTCGCTGAGCAGTTCAGTAACCAGGCGAGCCATCTCGACAACGCTATCACCCCGCGCCACCACGTCCGGATCGGTGCGGAAGTTTTCAGCGGCAACCGCCGGCTGCTTTTGCATTTGCTCTAGCCAACTGACCGTACTCTGCAGACGACATTGACCGGCAAAATGATTGAGCGCCGCGCCACCCAAGCGATGCGCCTCATCGAAGATATAGAGGGTATCCTCCGGCGGCGGCAGGATGACGCCGCCACCGAGAGCCATGTCAGCCATCACCAGGTCATGGTTGGCGACAATGCAGTCCGCGTCGTCCAGACTATCGCGAGCCCGAAAAAAACAGCACTGGCTGATCAACCGGCAGCGGTGTCCGGCGCACTGACGGCGATCCACCGTGAGCGCGCGCCAGGTGGCATCGGGCACAGCCTCTACCCAGGCGTCACGGTCGCCGGCCCAACTCCCGCTGGCGAGCGCTTCAGCCATATCGCCAAACAGGCGAATACTCTGGGTATCGGCGCGAAACGGAATTTCGTCTTCGAACAAAAATTGCCCCGCACTCTGCGCGGCGACGGCGTCGCGGCAGCGCTCTAGCCGTACGGGGCAGAGATAGCGGCCTCTGCCCTTGGCGATTGCGAGACTATAATCCCAGCCGGTGGCAGCAAACAGGTCGGGAATATCGCGCTCCAGCAACTGCGCTTGCAGCGCGACGGTACCGGTGGCAACCACCACTTTCTTGCCCGCCGCTTTCGCCATCGGCAGCGCCGCCAGCAGGTAGGCCATGGTTTTACCGGTGCCGGTGCCCGCTTCAACCGCGGACACCCCCACCGGAGAGACCCGTTGACCAGCGGCATTGGTTTCGATACCGCCGAGGAATCCGGCGACGGCAGCGATCATCTGGCGCTGGCCAAGGCGGGGCTTCCAGCCATTGGCCTTCAGGAAGCGTCGGTAGCTGTCCTGAATGCCGAGTTTGAGATCCGCGGTCAGCACGGCCTACGCGAGCAACGCAAGGCGACTGGATACCGGATTGGCATAGATTTCGAGGAATATTTCCCGCTGTTCTTCCGGGATAGCCGCCAGCCGTTCGCCGAAATCCGCTTCATTTTTTTGCCAGTCCCGCACCACCAGGGCCTTTTTCCAGGCTTCGACCTGGTCGTTCCGCCCGTAGAGTATCTCCCACGCCATGATATGAGTTGGCTGTAAGTGGTAATTGTCGATGATCTGCCGATCAATAGCTGTAGCAAGCTGGCCGTCATCCACGGGAGCGAGCCCGATCTCCTCGCCGAAGGCGACGTGAATATTGCCCTTGGCACCCACGATCCCGGTGTAAATGCTCGCCAGGTCTTCATGTTCCTGTTTCTGATAAGCCCCCTGGGTTCTGCGCGCGTACAGTTCCCGTGCCTTGTCGCCATCACAGGGATCAAACTCATAGGAGATCGCCACCGGCACGATACGCAAGTCGCTCATGGCCGCCGCAAAATTCTGACCTTCTGCCCTGCTGAGCGCGAGCATCTTGAGCAGAGCCGTTTCAGTGTGATCGACGCTGTCTTTCGCCCGCCCCTCGCGCTGAGCGATCCACACCGAGCAGTTTTCGTCGATGATCGAGCGGCGGATGTAAGCGGATAATTTTTTCAACTCGTCGAGCTTCGCCCGCCGTCCACTGACTGATCGTTTGACGATGAAGCTTTTGTTCAACCGCATCAGATCGGAGGTAAAGGGCTTGGTCAGCAAGTTGTCGCCAATGGCTATACGCGCCGTATCCATACCCCGGTTGTGCAGCACGAGACT
Organism: Porticoccaceae bacterium; assembly: GCA_051306415.1. Taxonomy (GTDB): domain Bacteria; phylum Pseudomonadota; class Gammaproteobacteria; order Pseudomonadales; family Porticoccaceae; genus CBDDRG01. The sequence continues at coordinate 24,814 of JBPPNE010000024.1, forward strand.
GATGATCGCCGGATCCATGGCGATATCGCGGTGGTTACTGATCAACAAATAGCCTCGCCCGGGTTTTAATCTATCGAGACCCGAGACTGTCACCGCCGTTGCCACTCGCCGCAACAGGTTGCCCAGATGCAGCCCGATCAGTGTCTGAAAGTCGGCCACGGTGTGGATCGCGGCGAACTCACGCCGTATCGCCCGGCGCATCAGCGGCCGTACCAGCCAGTGCAGCCAGGGCGCGAGGCGCGAAAATTTCATGCCGAGCAGGGTATCGATCAACTCCCGGTCAGCCACCAGGCGATCGAGCACCGAACGGACTTCGTCGTCTCGATAGGGGCGGATATCTTCAAACCGGTGAACATCAGCCGTTGGCGACCCGGTTCCGCTGACGGTCATCTGGGAGATGGGCAGCCGCACCGGCTGGGCGGCAATGGCGGGTGTACGATTCGCCGACTGGCCATTGCCGTTATCGGGGTGGCGAGCGTTCATCCGCGCCTCGGCGTGTACCAGCGAACGTCCTGCGCATGGCGGTCGACCAGATGGGCCACGTTCAGCACCAAAGCAAAGAGCGCCATACGCACCAGTAAACCGTTGTCGGTCTGACGAAAAATCGCCAGATTGGGGTTGGCGTCCAGATCGCGGTCGAGCTCATTGGCCTCGGCGCGGGAATCGCGCGGCAGTGGGTGCATGATGACCGTGTTCGGCTCGCAGTGCTCGGTGTAGATCGCCTGGTTAAGGCGAAACCGGCCACGGTACAGATCGGCCTGACTGCGCTCGGGGAAGCGTTCCTCCTGAATGCGCGTGGAGTAGACAATATCGACATGGGCGATGCTCGCCTCCAGTTTGTCGGTCACCGCAACCTGGTGTCCGGCCGCGCGCAGAGATTCGACCAGATCCTCCGGCATCGCCAGCTCCGCCGGGGACACCAGAATAACGCTGATATCGCGATACACCGACAGCAGTTTGCACAGCGAGTGAACGGTGCGGCCGTATTTGAGGTCGCCGATCATCGCGATGCGCAGACTGTCGATACCGCGCTTGCGTGTCTGCATTTCCTTTTCGATGGTGTACAGATCAAGTAGTGCCTGGCTCGGGTGCTCGTTAGAGCCATCGCCGCCATTGAGCACAGGCACCCGGCTCGCCGCCGCAAATTCGGCCACTGATCCCGCCGCCGGGTGACGCATGCAGATCACGTCGCTGAATCCGGACAGTACCCGCGCGGTATCTTGCAGGGATTCGCCCTTGACCAGAGACGAGCTTTCCATGCCGACGGATTCGCGCACTTCCCCACCGAGCAGATTGAACGCGGCGCCAAAGCTGATCCGGGTGCGGGTGCTGGGCTCAAAAAACATGCTGCCGAGGATTGCGCCCTCCAGCACTCGGGTGACCTTCTCGCGCTGGGCATAGGGCTCCATGCGGTCGGCGGTACGAAATATCCGCACGATATCAGCGCGCTCGAATTGTTTGATCGAGAGAATGTGGGCGCCGGTAAAATCCAAGAATGGTTCCTTGTGGAAAAAGCTGACAGAATTCTAGCGACTTTCCCTGGTATCAACCAGCCATCAACCAGCGGCCGCGAGTTGCGCGACACGCGCTCCCCATTGACGCAGGGATTCCAGTAATTTCTTGTCCCGCGGCGGAAGATCGTCCCGTCGCTCCAGCCGATCCAACTCATCCCCGTAAGCAGCCAAAGTGAGAAAGCCCTGGCTTTGATCGGTAAGACGCTGGCGGCAGTGAGCCTGCCAGCGCGCTTGCTCCGCCGGCGATAGCGTCGCCGGATAATGGCGGGCGCGATAGCGAAACAGCAATTCGTGGTAGCGTTTATCGCGAAACGGAAACGCCTGCTCCGTCAATTCGCCTGCGGCGGCGGCACGCACCCGGGTCAACAACGCCCGGTCTGCATCCGGCAAAAATCCCTGATACAAAGCAAGCTCCGCATCACGCTCGTCTGCTTTGACTTGATGCGCAAACACCGCGGCCAGCTTGGCGCCCAAATCGGCGCTATGGAGCAACCGCCAATGCTTCTCACAGGTGGCAACATCAATTTTCAAGCGCCGGGCGGCCGCGGCATCAAGCAGACTGGGGGTCCCCACCACGGGGCTGCGGTTCAGGTGGATGGCCTTCAGCGGAATGCGCGCGACGCCGTCAGGCAATTGCTCGGCGGCAGTGAACAGACGGTCGCGGATGGCTTCAACATCCAGCTCCAGCAGCGGTCGTGGGTCGGCCTGCAGGTTGATCGCGATGACCGCGTTTTTATTCTCCGGATGGGGCGCCAAGGGCATCATCAGCGCGAGGTAGCCATTCTCCCGCGGCAACCGTCCTGACACGTGGAGAAAGGGCTTCTGCCCTGCAAGATCGATCAACGGGGCAATTCGTTGCTTGGTGCGGTGATCGTAGAGATACTGGTAGAGCTTGGGCTGCCTACCTCGCAACAGGCGCGCCAGCGCGATAGTTGCAAAAACGTCGGACAGTGCATCGTGGGCGGATTCATGATCAAGGCCGTTGGCGGCCGCGAGATCTTCGAGGCGGAAACTCGGTGAGCCGTCGGCGTGATTGGGCCATTCGACCCCCTCCGGCCGTAGTGCCCGCGCCAGACGCATCATGTCGATAATGTCCCAGCGTGAGTTGCCGCCGCACCATTCGCGTTCATAAGGATCATAAAAATTGCGATAGAGGGTATTGCGGGTGACTTCATCGTCAAAGCGGATACTGTTGTAGCCAACGGCACAGGTGCCTGGGCGGACCAGTTCAGTATGAATCCGTGCAATAAATTCGGGTTCAGGAATACCCCGTTCCTCAGCCAGCTGTGGTGTGATGCCGGTAATCAGGCAGGCAACCGGATGTGGGAGCGAGTCCGGGGTCAACCGACAATGCATGTTTAACGGCCCCCCAACAATATTGAGCGCCTCGTCGGTGCGCACACCGGCAAACTGAAGGGGTCGGTCCCGCGCGGGATCGATGCCGGATGTCTCGTAATCGTGCCAATAGAGCGTATTCATGCTGTCAGCCCGCAGCTCCGCTGTGGCCACACTACCGCATATAAAATCGACCGGCAAAAAAAACGGCACCCAGAGGTGCCGTTGGGATAACGCTATGCGATCAGTTGGGCGCTACTTCGGTGAAGGACAGCTCCCCGATCACGCGACGGTTGCGGGCGCGACCTTCGTCAGTCTTGTTGTCGGCAATCGGCTTGCTTTCGCCATAGCCAATGGTGGAAATGCGGCTGGGATTGATACCGTACATTTCAGCCAGCTTGACCTTAACGGCAGCGGCACGGCGCTCCGACAAGCTCTGGTTGTATTTGTCGGTACCCCGAGCATCGGTGTGACCTTCGAGGACGAGATCGATATCGTCGTGGGCTTTCATTGCCTCAGCCACCGCCTTCAGCTCGTCACCGTAGATTGCACGTACGACGGCCTTGTCAAATTCAAACTCGACATTGAGACGTACGGTAATGGTGCGCGTTTCTGGCGCCGCGACGGGTTGCGGTGCCGGTGCGGGTGCTGGCTCAGCAACAGCCACTACTGCGGCTGCGGCCGGGGGCGCATTAAAGTAGTAATTCAACGCCAGATTCAGCGCACCATCAATGTTGCTGGACCCGTTGCCGTGAAGTTCGTGCAACGCGCGCACATCGGAGCGGAATTCCCAGTGATCGCTGACCATGGTCGACATGCCGACGCCGAGCGAACCTTGGGTGCTGTAGGTCTCACCCGGGTTGATATTGTTGTCGTCGAGTTCGTAGTAGGCCGCACCGAATACCAGATAGGGGCGCCAGCTTTGGGTGTCTTCGCCAAACCAGTGGAGGATGTCCAGCTTGGCAACGTCCATATCGTCACCGCCGACTTCGCGACCGGCACCGAATTCGATGGCCCAGTCGTTGGTGCCACGGTAACCGAGATTCAGACCGCCGACGTAAGATTCGTTGTGACCTCTGGCAACCCGATCGCTGTCAAGATAGTACCCGGTAATGGATGGCCCAAAATAGAACCCATCATTGGCATTGACCGGGGCTGCGGCCCCGGCCATGGCGCCCGCCAATACCGTCGCACTTGCCATTGCTACATACTTGTTCATGTGTCTCTCTCCCTCATGTGTTGTTGGAACTCAATTTCACTCGCTCTGGATCATATCCCGATCATATCGGCGTGTTCCGTACGCTAGCGCACACCACAATACGCAATGTTAGCCCGTAGTACAAAACACCCCGGCTCGACTGTTAGCCGTCGATTTCCGTCGCCAAGACCACCCCAAATGGGCTCAAGCCGTTTTTTGGCCGTGAAGTATACACACTGGTTACTCCCGATAACACTACTGATCTTTCAGCGAGTTGCTTGCCGATTCTCACAGTTTCCTCAGGAATGTCAACCCGCATCCCGCAACTTCTCGCTGATGACATGCCGCCAGTGGAGCGGTCCGGTGGTATGCACCGACTC
>JBPPNE010000025.1:0-4765 GCA_051306415.1 Porticoccaceae bacterium
TCCGCCCGGTGCTCCCGAAGACACCCCCCAAAGGGCCGGGAAGGGCACCCCAAGGCGCGCCAATCCGCGAAAAATCGCGCCTGGCGTGGCGCAGGGGTGGAATCAGGCGAACCGCTCAGAGGTTCCCTAGCTTTCTCGCACGATTGCTCGTCCAATTCACCCGCAACCGATTGCCGTTCACCGGCCTGGATGACGCCGCTCGACATGCGAGGCATTACACCCAATCCGTGTTGCTGAGTGTGTGATTTTGTGGGGATAGGTCAGGGCCAGGCTCGCATTTTCTGCCGGCGGTCGCATCCTGGGATAATTGCTGAGGTAGTTGCAAAATCCCGCTATCTGCTCTGGATTATTGCTGTGAGGAGCGGGGTTGGGCGCCGCCATTGCGGGCAAGCTGTGAGTGATCAGGAAACCCATCGGACGCCCGAGATGAAGGCTACGCAAAACGCGCTGGATTGATGCAACGTTGGCGCGCTGGCCAACGGGTTGGTGGCCAAGGCGGTGCTAGGGTTGCCGACTACGATGGCACTGATTGAGGGTCTGGCGGTAGATCGGGCCTTGCGGCGTATCTGTGGATTCTCCCGCTGGAAGCAGCTGCCGGATGAAGCCACTGTCTCCCGCGCCTTTGTTGAATTCGCTGAAAGCCGTTTGGCCGAGCGGGCCCATGGAGCCCTGATCAAGACTCACCTCAGCAGCGTGGGTTGGGCGGTCTACCACCCACCACAGGGGACATCCGTGAGCCCGCCACCGTCAGCACTGGAAATCGCCCCCAATGCCTGAAAAATCAGCCCTCAAGGCGGCCTTGCACAGATTCGGGTGGATTCGCTCGTGGACTTTTGCAAGCAGCTCAAGGGACTTACATGTTCAAACCTGTTTGATATGATGCCCCGGTTGAGCATCCACATTCTTGGCCCTTGTCCTGGTATACGGAGAACAGGGGCTGGCGAATCGATTTCGATAAAACTTAACCGGATACACGTTTTAAAAGCTGAGAGGAAAACTATATGTCTGATTCAAAAGCAAAAATCCTGGATGCCGTCGTTGTGGGAACGGGGATGGCGGGCCTGTATATGATAAAGCGGCTGAACGATCAGGGTCTGAACATTCAGGCCTTTGAAGCGGGTTCAGGCGTTGGTGGTGCCTGGTTCTGGAACCGCTACCCCGGTTGTCGTGCTGACCTGCCCATTATCGAGTACTCCTATTCGTTCTCTAAAGAATTGGAGCAGGACTGGGACTGGACTGAGGTGATGGCCGGGCAACCGGAAATTGAAAAATATTTGAACCACGTGGCGGATCGCTTTGATCTGCGCAAGGACATCAAATTCGATACCAAGGTGACGGACGCCATCTATAACGAGGACAGCAATACCTGGACAGTTAAGACAGATCAGGGTGATACCTATACCGCCACTTACTGCATCATGGCGACCGGTTGCTTGAACGAACCCAACTACCCTGACTTCAAGAATGCGGATTCATTCGAGGGTGATGTGTACCACACCGCGCAGTGGCCGAGAGACGGCGTTGATCTGAGCGGCAAACGCGTCGCCATCGTCGGCTGTGGTTCATCCGGTGTGCAGGCGATTCCTCAAATCGCCAAGCAGGCGAAGGAATTAATCGCGTTCCAGCGCAGTCCGGTTTACACCTTTCCGGCTAAAAACGCGCCGATGAAACCCGAATTTCTCGCCCAGGCGAAAATCGACTATGAGGAAATTCGTGAACGGCAGTGCAACAATGAAATGGGTATAGCCAATTACAATGGGCCAAAGAAAGTTGCCGACCCCAGCAAGCCCGCAAAGCCGAGGCCCAGCAAAAAAATCCTTGAGCTTACGCCGGAGCAGCGCAAGCAGGAAATCAAAGACTTTGGCATTAATGTACTTTCCATGTATGTGGATACGTACTTTAACCGAGAAGCCAATGAGATCGCTTGCGAGCTGTACCGCGAGACACTGAAGAAGACGCTTGGCGATCCACAAAAGGCCGACGCCCTGTCGCCCAAAAACTATCCCTTGCACTGCAAGCGTCCGGTGATCGACACGGAATATTACGCTGCGTTTAAGCAGGATAATGTCTCTATCGTCGATCTGCGCGCAACCCCCGTTGAAGAGGTCACCGCCAAGGGCCTGCGCACGAGCAAGGCCGAATACGAATTCGATGTGCTGGTTTATGCCACAGGCTTTGACGCCATGACCGGCACCATCAAGCGAATGAACATTCGCGGGCGCGATGGTTTACTGCTGGCTGACAAGTGGAAAGATGGGCCGCGCATGTACATGGGTTTGCAAAGCGTGGGTTTCCCCAACTTCTTCACCACGACTGGCCCTGGCAGTCCCTCGGTGGTAAGTAATGTGCTCCACTCCATTGAGCAGCACGTGGAGTGGATCGACAACTGTATTGCCTATTTGCGCAAGAACAAAATCAAAACTATCGAACCCGAATTGGAAGCCGAAGATGCCTGGGTCGAACACGTGAACAAGGCCGCAGAGGGTTCCATGATGACGGCGCCGACCTGTAATTCATGGTATCTCGGTACCAATATCGAGGGTAAACCACGGGGCTTTATGCCTTATCTTGCGGGCACTAAAACCTACCGCCAGGAGTGTGAAGAAGTCGTGGCTGAGGGTTATAAGGGCTTTTCTCTGGCCAGCTAACCAATAGACGTCCTGTTTTTATATACAGGAGGCATCCGCAAAAACATCGTCATCGTATCTGGTGGCGATGTTTTTTTTGCCCATTTAATACGGGTTCAATCCCGGGCTTCTCCGGATATTTCAGACGCTTTCCTCCACGGGAATGGCGTTTCTACTTCGCTCTCTTCTCGATAGTTAAGCTGCATACCTTGCAGGAGGAGATCAAAGGCTCGATTATTTTCTAGCCTGGCGGCCTGGTGTCCAAAGTCGGCGCGGGTGCCGCCCGTTTGTTTGGATGCGTTGCTGGGCAGCTTGACGCCGTCAATGGCAGACATCTCGCGTCCGATCAGACCTTGCCGGTCGCACAGGTAGAGCGCCTAGGTAAAGACGCGAGCAAGGTCGTCGGCCAGCGTCGAGACAAATCCGGCGAGCGTAGTGAAGCGCGGTTGGCTGTCGCCACTCAAGGCAATGAAGGTGACGTGGTCGCGGCAGGCGGCTTCAATGTCACGGCTGGAAATAATGCTCTGGCTGTAGGCAAACAAAACGACCTTGAGGAGCATGGCGGGCGGAAAGGCGGCCGCGCCGGTTCGATCATTCCTGAACCGAGCATCGAAATGGGAGAGATCAAGCTCGTGGTCAATGAGGTGATTGAGAGCGTGCTCAAAGGTGCCGGGAAGGAGTTGCCAGGTCAACGGCAATGAAACGGGAGCTGGTGTCGATGTGTTTGTAGCGGGCCATGCAGTCTGTCCTATTACGGCTGGGGCAAGGTGCGAGCATGAGACTTTTTCTACAGCCTCGTTGGTCGTTGAAGTGGAGGAATTGGAGGAATTGGAGCGGGTGAAGGGAATCGAACCCTCGTATGCAGCTTGGGAAGCTGCCGTTCTACCATTGAACTACACCCGCGGTACGCTTGGACTGTGGCGAACGGTTGCCAGTATAACCGTGCGAGCGAGCAGACTCGCTGGTGAATTCCGGGCAGCGGGAATCTGCTCCGCTAGCGCGCGTCCCTGGGTTGCCAAAGGACGTCGCCGCTGCCTTCTTGTGCCAAGGTTCGGGCAACCACGAACAATAGATCGGACAGGCGATTGAGGTACTGGCTGAGGGCGGCGGGAACCGTTTCTTGCTCGGCAAGCGTGAACACGCAGCGCTCGGCGCGGCGACACACCGCGCGCGCGATGTGGGCCTGCGCCGCTGGCGCGTTGCCACCTGGCAGGATGAACTGCTTGAGCGGTGGTAGGGCCTTGTCCAGGTGATCGATTTCCGCTTCCAGGCCACGTACTTTGGTGTCGCCGATGGCCGGTGAATCGACGCCGGCAAGGATGGCGCCGAGGTCAAATAGCTGGTGCTGCAGCCGCTCGATGTGCGCGTGCAGCGGGTGATCGCCAGCGAGCAGCGCGACCAACATGCCGAGGTGGGCGTTGCATTCGTCGACGGCGCCGAGGGCTTCGATGCGCGGGCTGCTCTTGGCGGTGCGCGTGCCGTTGGCGAGGCCAGTTTGGCCCTGGTCGCCGCTGCGGGTGTAGATACATGTCATCTCAGTCTCCAGGTCAGGAGGTCAGCGCCGGCGCTTTGCCGTAGCGGACGTTGGTGGCTTCAGCGTAGCGCGGAAGCGGTGATCACCATCCGCTATCCGCGGGTGGGGGTGGTGATGGATTTTCGGCGCTAGCGGTGGGTTCAGCGACGAGGCTGACCCGGGAGCGCAGCCAGAAAAACAGCAATAGTGAGGGTATAACGGCGAGCGCCGAGAAGACAAAGAAGCCCTGATATCCTATTCCAGTGACCATGAAGCCAGAAAGCCCGCCGATCAGTTTGCCGGGCAGGGCGAGCAGCGAGCTGAACAACGCGTACTGCGTCGCGGTGTAGCGGCGGTTCACCAGGGCAGATAGATAGGCGACAGCTGCGGTGCCGAGAAAGCCACCGGCCAGATTTTCGCCACCGATGACGAGGGTAAACAGGGTGATATTGCCGGGGTAAGCGGCGAGCGCCAAGTAGAGGAAATTGCTGACTCCAGCCAGCAGAATGCCGGTGAGCAGGGTGCGCTCGATACCCAGGCGAACTACGCCGGCGGCGCCGAGAAACGCGCCGGCGATACCGATCCAGACGCCAAACAGTTTCGACACGGTACCGATTTCGGTCTT
>JBPPNE010000026.1:0-11635 GCA_051306415.1 Porticoccaceae bacterium
TCACCGATACCGCCAGTTCGCGTTCGCAAAACATATCGGCGGCGCGGTGTTTGAGCGCCTGAAAGGAGCCGATCAGCGCACCGAACTGGCGGCGGATCTTGAGGTACGCCAGCGTGCGCTCGAAGGCTTCAGACAGCACGCCGACCAGCTCGGCGCTGAGGCTCGCCGCAGCGCCGTCAAACACCGGGTCGAGAATCACCGCCGCCTGATCGATTTCGCCCACGACCTGGTGCGCCGCGACTTTGACATTGGCGAAGCAAATTCGCGCGGCGTTGCGGACATCGAGCAGAGATGTGCGCACACATTCGACGCCCGGAGTTTGCGGATCGAGCAGAAACAGCGTCAGCCCGTTGCGCTCGCCCGGCATCCCGCTGGTGCGCGCGAGCACCAGTAATTGATCCGCGCCATGGCCATCGAGCACAAAGCACTTCTCGCCATCGAGCCGATAGCCGCCGGCAACAGGAGTGGCACGCGTCGCAACTTGCCAGGGCGCGAAGCGGCCCTGCTCCTGAAACGCGAACGCCAGCACCAGTTCGCCCGCGCAGATACCAGGCAGCACCGCTTGCTTCTGCTCTTCACTACCGCTGCGCAGGATGGCGTTGCCGGCCAGCAGCACCGTCGATAGAAACGGTTGCGGCAGCAGCCGACGCCCCAACTCTTCGAGCACCACGCCGAGTTCGGCGTAACCCAGACCCAAGCCGCCATATTCTTCCGGGAACAGGATGCCGGTCCAACCGAGCTCCGCCATCTCCCGCCAGTGGGCGCGGGAATAGCACAGCGGCTCTCCCGGCAAAGCGTCGCCATCGCGGTAGGCGCGCAGTTGGGCGATGTCGAACCGCGCGGTGGCGAACTCGCGCACCGAGCGCCGCAGTAATTCCTGCTCTTCGGTGAGCACCAGCGCCGATGAGCGCATCGCGGTCGTCATTCCGGCAGCCCCAGGATGCGCTTGGCGATCACGTTGCGTTGAATTTCATTGGTGCCACCCTCGATGGCGTTGCCTTTGGCGCGCAACCACTGGCGCGTGATGCGCAGTGCCGCGTCGCTGAAGCCGGGGGCTTCCCAACCCAAGCCATCGGCGCCGAGCAGGGTCATCATGAGTTCGTGGCGGCGATTGGTGAGCGCGCTGCCATAGAGTTTCAACATGGAAGCGATGTGATCGCCGCCGCGACCCACAGTGGCTTCGTCGGCGCTGCGGTTGATGGTCAGCCGCAGCGCGAGGCTGTCCAACTCGCACTGGGCTACCTGCGCGCGCAGCACCGGATCGCCAATGCGCGCGCCGTCGCTGCCGAACTCCTGTTTGGCCAGCTCCGGCAGGGGCTGAGCGCGCCCGAGATCGCCGCGACCGATCGAGCCCAGCGCCTGCCGCTCGTACTGCAACAGTTGCTTGGCGATGGTCCAGCCTTCGCCGAGCTGGCCGAGCAGATTCTCCTTCGGCACCCGCACCTGATCAAAAAACGTCTGGCAGAACGCCGATGGCCCGCTGATCAGCCGAATCGGCGCCACCGAAATCCCCGGCGTCTTCATGTCGATCAGCAGAAAACTGATGCCCTCGTGCTGGGGCGCCTCGGGGTCGGTGCGCACCAGACAGAACATCCAGTCCGCCTTGTCGGCATGGGAAGTCCACAATTTGTGACCATCAACCACGAAGTGATCGCAATCAATCACTGCGCGGGTGGTGAGGCTCGCCAGATCCGAGCCCGCGCCCGGCTCGCTGTAGCCCTGGCACCACATCACCTCATCGCGGGCGATGCCCGGGAGATGTTGCCGCTTCTGTTCCGGCGTACCGCGCTGGAGCAGCACCGGCCCGAGCAGGGACAACCCCGCGCTGATCGGCGGCGGTCGCACGCCGACGCGGCGCAACTCCTGCGCCAGCACCCGTGCCTGCTCCCGATCCAGCCCAGCGCCGCCGTATTCCCTGGGCCAGGTGGGCGCCAGCCACCCCCGCTCCGCCCGCAGCCGCTGCCAGCGCTGCTCCGCCGCTTTGATGGTCTCCGGCTCTCCGGTAGCGGAGTTCGTACCCGGGCCACCACCTTGGCCCGGCCCTCGCAGTAATTGGGGGTAGTTGTCCGCGAGCCAGCGGACGATGTCGGCGCGGAATTGATCGAGTTCAGTTTTATTATCCATGCCGGGATTCTAGCCCGATTACAACGACCAGAGAAACCTCATGTACTTGCCGTCGGCAGCAAGGCGCCGGGATCTGGCGCGCCCCTCCCGATTGACTTACATCATTGACTTATATTCTAACGATCATTAGATTGTTGGCCCATGGCAACACGTACTTTGAAAGACCCCCTCTACGAACAGGTCGCCCGCATCGGCAAGGCGCTGGCGAGCCCGAAGCGGCTGGAGCTGCTGGAACTGCTCGCCCAAGGCGAAAAGACGGTCGAGACACTCGCGGGAGAACTGGCCATCGGCCTAAAACTGGCGAGCGCGCATTTAAAGGTGCTCAGCGATGCTCGCCTAGTCGCAAGCCGGCGCGACGGTAAATACCGCTGGTATCGCCTGAGTGGGGTGGATGTCGCGAATCTCTGGGTGCGACTGCACGAGGTAGCCGAAGCCCACCTGGCGGAACTGCGGGTTGCCCTGGAGGCCATATCCGCTGCTCCCGAGATCCTGGTGGTGACGGCGCGGGCGGAATTGCTGGCGCAGGCGCGCAGCGGCGTGATCGTCGTCATCGACGTGCGTCCGCGCGACGAGTACGACACCGCGCACCTGCCCTTTGCCCGCTCGCTGCCGCTGGCGGAACTCGAAGCGCGGCTGGCGGAATTGCCTATCGATAAAGACATCGTCGCCTACTGTCGCGGCCCCTTCTGCGTGTTCGCCGACGCCGCGGTGCGGCTGCTCGCAGCCCGGGGCTACCGGGTGCGCAAGCTGCGCGACGGCATCAGCGAATGGCAGGCAGCGGGTCTGCCGCTGGCCGTCGTGGTGCGCTGATGCCGGATCGAACCCGGAGGAGATCGAAGTCATGAACACCACTCTTTTCATCCTCAACGAGGCGCCCTACGGCAGTGAGCGCGCCGACAACGCGCTGCGCCTCGCCGGCACACTGGCCGGCAAGGAAGACCAACCGGTGTGGGTGTTTCTGCTGGCCGACGCGGTGACCTGCGCCAGGGCCGGGCAAAAAGTGCCCGAGGGCTATTACAACATCGCCCTGATGCTGGGCCGGGTGGCCGGCTCGGGCGAGATCGGGGTCTGCGGCACCTGCATGGACCACCGCGGCCTGCTGGATGCGGACCTGATCGAGGGCACGCGGCGCTCATCGTTGGTGGAACTCACCGACTGGACCGTCATGGCCAACAAAGTTCTGGTGTTCTGAGGAGGTCATCATGTTTTTCAAACAGCTCGCAACGAAAGAAGCATCCCTGTCGTATTTCTTCGGCTGCGCCGGACAGGGCAAGGCGGTGGCCGTCGATGTGGTGGCCGGCGACGAGGACTGGTTCATCGCCGAGGCCGAGCGCGCCCAAGTGCGCATCACCCATGTCATTGACACCCATGTCCACGCCGACCACTACTCGGGCGGGCGCGAACTGCGCGGCGCGTCGGCGCGCCCTACTGTCTGCACGAGTCCGACCGCGGCCGGGTACAGTTCGACTTCACCCCGCTCGCCGACGGCCAACTGATCGAAGTCGGCAACGTGCAAATCCGCGTGCTGCACACCCCCGGCCACACGCCGGACAGCCTCTGCCTGCTGGTCACCGATCTGCGCCGTGGGGTGGCACCCTGGTTCGCGCTCACCGGTGACACCCTGTTCGTCGGCGCCATCGGCCGCCCCGATCTCGCCGGTCAGGAACGGGAAATGGCCGGCGTGCTCTACGACAGCCTGCACGCCAGGATTCTGAACCTGCCCGATGAAATCGAGATCTACCCCGGCCATCAGGCGGGCAGCGTGTGCGGCGCGGGACTGTCGGGAAAACCGTCCTCGACACTCGGCTTCGAGAAACGCTGGAACCCGACGCTGGCGCTGGACAAGGCCGCCTTTATCGACGCCCTGACCCGGGACATCCCGCCGCGCCCGGCGGACATGGACGCCATGGTGCGCGCCAACCTGGGGCTCGTCGCCTGATGCAGTCCGCGCCCGCCATCCGCCTCGGCCTGCGCGAGAACCTGAGCCAGTTCGCGCTGCTGGTGTTGGTCAACGCCTTCGTCGGCGCCATGGTGGGCCTGGAGCGCAGCATCCTGCCCGCCATCGCCGAGCAGGAATTCCAGCTCGCCGCGCGCACCGCGATCTTGTCTTTCATCGTGGTGTTCGGCATCACCAAGGCGCTCACCAATTACTTCGCCGGGCGCCTGTCGGACCGCTTCGGACGCAAGCACGTGCTGGTGGCCGGCTGGCTGGTGGCGATCCCGGTGCCCTTCCTGCTGATGTGGGCGCCGAGCTGGAACTGGGTGCTGGCCGCCAATGTGCTGCTGGGCGTGAGCCAGGGGCTGACCTGGTCGACCACGGTGATCATGAAGATCGACCTGGTGGGACCCAAACAGCGCGGCCTCGCCATGGGGCTCAACGAGTTCTCTGGCTATCTCGCGGTGGCCGCCAGCGCGCTCGCCACCGGCTGGATCGCCGCCCGCTACGGCCTGCGCCCGGAGCCCTTCTGGCTGGGCGTGGGCTATGTGGCGTTCGGCCTCGGATTGTCGGTATTGCTGGTGCGCGAGACCCGCCACTATGTCGCCCACGAGGTACGCACCCACCATGCCGGCGACGCCACGCCGATACCGAGCCAGCGCGAGATCTTCCGTCGCGCCTCGCTCACCGACCGCAACCTGTCGAGCGTGAGTCAGGCGGGGCTGGTCAACAATCTCAACGACGGCATGGCCTGGGGTCTGTTTCCGCTGTTTTTCGCCGCCGCCGGCATGTCGCTCCGCCAGATCGGGACGCTGGCCGCCATCTATCCGGCGGTGTGGGGCATCGGCCAGTTGTTCACCGGCGCCTGGTCCGACCGGGTGGGCCGCAAGCAGTTGATCGTTTGGGGCATGTGGATTCAGGCCGGGGGTATCGCGGTGACTGCCGCCCTGTCGAGCTTCGCGGGCTTCGCCGCCGGTGGGGTACTGCTCGGCATCGGCACCGCCATGGTCTACCCGACTCTGCTCGCCACCATCGGCGATGTCGCGCACCCAAGCTGGCGCGCGTCGGCGGTGGGCGTCTACCGGCTGTGGCGCGATCTCGGCTATGCGGTCGGCGCGCTGCTGGCCGGCATCACCGCCGATCTGTTTGGACTGACTTCGGCCCTGTGGCTGGTGGCCGGGCTGACCGCGCTGTCGGGGCTGGTTGCGGCAGGGCGGATGCGTGAAACCCTGGTGAAAGAAGCGGTATGAGCGAGCGAGACCGAGTAACCGTCCTCACCGATCCGCAGCAAGCTAGCGCGTTCATGGCGCGGCGAGAGAGGCATTGCTGCAATGACGGCACCCATTGCGGCAGGTAGAATGGCGGACTCTCGACTCGCTAACCCGGTGACCCCCATGACAGCCCAGGCCCATCCCACCTTCGAATTTATCCGCAGCCAAGCCATTGAGTCCCTGCGCCTGGTGGTCGAGGAATACCGCCACATGAAAACCGGCGCCCAGCATATTCACATCAGCAGCAACAACCCGGAGAACGTGTTCCTGGTCGCGCTGCGCACGGTGCCCGAGGACTCGCGCGGGGTGGCCCATATCCTTGAGCACACCGCGCTGTGCGGTAGCGAGAAGTACCCGGTGCGAGATCCGTTTTTCATGATGATCCGCCGCTCCCTGAACACCTTCATGAACGCTTTCACCAGCTCCGACTGGACGGCCTATCCCTTTGCCAGCCAGAACCGCAAGGATTTCAACAACCTGTTGGACATCTATCTGGATGCGGTGTTTTTTTCCCGTTTGGCCGAGCTGGATTTCCGTCAGGAGGGCCATCGCCTGGAGTTCGCCGAGCCGGGCAACCCGGATGCGCCACTGGTGTACAAGGGCGTCGTCTTCAACGAGATGAAGGGCGCCATGAGTTCGGTGCCCTCGACGCTGTGGCACACGCTGGCAAAATATCTGTACCCGACGACCACCTACCACTACAACAGTGGTGGCGACCCTGAGTGCATTCCCGATCTGACTTACCAGCAGCTCGTCAATTTCTACAAAACCCACTACCACCCTAGCAACGCCATCTTCATGACCTTTGGCGACATTCCCGCCAGCGAACACCAGCGCAAATTTGAAAGTCAGGCGCTCAACCGCTTCGAGCCCCTCGACGTCGTCATCGCCGTGCCCGATGAACAGCGCTACCCGGCGCCCATCGAGCGGGAAGAGGCCTACGCCTTTGACGAAGAAGGTGGCACTGAGCACAAAACCCACGTCGTTATCGGCTGGCTGCTGGGCCGAGCAACGGATCTGAAAGCCAAGCTGCACGCCTATCTGCTCAATGCGGTATTGCTCGACAACAGCGGCTCGCCGTTGATGAAAGCGCTCGAAACCACCGATCTGGGCACCGCACCCTCCCCTCTTTGTGGCCTCGACGATTCGCAGAAAGAAATGAGCTTCAGCTGTGGCGTCGAGGGCAGCGACCCCGACCAGGCCGCTGCGGTCGAGGCGCTGATTCTCGGCGTCTTGCGCGAGGTTGCGGACAACGGCGTGCCGCAGGAGCAAGTCGAAGCCGCGCTGCATCAACTTGAACTCCAGCAGCGCGAAATCGGTGGCGACAGCTACCCCTATGGCCTGCAGTTGATTCTCACCGCCCTCAGCAGCGCCACTCACCGTGGCGATCCGCTGGCCCTGCTCAATCTGGAAACTGAACTGGCCAAATTGCGCGACGACATTCAGGATCCGCAGTTCATCAAGACACTCGCCCGTGAACTGTTACTCGACAACCCCCATCGGGTGCGCCTGACGCTGCGCCCCGATCCCGCGCTCACCAAGCAGCGTGAGCAGACCGAAACCGCGCGCCTGCAAGCCATCAAGGACGCTCTCGCGGACGTCGACAAAGCCGCCATCATCGAGCAGACGAGAGTGCTTGCCGAACGCCAGGCCAAACCCAATGACGCCACCCTGCTACCCAAGGTGGGCCTTGAAGATATCTCACCGACCATGGCCTATGTCGCAGCGACCCGCAAAATCAGCGGCCCGCTGCCGCTGACCAGTTACGGCGTCGGTACCAATGGTCTGGTCTATCAACAGTTGATCATGCCGCTGCCCGCACTCGACCAGCGCCAACTCGATCTGTTGCCGATCTACGCCAACTGTCTGACTGAACTTGGTGTCGGCAACCGGGATTACCTCGCCACCCAACTCTGGCAATCGCAGATCAGTGGTGACATTAGCGCCTATGCCTCGGTCAGAGGGCAGCCGGACAATGTCCAGCAGCTATCCAGCCATCTGGTGCTGTCCACTAAGAGTCTGGCCCGCAATCAGCAAGCGCTCTGCGATCTGATGCAGGAAACCCTCGACAAGGTGCGCTTCGACGAACTGCCGCGCATTCGCGAACTGATCGCGCAAAGCCGCGCCCGCCGCGAAGCGGGCATCACCGGTAGCGGCCACGGTCTGGCCATGAGCGCCGCCGCCAGCGGTGCCAGCCCCGGCGCCCGCCTTGCTCATCGCTGGGGTGGCCTCGAAGGCATCCGTTTCATCAAGCAACTGGATCAGCAGATCGATGATCGTAGCCAGCTCATGGAGCTCGCCGACGCACTGCGATCGATTCACACACTGGTTTCACGCGCACCCCGGCAGTGCCTGCTGGTGTGCGAGGAGGAGCGACTGGCCAGTTACGAGCAATCGATGCTGGGCCGTTGTCAGCCGGTGAGCCGCGACGATTTCGCACCTTTCAGCCTGCCAGAAGTGCGGGAGCTCGCGGCGGAGTTGTGGAAGACCAGTACCCAGGTCAATTTCTGCGCCCGTGCCTACCCGACGGTGGCGATGGATCACCCCGATGCGGCACCGCTCAACGTGCTCGGCGGCTTCTTGCGCAACGGCTATCTGCATAGAGCGATTCGCGAGCAGGGGGGCGCCTACGGCGGCGGCGCTAGCCAGGACAACAGCATCGGCGCGTTCCGTTTCTACTCCTATCGCGACCCCCGTATCGAGGCCACACTGGCCGATTTCGACCAGTCGATTCAGTGGCTCCTCAACGAAAAACACGATTGGCAGGCGGTTGAGGAAGCCATCCTCGGCGTAATCTCTTCCATCGACAAACCGGGATCGCCGGCGGGCGAGGCCAAGCAGGCCTTCCACGCCGAACTCAGTGGACGCACCCGCGCGAAGCAAGAAATTTTCCGCAACCGCGTGCGAGAAGTAGGACTGGACGATCTGTTGCGGGTCGCGGCCACCTACCTGACACCAGAGCGGGCGAGCACGGCGATCATCACCAGTGCCGATCGCGGCGACAAGCTCGATATTCCCGGCATCAAAACCATCGTCCTCTAGGCGGGTGTATGGCGATGATGGTATTCGATCTGATTCAGCGGCCGGGACGGATCGCCGTCAACCCGCACCTTCCATTTGCGCCGGGCTGCCTACGCCAGTGAGCGAACACGACGAACTCTTCGCCAGACCGCTGGCGGAAATCGCCGGCTTTCGCTTCGATGCCGCCGTCGCGCAGGTGTTTCCCGACATGATCCGCCGCTCGGTACCAGGCTATGAAACCATCATCGCGATGACCGGCGCGCTGGCCGGACGCTACGCCCAACCCGGCACCCGCTGCTACGATCTCGGCTGCTCCCTAGGCGCATCCATGCTGGCGATGTGGCGCACTATCGGCAAGCGTGACTGCGCGATCGTGGCGATTGACAGCGCCGAGGCGATGATCGAGCGTTGTCGTCAGATTCTCGTTCATGACGCCCTCGCCCAGGACGCACTAGCGGTAGCCGACCGCACCAGCACGGCGACGGTCGAACTGATTTGCGGCGACATCCGCGCTATCGCCATCGAGCAGGCCTCGATGGCCGTGCTGAATTTCACCCTTCAATTCATTGCCGTGGCCGACCGCGAGACGCTGTTGCGGAAAATCTATCACGGCCTCGAACCCGGCGGCGTACTGATCCTGTCGGAAAAAATCGCCTTTACCGACACCCATCTCGATGCCTTGATGATTGATCTGCACCACGCCTTCAAGCGCGCCAATGGCTACAGCGAGCTGGAGATCAGTCAAAAGCGCTCGGCCCTCGAAGCCGTGCTCATCCCTGAAACGCTCGATTGTCATCGCGCCCGCCTGCACGGTGTGGGTTTCCACACCGTCGATGTCTGGTTTCAGTGCTTCAACTTCGCCTCCCTGCTGGCGATCAAGTGATCGATTTCGTTCCGCTCATCGACGCGCTGCGCGAGGGTCCGCTACGCCCCTGGGCCGAGCTGATGGCAGCGCAAATCGGCGGCCAGCTCAGTGCCGAACGCTGGGGCGATTTGCCACAGTGGGACGCGGTTCTTGCCCGTCTGCCGGCGCTGACGCCATCGTCTTGCGATTTCGCCACCGGGGTACGCATTGGCAGCGCCGCCGATTGCAGCGATGCCGAGCGCGCGGTGCTGCAGGACACCCTGATGGCCCTGCACCCCTGGCGCAAGGGCCCCTGGGAGGTGTTCGGCCTGCCCATCGACACCGAGTGGCGCTCGGACTGGAAATGGGATCGGCTGCTGCCCCACATTGCGCCGTTGCGGGATCACCTGGTGCTGGATGTCGGTTGCGGTAACGGCTACCACTGCTGGCGCATGCTCGGCGCCGGCGCGCGCCGCGTCATTGGCATCGACCCCTCGCCGCGCTTTGTGTACCAGTTTTATGCGCTCAAAGATTACATCGCGAAGACCTATATCGCAGAGCGCGATATCTCTGAGCGCCCTGCATTGGCCCAGCCCACACTCCAGGATCCGGCCCCATTGCCCCCGGTGGATGTGCTGCCCCTGGGCATTGAACAAGTACCCGCCAACCTACGCGCGTTCGACAGCGTGTTCTCGATGGGCGTGCTCTATCACCGCCGCTCGCCGCTGGATCACCTGCGGGAGTTGAAGGAGTGCCTGCGTCCCGGCGGCCAGCTCATTCTCGAAACCCTCGTTATCGCCGGCGACAGCGGCCGGGTGCTGGTGCCCGAAGGCCGTTATGCAAAAATGCCCAACGTGTGGTTCATCCCAACTCCGAATACATTGCTCGGCTGGTTGCGCAAATGCGGGTTCAACTCGCCGCGGCTTGTCGATATCGCCCAGACCACGACGGCGGAGCAGCGCTCAACCCCCTGGATGACCTTCGAATCCCTCGCCGACTTTCTCGACCCGGAAAACCCCGACCTCACCTGCGAGGGCCATCCGGCGCCACTGCGCGCGATCTTTGTCGCGAACGGCTGAATTTTCCGGATTGTCGCCACTCCCAAAGCGCCTCGGCAAGCTGGCTTGACTGATCCCAGGCACTTCAATATAGTGCCCGCCCTACGCGCTCGTAGCTCAGTTGGATAGAGTACCTGGCTACGAACCAGGTGGTCGGGAGTTCGAATCTCTCCGAGCGCGCCAAAATTCAATGACTTACGCGATTTGAAAATCCGTGCTGTCTCACGGATTGCGAACTGTCTTACAAATCCCCAATCCCCCTGTCCATTACCCTCCATCCCCTTACCCACCGTTACCCAATCTGCTCCGGTTTGCGTCGGTAGTGTTGCGCCGTCACCGCGGTTTGTGTGTGCCGCATTTGTGTGTGCCGCAATAACCGCGCGGCGACCGCCCGCTACACCTCGAACACCTTCAGCACCTCGTCGCCGTAGTGGTTGATGACCTTCACGGCGATCTTGCCGGACTCGGGCTTGCCGAATGGGCGGCTCGTCGTGCTGTAGAGACTGCTCCAGGCTGCCTCATCGATCTCCGCCCGTAGCGCCCGTTTGAGCTTGTCGTAGGGGCCATTCCCATCTTTCGTGGCGCCGGTGAAGTAGGCGTGGCGCACGAAAAAACTCTCGCCGTTGTAGTCGGTGTCGATGAACCAGAAGGCGATGTCGTCGGTGGAGGCGCTGCGAATCTGACCGGTGGTCGGGTCGTACACATCCACGCCCTTGATCTCAGCGACGATCTGGCCGTCTTTCTGCTTCGTGATCTCCACGTCCGGCTCACCGAAGACCATGAACAGGTTGCCAGCGCCGGTCTTCTTGAGCAGTTCGTCGCCCATCGCCAGGTCGGGGTTCATCTTGGCGGGAAGCACGGTCAGCTTGCCGTAGCGTTTCACCTCTTCGGCGACGTGCGGGTCGAAGGCGAAACCGCAGACGATCAGCATGTCGAAACCCACGCCCTGCACGGCTTCCTTGGCGGCTTCCTTCACCTGCTGCGGGCCGACAGTGCCGTGCTCGGGGCCGATGGAGACGGCCACGCGTTTCCTCACTCCCTCTCCCCCCGTGGGAGAGGGCTGGGGTGAGGGGGAAGTTTCGGTGTATTCGCCCGCCGCGTGCAGCCATGCCCCGGCGTAGGGGTCGAGCCGATCGAAGGTGAGCCGTTCGCCCTTGCGGGTGTTCTGCACGCCCGCCTTCTTGAGATTGTCCAGAATCATCGTGGCGAAGTCCTGCTGCTTGCGGCCTTCCTGCTCGCTCACCGAGCCGTCCTGATTCTCGTCGGCGGTGGACAGCACACGATGCGGCGACAGGCTTTCCACCGAGAACGGCCCGCACACCCGCACCCGCTTGTTGTCCGGGTAGGGCTGGTCGTAGAGCGTTTCATTGTCGGCATGGCG
>JBPPNE010000027.1:0-3486 GCA_051306415.1 Porticoccaceae bacterium
GGTATCGGCGCCGCCATCTGCCGCGTGCTGGCGGCGGCGGGACACCGGGTTGCGGTGACCGACGTCGCGATTGCGGGCGCCGAAACCCTTGCCAAGGAAATTGGCGGCAAGGCGTTTGCGATGGACGTCACTAGTGCCGCCTCGGTGAATGCGGCCGCGGCGAAGGTGACGGCGGAAATGGGCGCAGTCACCATTCTGGTGAACAACGCCGGCTGGGATAACCTGATGCCCTTTCTCAACACCGACGAGGCCTTTCAGGAAAAGGTCATCGCCATCAACTACGCCGGCCCGGTGCGCGTGTGCCGGGCGTTTCTGCCGGAGATGATCAAGCAGGGGTCTGGGCGCATCATCAATATTGCGTCGGACGCCGGTCGCATCGGCTCGGCGCTGGAGGCGATTTACTCAGGCACCAAGGGCGGCCTGATCGCGTTTTCGAAAACCCTGGCGCGGGAGTATGCGCGCAACCAGATTACCGTCAATGCGATTTGCCCCGGCATCACCGACACCCCGCTGATCAAGGAAATCACCGCCGACAACGAATTTGCGCAGCGCGGTATTGCCAACATCACGCGCTCGGTACCGCTGGCACGCATGGGCCAGCCCGAGGATATCGCCAACGCGGTGCGCTTTTTGGCCTCTGCCGAGGCCGCCTATATCACCGGCCAGACGCTGTCGGTGAGCGGTGGGGTGTCGATGGCGGGCTAGACGTCGGCGGTTGGCGCGGCGACCGTCGCGATCAAGCAACGGCTGCGGTTGTCGGTGCGCTGGCCAGGGACTGGAGCGGGTAGGCACTCCCCCGCCGTTGCGGCGGGGGAGTCGATCAAGTGATCAAGCCGCGCACGACCAGTTTTTCAACGCCGGCAATACCCTGGCGCTGAACAGCCGCATGTTCTGCTCGGCGTAGTCGAAGGGCATGCCGCCGTAGCTGAACGAGCAGTTGAGATTCATCGGCCCGGCCATGTCGCGGATCGAAGCCAGTTGCTCGATGACCTGATTCGGCGTGCCGTGCACCTGGTTGTTGGTGAACAATTCGGTAACGGATTCGCGCCCGCGATCCTGCATGATCGCCGCACTCTTGGCGTAGTACTCGTAGCCCTTCTTGTCGCCGAAGTGGGTGCCGTCCATCTCGTAGTGGTTAAGGGCGGAAATCCAGTAGTCGTGCATGTACTTCTCCGCCATCTCCTTGGCGCGGCCTTCATCCTCATCGCAGACGCAAAAAATATTGGCGATGATGGGTGGCGGCTCCTTGCGCTGCACTGCGCGGAAGCGCTCGCGGTAGTGCTCGATGTCCTTGGCTCGGGTTTTCCACGGCGAGATCGCGAATACCATCATGGTGGCGCCGAGATCGGCGACGACATCGGCGGATGACGGCGACTGGCAGGCCATGTACAGGCGATCCTTGAACGACTTGAAGGGCGCCGGGCGGATGTCGCGGCGAATCTGCTGGAAGAACTTGCCGTCGTACTCGACGTAGCCCTTTTCGAGGCCGTTGATGATGATCTCCGCCGCTTCGTCGAAACGGTCGCGCGATTCGCTCATGGGGATGCCGAAGCCGTCGTATTCGACACGGCCAATACCGCGGCCAAATCCCAGCAGCGCGCGACCTTCGGACAGGTTGTCGAGCATCGACACTTCCGCGGCGATACGGCCGGGATCCTTGTGCCAGGGCAGGATCAGCACCGCAGTGCCTAGACCGATACGGCTGGTTCTGCCCGCCATGTAGGCCAAAAATTCGGTCACGCTCGGACACATGGTGTAATCGGTGAAATGGTGCTCCGCCGCCCACAACGAGGTAAAACCCAGCGGCTCGGTCAAATCACAGATTTTCAGATTGCCACGGTACACCTCCAGATCGGTCAGCCCCTGGTTCAGCCCCGCCTGAAAAACACTCAGAATTCCCACGTCCATCGCACATACCTCTGTCGGTTAGAAAAAAGTGTCCGGTGCAATCTGTTGCCGCCGCGATGATCGGAGTCTAATTGGCCTGCCAAAACGCCGCAACCGGACCGGGGTCGGTGCAGTTGGTTGGTGTCAACATACTGGCACGCAGATAACAACGCCGACGAGAACGCCGGCTAGAATCGCTCTCCCAGATAATGGTGCTGAAGCGAGGCGCTACCACGCTGCGCATCGGCGATACGTTTGATCACGCGCTCCAAGTGTTCACCGTGCACATTGAGATCCCACAGCGCCGGAGTGCCGTTGGCGATTTCATGGTAGCTGCTGAACAGGCCGTCGGCGAAGCTGAACATGGCGACACCGAGGGCAACGATGCGATTGCCTTCGCTGAAGCGATTGATCGACCGGAAGCTGGCGGTGTAGCGAACATAGCCGCGGCGATCGTCGCCCACCGGATCGTGCATATCCCACAGCCAGCGGTCGCCATCCTTGTACCAGTCCCGCACCAGCATTTCGGCAATGGCTTCGCGACCGTGAACGGCACCGTAAATGGCGTCGTGGTAAACCGCATCGGGAGTAAACAGACTGGCAAAGGTGTCGCCGTCGCGAGTTTCGACGGCACGGGCAAAGCGGTTGAGACGTTCGGCGAAATCTTTCATGGTGGTGTTCTCCGCAAGATTGCGTGTGACGACAAGTTCAATTGCCGTTAAGACAAGTTCAATTGCCGTTAAAAAGAGGTGGGCGCTTTTCCAGAAAAGCCGCCTGCCCCTCTTTCAAGTCCCGACTCTGGAAAGCGTCGGCCACCAGCCGCGCCGCCTCGGCGCGCACCTCGGCCGACAGCGCCGGTGCCTCCACCAGATTCATGATGCGTTTGATGCCCCGCAGCGCCAGCGGCGCGTTGCGGCTGATCTCCTCGGCCAGCGCAAGGGTCTCCGCCACCAGATCAGCCGCGCTCATCCAGTAGTGGGCGATGCCGAGTTCCCGCAGCGCGGCGCCGTGATAGCTGCGGCCGGTGAAAAGGATTTCGCGGGAGCGGGCGCTGCCGAGCACCTGGATAAACTGCAACAGCCCCTCGGCGCCGTAGACGACGCCGAGCTTCGCCGGCGGCATGCCCATCGAGATATGGTCGGCGGCAATGCGCAGATCGCAACAGAGCGCGAGATGCAGCGCGCCGCCGAAGCAGTGGCCGTTGATCATCGCGATAGTTGGATAGGGGAAATGCTTGATCGCGGCGAGCGCGCGCTCAAAGGGCGTGCCGGTGCGCTCGCCACGGTCACGAGACTCGCCCGCTGGGCCGACGGTTTCGATCGCGCCAATGTCATAACCGGCGGAGAACGCCTGGTCACCGGCGCCGGTCAGAATCACCGCGCGGACTTCGCCGCTCGCGGCCCAATCCGCCAGCACGGCGCAAAACTGTTCCAGCAGTGCCGGCGACAGCGCATTGCGCTGTTCGGGACGGTTGAAGGTCAGGATGCCAATATGGCCGCGCCGTTCACTCAGCAGCACGCTCGAACTCACATTGGTCGCCACCCAGCTGTCTCCGAAACGGGAATTACCGCTGATTATGCCTGCCCACGCCGTTCACGC
>JBPPNE010000028.1:0-2617 GCA_051306415.1 Porticoccaceae bacterium
TGCGTCGGGTTGCCGGTCGCCGCGACAGCACCATCGCACCCGAAATATATTGCGCGGCAATGTCGGCCAGCGGCAGCGCGTCGGCATTGGCGAGCAGGCGCCCGAGGGCGCGGCAGTCATTCTGGTGGTGACTTATCAGAATCAGTTTGTAGCGACTGTGAAAGGTCGTCAACGCCGCCATGGTAATGCCAGCGGTGACCAGCGTCTGCCAGCGATACAGCATCCCCACGCGCTCAAGGAAGTTCGTCCGCAATGCCGGATCGCCAAGGCGGCCCTCCTCCTCCACCGGCAACAGAGGAAAGTTCGCCATCAGCCCAGCGGCATAAACACCGACGCCCTTCTTGGAGGGCATGCCGTCGCGGTACAGCTTGACCCGCTCCATACCGCAACTGGGAGAATCTTTTTTCAGAATGTAACCGCTGAGGGTTCCGTGCCAGCTGATTTGCTCGTGGGCGCACGCGCGCAGTTGCTCAGTGACATCCAGCTTGACGTCGCGGACGCCCATCGCGCGGGGGCCACTGTCCGTTGCAACCAGGCGTATCGGCGGTCGCGGCACGCCCATGCCAATGTGGACTTCCGGACAAAAGGGCACGAACTCAAAATGACCACCTAGAGTGCCGACGATGTAATCGTTCAATTTGTGACCGCCGTCGTAGCGCACTTTCTGGCCAAGCAGGCAACTGCTGATGCCGATGCGGATTTTCTGCTCACCCAA
Organism: Porticoccaceae bacterium; assembly: GCA_051306415.1. GTDB lineage: Bacteria > Pseudomonadota > Gammaproteobacteria > Pseudomonadales > Porticoccaceae > CBDDRG01. The sequence continues at coordinate 716 of JBPPNE010000028.1, forward strand.
GGACATGGCAGTCACAGGATTTCCCAGTCCTCAACGGGCCCCGGCGTCACCCGGAACAATGGATGGATTTGCGGCGACTCCTCGCCCGCAAGGTCGCCGTCGAGGGCCGCCAGCCGGGCCGGATCCCGCGCCGCGAGTTTTGTCTGCAAATGTTTCAACTCGTAGCTGACCTGGCCGGCAGTCACCATCAGCGGCTTGCTGTCGGTTGAGGCCCCGATTTTGCTGGCGTCAAAACGGTAGCCCCGCCTCGCAGCCTCCTCTCGCACGGCCCGGAGATAGGTCGCGATGGCAGCGAGCGGATCTTGCGCCGTCTTGAAGCGATGCAGTTGTGGATGGTTGCGATAGCCCCGTGTTTCACCCCGCAACACTTTTTGCGCGAGCAGGGCTTCCCGCCACAGGGCGACCAGCCCCTTGGCGTCGAGATACCGCGGGTGCAACGACCAGATCCTCACCTGGCATCACCCCGCGCGCGAAAAGCCTGAATCAAGGCCAAATAGCCCTCGCGAAAGGTCGGAAACCGGAAACAGTAGCCCAACTGTTGCAAGCGTGCACTGACACAGCGCTTGTTGGCGCTGGCGACAACTGCGCCGGCCAGGCGAGCCGGCGGCGCGGCGCACCCCAGTTGCGCGGCGATCCAGGTCGCCACCGCTTCGGCCGACGCCGGTTCACAGTCGCTGGCGAGATAGAGATCGTCGAGCGCGATACCGGCGAATCGCCGTTCCAGCAAAAATTGCAACACACCGATGCAGTCGTCGCGGTGAATGCGGTTGGTGTAGGTGGGCGGAGCGTATTGCACCGGCTCGCCGGCAGCCACCGCACGCAACAGCCGCTCGCGGCCCGGGCCATAGATGCCGGAGAAACGCACGACCGTGTTGCCCCGCTGATGCGCAAGTACCTGTACTTCGGCGGCGCGCAGTACCTGCGCGGTGTCGGCACGGGGTTCGGTCGGAGAATCTTCGTCCACCCACTCGCCCCGATCCTGGCCATAGACGCTGGTGGAGGATACCAACAGCCAGTGCGGACGCGACCCGGCGCGGGCAAAGTGATCGAGCAGGTGCTTCACGCCACTGAGATAAATCGCCCGATACGCCGCCGCATTGCGCCCACCTGGGGTCAGAATCACAAAGACCTGATCGAAGTCCGTCGGCAGACTAGCCACCGCTTGCGGCTCGGTGATATCGACCTGGCGGTAGTCCACGCCCGCGACCGACATCAGTGGCGGCGAACGCTTCACCCCCACCACGCGATGCCCGGCGGCGAGCAAGTGCTCGGCGAGCCCGCTGCCGAGGTCGCCGCAGCCGACGATCAGCACATCAGCCACTGCCGGATTCCTTCATGGGCATTGGCTTATTTCGGGCCACGGGTAACTGCCCGATTTGCCGATCCTGCCAGCGCGCCAGCAGCAGTTGCGTTGCCATCGCCGACAGCAGCGCCAGCAGCATGTCCCACTGCGCATCCCAGACATCGCCCTGGGTGCCGAGAAACTCCAGCGAGCCGTCGCCGCCGATGACCGAACTCCACCATTCAATCAACTCGTAAAAGGCGCTCAGCGCCAGCGCAATGCAAGTGACCAGAAAAAACAGCCAACCGCCGGTTTTGACCACGCCTTTGCGCAGCAGGATTTCCCGCGCGATCAGCGCCGGCACAAAACCCTGGGCGACGTGGCCGATACGATCGTAGGGGTTGCGGGCAAGATCGAGCGCATCCTGCAACCAGAAGCCCAGCGGTACCCGAGCATAGGTGTAGTGGCCGCCGACAACGAGCACCACCGCATGCATAAAAATCAGGTAATACAGCAGCCGGGTGAGCGGAAAACCGCGGCGGGTGAACAGTAAAATCACCGCGCCGACGAGGGCTGGCAGCGACTCCAGCCACCAGGTCAGCCTGTCGAAGGGATCGATC
>JBPPNE010000029.1:0-16479 GCA_051306415.1 Porticoccaceae bacterium
CAGTTCATGCTCGATGTCCACACCGGCGAGCACGGCTACGAGGAAATCAACGTCCCCTTCATCGTCAACGCCGAATCTTTGTTTGGCACTGGCCAGTTGCCCAAGTTCGAGGCGGACCTGTTCAAGCTCCAGGGCGAGCAGGCGTTCTACCTTATCCCCACCGCCGAGGTGCCAGTTACCAACGTCTGCCGGGACGCGATCATCGATGCCGGCCAACTGCCGATCCGCCTGGTCTGCCACAGCCCCTGCTTTCGCAGTGAGGCGGGCAGCTATGGCCGCGACACCCGCGGCATGATCCGTCAGCACCAGTTCGAAAAAGTCGAGCTGGTGCAGTTCGTGCGACCGGAGGAATCGACGGCAGCGCTTGAGCAATTGCGCCGCCATGCTGAGACTATTCTCGAACTGCTTGAGCTGCCGTATCGGACGGTGCTGCTGTGTGGCGGCGATCTCGGCTTCGCTGCCGCCCGCACCTATGACCTCGAAGTCTGGTTGCCCTCCCAGAATAAATACCGCGAGATTTCGTCGTGCAGCAACTTCCGCGATTTTCAGGCTCGCCGACTGCAAGCGCGCTGGCGCAACCCGGCCACGGGCAAGCCCGAGTTGCTGCACACACTGAACGGCTCCGGCCTCGCCGTCGGCCGCACCTTGGTGGCGGTAATGGAAAACTATCAGCAGGAAGACGGCAGCATCCGCGTGCCGGATACACTGCGGCCTTACCTCGGGGGGCTTGAACGTATCGGCTGAACCGGCTGGGGCAGCAACCCGTTGTCGATGGAATGCCCCCAGGGGGCGTCTTTCCTTTGACCGAATCCTTTGACTGAACATTCAGAATAAGCGTGTTGACGCGGAAACGAAGACGGGATTCGTGCGGCTTTAGGCTGGTACCAGAGGCCGGACTCGAACCGGCACGGGTTTTACCCCAATGGATTTTGAATCCATCGTGTCTACCAATTTCACCACTCTGGCGCAGGCGGCGGATTATAGCAGCGCGCGGGTGCCGGTCAATCGCGGGTGACTGCGAAACCCGGGTTTTCCGGGTAATCACAGTATCAATTGACCCGATCCACTGACAGCGCCGCCGGCAGTGTCAGTGGCAATGTCAGTGGCGATATCCCTGGCAATATCCCTGGCAATATCACTTGAGAAGGCGACGGCTGCGGGTGGTTTGGTAATCGGGCGTCTTTCCGTTACCCTTGCGCCTTTTTTGTGGGTTGAGCCATGCGTCGCTCGTTGTTTCATTATCCACTACCCGAGGCGCTGATCGCGCGCGCGCCGACCCTCGAGCGGCGTGGCAGCCGTTTGCTGATGCTCAATGGGCCGACCGGAGCCCTCAGTCACGGCCAATTCCCCGACTTACTCGGTAAGGTGAATCCGGGCGATTTGCTGGTGTTCAACGATACCCGGGTGATTCCGGCCCGGTTATTCGGACGCAAGGACACCGGCGGGCAGATTGAGGTGTTGGTGGAGCGAGTGCTCGACCGCCAGCGCGCGCTGGTTCAGATCAGAGCGAGCAAAGCACCGAAGCCGGGAGCGCTGCTGGCGTTGGAAGGTGGTTTCAGTGCACGGGTCGAGGGTCGTGAGGGCGATTTCTATGTGCTCGATTTCCTGGGCGGCACCCCATTGCTGGAAATACTGGATAGGGTCGGCCATATCCCGTTGCCGCCCTACATCGATCGCGCTGACAACAGCGCTGATCGCGAGCGCTATCAAACCGTGTACGCGCGGGCGCCGGGCGCGGTGGCGGCGCCGACCGCGGGTCTGCATTTTGACCACGAACTACTGGCGGTGATGCGCGCCAAAGGTGTGGCGCTGGGCTTTGTCACCCTGCATGTGGGCGCCGGCACCTTTCAGCCCGTGCGCGTCGATGACGTGCGGCAACATCCTATGCACAGCGAAGTGGTCGACGTCGGTGCTGAGCTGTGCGCTCAGATAGCGGCTACCCGCGCCGCCGGCAAGCGGGTGATCGCGGTGGGCACCACCAGTTTGCGCAGTCTGGAGAGCGCGGCCGCGAGCGGTGCACTGCAACCGCTGCGCGGCGAGACCGACATCTTCATCTACCCCGGTTATCAATTCCGGGTGGTCGATGCGCTGGTGACCAATTTTCATCTGCCCGAATCGACCTTGCTGATGCTGGTTTGCGCCTTTGCCGGTTATCGTCATGCCATGACTGCCTATAGCGCGGCAGTGGCGACGGATTATCGATTCTTCAGCTACGGCGACGCCATGTTCATCACCCGCAACCCCGCCGCGCCAGAGGATATTCCCGCATGACCCGCGAGTGTTCTATGCGTTTCGACCTCGCCGCCACCGATGGCGCGGCGCGCCGGGGACAGTTGCGGTTTCCGCGCGGCCTGGTCGATACCCCGGCGTTCATGCCCGTCGGCACCTATGGCACCGTCAAGGCGATGCTGCCACGCGATGTGGTGGCGACTGGCGCGCAGATCATTCTCGGCAATACCTTTCACCTGATGTTGCGGCCGGGCACCGACGTCATCAACGCGCACGGCGACCTCCATGATTTCATGGGCTGGTCGGGCCCGATCCTGACCGATTCCGGTGGCTTTCAGGTGTTCAGTCTCGGCGAACTACGAAAGATCAGCGAAGCCGGGGTGGCGTTTCGTTCGCCGATCAACGGCGATGCGGTGTTTCTCGATCCGGAAACCTCGATCCGCGTACAGCGCGAACTCGGCGCCGATGTGGCCATGGTGTTCGACGAGTGCACGCCTTATCCGGCGGACGAAAGCACCGCACGCGCGTCCATGGAGCTGTCGTTGCGCTGGGCGGCGCGTAGCAAAGCGGCGCATGGTAGCAGTAGCGCCGCGCTCTTTGGCATCGTCCAGGGCGGCATGCACGATGATCTGCGCAGCGAGTCCCTCGCCGGGCTCGTGAACATCGACTTCGATGGTTACGCGATCGGCGGCATGTCCGTGGGCGAGCCCAAGGACGAAATGCTGCGGGTGCTCGATCACCTGTGTCCACAGATGCCCACGGCAACACCCCGCTATCTGATGGGGGTTGGCAAGCCCACGGATATCGTCGCCGCTGTTCGCCGTGGCATTGATCTGTTCGACTGCGTGCTACCCACCCGCAATGCCCGCAACGGCCATCTGTTCACCAGCGAAGGCGTGGTGAAGATCCGCAATGCCTGCTATCGCACTGACAACAAGCCGCTGGATCCCGTCTGCGATTGTTACGCCTGCGCCAATTTCAGTCGCAGCTACCTGCACCATCTCGATAAATGCGGCGAAATGCTCGGTGCCCAGCTCAATACGATCCACAATTTGCACTACTTCCAGTGGCTGATGGCGGGGATTCGCATTGCCATTGCTGCCGGTACCTTCGAAACCTTCGCCGCGAGACTGGCAGCCTAGTCGCAGCGACAAACCTAGGGTGATAGTGCCAGGGCGTGTTTCATTGGTCACTGTGGGCATTTCACCTATAATCCCTCGCCTTCAATCGGGACAGACAGAAACGACTTCATGAACCGCTACCCGCTGTGGAAATACCTGCTCATCCTGTGTGTCGCTGTCTGGGCTTTTGTCTACGCGCTGCCCAACCTCTATGCGCCCGATCCGGCCATCCAGCTCACCGGTCAGAGCGGCGCACTGCAAATCGATCAGGCCACTCTCGACAAGGCCACCGCGGCGCTCGATGCGGTCGGCATAGCGCACTTTGGCCAGCAGGTCAGCGGTGGTAGCGGGCTGATCCGCTTGCGTGATCGCGAGCAGCAATTGGCGGGCAAGCGCCTGGTGCAGGAGGCACTGGGGCTGGATCATGTGGTTGCCCTCAATCTGGCGCCGACGACACCGGACTGGCTGGTCGCGATCGGCGCCAAGCCGATGAAGCTCGGGCTCGATCTCAGCGGCGGTGTGCATTTTCTGCTTGAGGTGGACACCGCCAAGGTGGTTGCGGTGGAGCTGGAAAGCCGCCTCGCCCTATTGAAAGAAGGTTTGCGCGAGCAGGGCGCGCGCTACAAAAGTCTGCGTATCGCCGATGGCAACGCTATCATCGCCGGGTTTGACAAGGCGGCAATGCGCGACCAAGCCGCCGCGGTGCTCAAGGATAAGTTTAGCGATCTGTTGCTGGAGCCGGTTGTAGGGGGCGAACAGTATCAACTCAAAATCATCCTGCCGGTGGCCATGGTGCGGCAGAAAGAAGACTATGCGGTCGGCCAGAATCTGACGACGTTGCGCAACCGGGTCAATGAACTCGGCGTATCGGAACCCATTGTGCAGCGACAGGGGCGCAACCGCATCATCGTCGAGTTGCCGGGCGTGCAGGACACGGCGGAGGCCAAACGCATCATCGGCAAGACGGCCAACCTGGAGTTTCGCCTCGAAGCCCAGCCGGGGAGTCTGGGCGGCCGGGAAGAATTCGCTTTTCGCGATCCGAACGCCCGCCCCGCGACCGCCTGGCTCGAAAAGAAAGTTGTGATCACCGGGGATCGGGTGACCAATGCTTCCGCGTCCTTCGATGAAAATGGCCTACCACAGGTCAATATCACCCTTGATGGTAGTGGTGGTGAGGCAATGAACTACGCCACTCGCAAGAATATCGGCCGCAAGCTCGGCGTGTTGTTCATTGAATCGAAAGCACGCTTGCAGACCCGCATCAACGCAGAGGGCGTGCCAGAGACCACGGCGGTCAATTACGAAGACAAAAAGATTATCAGTCTCGCCACCGTGCAGAGTGCGCTTGGCGTGCAGTTTCGCATCACCGGGCTCGACAGCCCGCAGGAATCCTCCGAGCTCGCGCTGTTGCTGCGCGCTGGCGCGCTGGCGGCGCCGATGTATTTTGTCGAGGAGCGCACCATCGGCCCCTCGCTGGGTGCGAAGAATATCGATAGCGGCATCCGCTCAATGATGATCGGTGTCGTGCTGGTAGTGGTGTTCATGGTGGTCTACTACCGTGTGTTTGGACTCTTCGCCGACATGGCATTGATGATGAATCTGGTGTTGCTGGTCGCGGCGATGTCACTCATCGAGGCCACTCTGACCTTGCCCGGCATCGCTGGCATCGTGCTCACGATGGGCATGGCGGTGGATGCGAACGTGCTGATCTACGCCCGTATCCGCGAGGAGCTGAAAAACGGGTTGCCGATTCAGGCGGCGATCCATGCCGGTTACGACCGTGCCAACGTGTCGATCCTCGACGCCAACCTGACCACGCTGATCGTCGGGGTGATTCTCTATGCAGTTGGCACCGGCCCGGTGCAGGGTTTCGCGGTGACCCTGTCGATCGGCATTGCCACCTCCATGTTCACCGCGATCATGGGCACTCGGGCCCTGACCAACCTGACTTTTGGTGGCCGCAACCTGAAGAAACTCTGGATCTAGGTAACCGCCATGGCTGAACAACGCATTATTGATTTTTTGGGTCCACGCCAGCGCTGGTTGGCGATGAGTTTTTCTGGTGTTCTGGTAATTCTGTCGCTGGTTTCTCTGAGCACCCGCGGACTGGTGCTCGGCCTCGATTTCACCGGTGGCACCCAGGTCGAGGCGAGCTACCAAAAATCCGTTGACACCGGTCAAGTTCGTGAGCAGTTGCGCGGCGCCGGTTTCATCAACCCGATAGTTGTGCACTTCGGCACCGACCGCGATGTGCTGATCCGCCTGCAGGACGGGCCGTCGGAAGGGCTGGCGGATCGGCTGGCGGCGGCGGTGCAGTCACCTGACAACAGCGCTGAGTTGCGGCGGGTCGAGTTTGTCGGTCCCCAGGTGGGCGCCGAGTTGCGCGACAGCGGTGGTCTCGGCATTCTCGCTGCGTTCGGGGCGGTAATGCTCTATGTTGCGGTGCGCTTTCAATACAAGTTTGCCGTTGGCGCGATTCTCGCGCTGATCCACGATGTCATCGTTACGGTGGGCTTTTTCTCGGTGTTTCGCTTGGAGTTTGATCTCACCGTGCTTGCGGCGGTGATGGCGATCATCGGTTACTCGATCAACGACACCATCGTAGTGTTTGACCGGGTGCGGGAAAATTTCCGCCTGTTGCGTAAGATTGGATCGCTTGAAGTATTCAACGTGTCGATGACTCAGACCTTGGAGCGCACCGTCATCACCGGCCTCACCGTGATCCTGGTGTTGATAGCACTCTTTTTTGTGGGCGGCGAAGTCATTCACAATTTCTCCATCGCGATGCTGGTTGGCGTTGGTTTTGGCATTTACTCGTCGGTCTATGTGGCTTCCAGCCTCGCCTTGTCTACCGGCATCAGCCGCGAAGATCTGCTGCCGACGCCAAAGGAGGGTATCGAGCACAATCCGTTGCCGTAACAGCGATCCCAACAGAGCTTTCCCTGCTATCATCGCGAAAATAACCCATATAACTTCGGCCCAGCCATGAGCGATGTCATTACCGACACTGGCCAACCGCTAGGCCGTCCGCGCGAAGAACCTGCCCAGTCAAACGACAGGTCGGATAAAGACCAGCCGCCAGCGGCGAATGTGGAGGAGACGGTCTCCACCGCCACTTGGTTTACCGTCTTTGGCAGCGTGATCGGCGCCTTTATTGCGGTACTCAACATCATGATCACCAACGCGTCGCTGAAGGATATTCAGGGCGCGCTGTCGGCGACGCTGGAAGAGGGGTCGTTCATCTCGACCGCCTATCTGACGGCGGAGGTGGTGGTGATACCCCTGACCGGTTGGTTCGCGATGGTGTTCGGCCTGCGCCGCTTCATGCTGTCGGCTTCGGCCATGTTCATTGTCGCCACGCTGCTGTGCGCGACCGCGTGGAATCTGGAATCCATGCTGGTATTTCGCGCGCTCGCCGGCCTCGCCGGTGGCACTTTCATTCCGCTCTCGTTCGCGGTCATCCTCACTCTGCTGCCGCCGAGCAAGCAGCCCATCGGCATGGCGATGTTCTCGCTGACCGCAACGCAGGCGCCGGCCATCGGTCCCGCCCTTGGCGGCTACCTGACCGAGACCTTTGGCTGGCAATCGATTTTTTATCTGCAAATCATTCCGACATCGATCATGTTCATGATTCTGTCCTGGGGTCTGCTGCGCTCCCAGAGCAATCTAAAACTGCTGAAAAATGGCGACTGGCTCGGTATCGCAAGCCTCTCCATCGCGCTCGGGGCGATGATCATCACGCTCGAAGAAGGCAACCGCAAGGACTGGTTTGAATCCGATCTGATCCTGCGCGGCGCCCTGGTCGCCGTGGTGTTTTTCATCATCTTCCTGTACCGCCAGTTGCGTGGTCCCAATCCGTTTATCAATGTACGCCTGCTCAAGCGCTGGAATTTCGGCCTCGCCAACATCATCGGGGTGATTCTCGGTCTCGGGCTATACGGCTCGGTATTCATCACACCGCTCTATCTCGCCCAGGTGCAGGGTTACAACGCCTGGCAGACCGGTGTCACCATGATGTGGTTTGGCTTCCCTCAGTTGATCATGGTGCCGCTGATCGTGCGCCTGATGAAAACGGTTGACCTGCGCCATCTGGTCGCCATCGGCAGCGCCATCTTCGCCTGGAGCCTGCTGATCAATATCAACATGAGCGCGGATTCGGCCTACGACCAGTTGCGGCTCGCCAACTTCATTCGCGGCATCGGTCAGCCGTTCCTGTCGGTACCGCTCGCGGTGATCGCGACCGTCGGCATCGAGAAAGCGCAGGTCGGCTCGGCGTCGGGACTCTACAACCTGACTCGCAATCTGGGCGGCTCGATCGGCATCGCCTTTCTCGCCACGTTTCTGACCCTTCGCGAGCAGTTTCACTCCAACCACATTGTCGAGAGCATCTCCCTTTACGCGCCGGCGACCCTGGAGCGACTGGAGGGCCTGCAAAATTATTTCACCGGGCTCGGCGCGGATCCAACTATTGCAGGTGAACGGGCGATCCGCGTCATTGACGCCATTGCTCGACGCGAAAGTCTGATCATGGCTTACAACGACTGCTTTTATTTCATGGGTGCCGCCTTCGTGGTTGGCGTTGTGCTGACCTATATGCTGCAAAGCTACCGCGCGCCGACCGCGCCGGCGCGATAAAATCCACGGCGCTCCTTCACTCACCGGATAACGCGCGTAGGCTAGCATGTTGAAGCTGCTGAAATGGGCCCGGCGCGGTTACCGTGATCCTTTCATTGACACTTGCGCTGCAGCAAGCGGCACAGCCATTGTCGGACGTCCGTGAGCGGCAGCGCCAGATCGCTGAATTTGATGGGTGTCGGCAAGCTGCAGCAGGATGCCTAGAATTATGCGAGCGCCTGGGCCAGCTTCGAACAGGGTTCCGCTGGTGCCGGTAGCGGCAAAAGCACTGCCGCAACTGCGATCCATTCAAACTATAAAACCGGCATCGCCACAACTGATGCGGTGTCCACGGCCTGCGTTAATGCTCTGCTAGCGAACTCGCAGTTCTCAGTTGTTGCATGCCCCCTTTGACACAGAGGCTGCGGATCGACTGAGGTGCTCGGGTTTACAGGTCATCGGCTGGTTGTTCTGAAAACACTTTGTGGCCGGTAATCATCGCCGATATCAGGCCGGATTTCTCGCGAACTTCCTGCACGATCACCGCAAAAATGTGCAGGGCAATCGCGCCTGCCAGTATGTAAAACACCCAGACGTGAGTTTTGATAAAGGGCTTGCGGAAGCCGCGCACGCGCTGCTTGATCTGCGTTGCGGCATTGGTTGTTGCTACCGGATTTGCGGTTGCGACCTCAGAGTTTATCGCCGTTGTAGTTGCGGCCTGGGCGTCGCCGCCAGCGGTGTCCGTCGCAGAGGAATTGGTCGCCAGGCGGGTGATCAGATTGCCAAACGGCGGCATTTGCAGATCGGTTCCGGCAAGCACCAAACCGCTCACTGCCTGCGTGGTCAGCAGTAGAAAGAGCAGGCTCACCATCCAGCGGGCAATGGGATTATGGCCGGCGAAGTGCACGGGCTTGCCACTTTTTTCGCCGTTCGCATAGCTGGCCTGGGCGGCGCGATATGTCCGACCAAGCGGTAGTATCGCGTGCCAACGGGCATATCGGCTACCGATGAAGCCCCAAAGGATTCGCCATCCGAGATTCAATACGAAAACGTAGCCGATATAAACGTGGAAAGTTTTGACGAGCTGTTTGCCTTCCGTGCCGATGCCGAGTTCGTCGTCGAATAACAGAATCATGCCGAGAGCGATCAGCATCAGCACGCAGAAGACATTGACCCAGTGGAAGATCCGCACGGTGCGATCCCATGCGTGATAGTGCCGCAACGGCCGTGTGTGGGTGGCGAACTCATTCACCATGGCTTCCTCGCGCTGGCTCCCCGCGTGGGGCGGAGATTTCTGTTGGCGGAAGATTAGGCGCACCGGATGAAGGAAAGCTTAAATCGGCAACGGGCCGGGATTATTCAGCGATCAGGGTTTCGATACGGTAGCTGCCCTCTTGCCCGCTACCACCGGCTTCGCCGAGCACGGTGGCGAGATAGGGCAGAGCGGCGCGCATGTCGCTGGCGAGTGTCCAGGGTGGATTGATTACCAGCATGCCGCTGCCGGTCATGCCATGGCTAGGCACATCGGGTTTGATGCACAGCTCAAAGAGCTGAACATTGCGGATACCGCTGGTTTTGATGGCCTGTTCAAGCTTGCGAACCCGCTGTCGATCCACCACCGGGTACCAGATCGCGTAGAGGCCGGTAGCAAAACGACGGTGTGCGCGTACCAGCGTATCCACCACGCTGGCGTAGTCGGTCTTGATTTCGTAGGAGGGATCGATCAGCACCAGCCCGCGTCGCTCTCGCGGTGGCAACAGTGCGATAGCGCCAGCGAAGCCATCCTCGGCGCTGATGTTGATGCGGGAATCACTGGCGCAGCGGCGCCGGAGCAGTTCAACATCGGTCGAATGTCGCTCGTGCAGCAACAGGCGATCCTGGGGCCGCAAGAGGTGCTGAGCAAACCAGGGCGAGCCCGGATATCGGCGCAACCTGTTGCCCGGGTTGAACTCCCGGATCTGCTCGACATAGTCGGCAACCACCTCCGGCATGTCCGTGCGCTGCCAGAGTTTGCCGATGCCGCTCGCGAACTCGCGATTTTGCAGTGCTGGGCCGCCTTCAAGCGAGTAGCCACCGCTACCGGCATGGGTGTCGATATAGCAGAGGGGTTTGTCCTTAGCGGCCAGGTGGCGAAGGATTCGTATCAGGATCAGATGTTTGATGACGTCGGCGAAGTTGCCGGCGTGGTAGCTATGGCGGTAACTGAGCAAAGGCGTTGCTTCCGGTCGGTTTGCCGTGTGACATCAGCGCAGCATCATAGATAACGGGCGTTGGCGGGGGTAGCGGAAAATGCTCATCTGGCAGATGGGCTGGCAAATTGTCTAGTCTGCAAACGACGTCCACAGGTGTCGGGGCCACAGGCATGGACGTCCGCCTCGCGCGTTGAGAACGGAAAGCGCTTACAGCCTGCCGAGATAGTTGGTACCGCCGAGCTGCGCCATTTGCCGGCGAATCCAGCCGGAGCGCTCGCGCACGTAGGGCGAGGGGTGCTTCGCATCGAACAGTTTTGGGTTGGGCAGCACTGCGGCGAGAGTGCTGGCATCGAACGTGCTGAGCTGTGCCGGACGCTTGCGGAACAACACCTCAGCCGCCGCGGAGACACCGTAGACGCCATCGCCGAATTCGGCGATGTTCAGATAGACCTCGAGTATCCGCCCCTTGGGCCACAGGAGCTCCAGCAGCAGCGTAAAGTAGGCCTCCAGTCCCTTGCGCAGATAGCTGCGTCCCGGCCACAGGAACAGGTTTTTCGCGACTTGCTGGCTGATGGTGCTGGCGCCACGCACGCGGGTCTCCGTATTGTTCTCCGCTGCCTTCAGGATCGAGTTGACATCAAAGCCCAGGTGATAGGGAAATTTCTGGTCTTCGGCTGCTATCACCGCCAATGCCATCGATCTGGGCATGGCTTGCCAGGGCAACCAGCGATAGTGCAGCGGTGTGGATCGCCGTCCGCTGAAGAGATCACCGAGCTGACGCTCGATCATGAACGCGCTGGTGGGTGGCGGGATCCAGCGCAGGCACAGCACCACCGCAATGGACGCGACCACCGAGAGCAGTAGCAGGCGGCGGAGGATGACGAAGAGTCCGGCTCGGCGTTTGCGTGGCATGTTGTCCGCTGGGATTGGTGATGGCTGCCGGGCCTGAGGGTTTGGGTGGCAACTGTGTTGCCGAATCGCTTTGGCGCGAGGTTGACAGGCAGCGCGCATTCTAATCGGGCTGTGCTGGCGAATCACTAGCAGGAGACAGGATGGGTGGGCGGTGTGATCCCGGTCGATCAACCGTCAGGATAATGGATCGTGCGGTACGCCGGAGTTGCGACCGTTAACGACTGACAGGAGGCCGATCACAGCGGCCGTATTCAGCCTGGTTTGCCGGCCAGCGTGCGAGCACAAGCTCGGGGGGCATGGATTGGGTGTTTAGGACATACTCAGAGCATCCTTAGCATAAAAAAGCCGGGGCCAATGCGGCCCCGGCGCAGTACCACTGGCTGGAACAAAGGTGCTTGAGTGCTCGCGGACTAGAACAGCTTGCCAAGCGGTCGCGCGAACATCAGGCCGGCAATGATGGCGGGAATGAATATCAGTGTTGGGGTGTAGCCGTAGCTGAGGCCTGCAATGGCGGGGCCGGGACAGTACCCCACTAGCCCCCAGCCGATGCCGAACAGCGCGGCGCCAATCCACAGCGGGTTGTCGATAGCGGTTTTCGTTGGCAGTGAAAAATTCTTGGCGAAGACGGGGGCGGGGCGCTTCAACACTAGCCGGTAGCCGATGAACGTGGTGAACAGGCCGCTGCCCATAACGAATGCGAGAGTGGCGTCCCACTGCCCAGCGACGTCGAGAAAATCCTGCACCCGCTGGGTATCGGTCATGCCCGAGATCGCCAAGCCAAGCCCAAAAAGGATGCCGGATGCCAACGTGGTGACTAAATTACCCATCGGCTTAACCTCCAACAACATGGCGAAGAAGGTAGACTGTGACTGCTCCAGTAGCCATGAATACCAGCACGGCAACCAAGGAGCGCTTGGAGAGCCGAGCCATGCCGCAGATGCCGTGGCCACTGGTGCAACCGCTACCAAGGCCAGTGCCGAGGCCGACGAGCAGGCCGGCGGCGACTATCAGCGCAATGCTTGCGATGGGTTTGTCCGGTTTGCCCATGCCCAGCAAGAGAACTGGCAGTGCCCCGCCAATGACCAGGCCGATCAGGAACAACACCCGCCATAGCCTGTCGTTGCCGGGCTGGGTAAAGACTCCAGACAGGATTCCGCTGATGCCGGCGATGCGTCCATTGAAGCCCATCATCATCACGGCGGCTGTGCCGATGAGCGCTCCGCCGATGCTGGCGAGAAGAAAGGGGTGCATGAATCCTCCCGGTTACGTTGTTTTCAAGACTGCTGACAGGGGTTAAGTGCCGAGTGCCAGTGTCAGTCGAAACCCAGTTCCGACGGGCGCAATGGGCTGCCGGTGCGCAAGCTTCTGGTTTCAGTTTATAAGCTTACAATGATTATGTATTAGGTATAACTAATTTATCAACCTATCATTTAGTGCGCATGGAAATATCAACTCTGCCTATTAAATCCAAGGGAGACGCCTGTGCCGGAGATTGACTTGAATTTCGCCGAGTTGGAGATCCACGCCGAGGCGGCGGAGGCATTGCTGAAAGCGCTCGCCAATAGCCGTCGCCTGATGGTTCTATGCTCTCTTCACGATGGGGAGCTTTCCGTGGGCGAGTTGAATGCCCGGGTGCCCCTGAGTCAATCGGCGTTGTCGCAACATCTGGCCATGTTGCGCAATGCGGGCTTGGTCGCGTCTCGACGGCAGGCGCAGACCATCTATTACCGGCTCAATGACCCGAAAGTGGCGGCTGTCATCGAAACCCTGCACCGGCTTTTTTGCAGCGCGGAGGATCGCTAGGGAACCTCTGAGCGGTTCGCCTGATTCCACCCCCGCGCGGCCCCACGCCAGGCGCGATTTTTCGCGGATTGGCGCGCCTTGGGGTGCCCTTCCCGGCCCTTTGGGGGGTGTCTTCGAGCACCGGGTGGATCTAGCCTGTCATGCCAGCAGACGCCTGCGCACCCGGTAAAGGTTCGTCAGCCCGATCAGCGTGAACACCGGGGCGGCGTTCTTGGCCAGACCCGGGTAGCGCACCTGGGTGTAGCCCAACGGCCATTGGAAGACCCGAAAGAGGGGCTCCATCCGGCTGCGGGTCCGCGACCAGCGCCGGTTGGGGCGCCGGTTCGCCGCCGTCAGCGGATACGGCTTGCTCGCCGTCAGGGCCACTGCCCCGTAGACGCCGGCCCGGCGGGCCCCCCGCTGGATCGGATTGCCCACGTAGCCCTTGTCGCCGAACACGGCCCGGTCCGCCCTCCCGCAGCAGGTCCGGCAGCTGGCTGATGAGAATAGTTGCATCCATCAATTTCAACTGACCAGTCTGCCTCCTCCTTGCGAGAGGTCGGGACTGGAGTGAAGTTGACACCCCACGATTCGAAAATTTGCTCAGCAATCGTAGGGCCTGCCATGGGAATGCCTAACGAATGAAAGGGACTTCCCCGTCCCGAGGCTGCGGCGGAAGTCGCAGTCGGCAACAAGCGCCATGATGTTGTATTCACATCACATCAAAACCACGAAAGGGAAAGTCCATGCGCATTATCACTGTGGGGATCGATCTCGCCAAGAAGGTGTTTGCCGTGCATGGCGTTGATGCTACCGGCAAAGCCGTACTGATCAAGCCCAAGGTAACACGGGAGCAACTGCTACCGTTGATCGTCCAGTTACCGCCGTGCCTGATCGGCAGGGAAGCCTGCTCCGCCGCGCACCACTGAGCGCGGCTGTTTCGCCAGTACGGCCACACCGTCAGGCTAATGGCCCCGAAGTTCGTCACCCCGTACCGCCTGAGCGGCAAGCGCGGCAAGAACGATGCGGCGGACGCCGCTGCGATCTGCGAAGCGGTGACTCGACCGCACAGGCGCTTCGTCCCGATCAAGGAAGAACACCAGCAGATCATCCTGTGCCTGCACCGCACTTGGCAGGGGTTCGTCGAGGAGCGCACGGCAACCTATAACCGGCTGCGCGGCCTGATTGCCGAGTTCGGCATCGTCCTGCCGCAGAAGGTCGCCTGCTTGCGCCGGGAGATCGGCGCCCATCGGGAAGACTTGCTGGACTACGCCAACCCGTGCATCGGCGATCGGCTGGCCCACGCGATCAGCTCGATGCACGGATCGACGCATACGACCGCCTCATCGCCCAGGCGGCACGCGCCGATGCACGCAGTAAGCGGCCCCCCTGATGGAACGTCCCGGTATTGGCCCGATCAGCGCCAGCATCGGCGGCAAAGCCCGCTGGGGGCGGATCACCAGGGCACGCCGGCCGCTCAGAAGCCGTGAAGAAGGCTCCGCGCACTCACTTCAATCCCGATATTCCGCACAACCAAGGGTGCTCTGAATAACCGTCATGCCGGCGGAGGCGGGTATCCAGCAGGCTTTGATATCCCACTAGGCGGCATCGGCAACGCCGAGAATGCGGCGTGCCTCTGCCGGTGTCGCTACCTCGCGCCCCAGTGAGCGGGCCAGCTTCACTACTGCGGCAACCACATCGGCATTGGTCGGCCGGCCCATTTCCCGATATGGCCAGTCGCCGAGGCCGATGGAAACGTGACCACCGGCCGCGATGATGTTCCCCGCGAGCGGCAACAGATTGCCCCCGTGATTGCAGACGGTCCAATGAATCGACGGGTCATCCGGTAGAAATAGCCGGTACGCAGCCAATCCAGCCGCCGTACCGGGGTGGGCCGCCAACAGGCCCCCTTCTGTCATGGTGAGACAGACATACGCCGGCCGCGCGATCCGCCCCATTTCCAGGAATGCGAGAAATTGCCGCAGGAAACTCAGATTCCAGATCACCGCATAGGGCTTGACGCCGACTCTGGCAAGCTGGGTCGCGAAATAATCCAGGGTTCCCGTGGTATTCACATAGACCCGATCCGAGGTCGCGAATCCGGTGATGGCATCGGCATAGGCGTCGATGTTGGCACTGCCCATATCCAGCGGCGCGAGATCGGGCCGGGTAGCGGCGTCTCGCGCCAACTCGAGAACCGGGGCGAGTCGCTGTCGCGCATCGCCATCATTGGCGAACGCGCCCAGCGTCGGGTGAACCAGCACATCCGACAGGGCCCGGATGCCAGCTATCGCGTCCCGGTAGCTGCCGACGTCATGGGCCGGCGAGCCATCGCCATTGCGAGCGTGAAAGTGCACGATGGCGGCGCCGGCGGCGCGACATTCAGCGGCGCAGTCGGCAATTTCCGGCGCCGTCCAGGGCACATGGGGGTTATCACCGCGACTGGCATACTCGTTGACTCTGGCCTCGATAATCAGCTTTTCCACTCTTCACCTCCGGTTGCTTGCGTTGTTTTCATTATCTTTTCACTGTAGGCGAAGACGACCGGGAAATCCACGCGCAAGCCGAACCGTCGATGTCCGTTGGTGTGGCCCCGAGGGCCATCGCGGCGCTGCGGAATCGACACGGCTCAACAGTTGCCTGATCAGGGCTTTGTGGCACAGAATACGGTGGGCGGGTTGACGGGGTTACAACAACGACAGAATCCGCCCGCACAAACCCAATAAAATTCATCCAACAAAACTCATCGAATAAAACGGGGATTAACATGATCAGCTACGTAACCATTGGCACCAACAACCTGGACAAGGCCGCAAAATTTTACGATGCAGTGCTCGGTGTGGTCGGCGCGCGCCGCGCCATGGAAATGGACCGCTTCGTCGCCTGGGCCGGCACGTCCGGCGGCCCGATGATCATGGCGATGAAGCCTCATGACGGCAAAGCGGCCAGTGTCGGCAACGGCATGATGGTCGCGCTGAAGGCGTCATCAAAAGAGATGGTCGATGCGATCTACAAAAAAGCACTGGAAATGGGCGGCACCGACGAGGGCGCTCCGGGCGAGCGCAGCAAGGGCGTTTATGCGGGCTACTTCCGCGATCTTGACGGCAACAAGCTGAACGCCATCTGCATGTAACTGCCGCGTCGCGTACGACGCTCGGAATCATAGGCCAGGGTATTCCTGGCCTTTTGAGACGTTGATTCCGATTGGTGCGCGCACCATGGGGTCAGACGCGATTGCGCGACCATCGAGCCGACTAAGCAAACGGGTGGCGAAGAATAATGGTTTCGTTGCGGTCCGGCCCGGTCGAAACAATGTCGATGGGTACGCCCACGACGGCGGCGATACGCGCGATATAGGCGCGCGCGTTCTCCGGCAAGTCATCGAGAGAACGCTTGCCGAGGGTCGATTCCCGCCAGCCGGGCAGGGTTTCATACACCGGCACCAGGTTCTCGTAATCGTCGGCGTGCAGCGGCGCGAGCACCGAATTACCTTGCTGGTCGCGGTAACCCAGGCACAGGTTGATACTGTCGAGACCATCGAGCACATCGAGCTTGGTCAAGCAGAGCCCGGACACACTGTTAATACGCACCGCCTGGCGCAGCGCAAAAGCATCGAACCAGCCGCAGCG
>JBPPNE010000030.1:0-5366 GCA_051306415.1 Porticoccaceae bacterium
TGAACTGAATATCCTTGCGCAAATCGAGCTTGTCGGCGACGAAATTGAAGTAGCGCTCGTTTTCCGGCTGACCGGCGAAGTGCTCGCTCCAGTTCCACTCCTTGAGAATCTCCTCGGAAAAGGAATACGCATAGGTATAGCTCTCCGAATCGAAGCGCGCGCCGGGGTAGCGGTTCCAGTACCAGGTGCCGCCAACACCATCGCCCGCCTCAAGCACCCGCACCTTGAGGCCCAGTTCACGCAGACGGTAAAGCTGGTAAAGACCGGAAACACCGGCGCCGATGATGATAACGTCGTGATCTGCTGTGCTCATTGCTGCTTTCTCCGGAAGAATCCGTGATCGCGGACTGGCGCGACAGCATCAGTCCGCCCGCCGGGTCCGGGGGCGATCTGCCACCACCCGGCCACCATAATCAGGTCGCCATGTAGCCGCCATCCACCGGCAGCGCATGCCCGGTGATGTAGGACGCCCCTTCGGAACACAGAAACACGGCGGCCTCGCCGATCTCGCTGGGCTCACCGAGCCGCTTCACCGGCTGGGCCGCGATCATCGCCTCGGCGACCCGGGGATTTTCGTCGAACACCCGCATCAGCATCGGCGTGCGGATCGGCCCCGGACAGACGGCGTTGACGCGGATTTTCTTGGTCGCGTAATCGAGCGCGGCGGACTTGGTGAGACCGATCACCGCATGCTTGGCGGCGGAGTACTGGCCCAGATTCTTGACACCGATCAGGCCGGCGTCGGAGGCCGTGTTGACAATGGCGCCACCGCCCTGAGTCAGCATATGGCGGATCTGGTATTTCATGCACAGGAACACGCCGAGGATGTTGACCCGGTAGTTCAGCATGAAATTTTCCTCGGTGGCGTCCGCCAGTTTGGACGATTCGCCCTCGACACCAGCGTTGTTGAACGCGCAGTGCAGGCCGCCAAAATTGACCACCGCGGCGTTGGTCAGCGCTTCGGCATCCGCCGCCTTGGAGACGTCGCATTTCAGAAACAGTGCCTTGCCACCGGCCTGGGTGACCAGGTGCGCGGTCTCTTCGCCGGCGGCGACATTGATATCGGCGACCACAACGCTGGCGCCCTCGCGCGCAAAAATCAGACAGGCGGCGCGGCCTATGCCACCGCCCGCGCCCGTGACCACAGCGACCTTACCCTTGACGATTCCGGACATGATGAACTCCTCTGGTTTGATGGTTGAAATAAAAAATTATTGGCGGATTTTCTGCTAGATGCTACGCCCGATGCATAGGCTCCAGATAATCGGGATTGGTTACCGCGACTTTGTCGATGACCTGAGCCAGGGCAAAATCGAACGCCTTCTCCCAGTCGGCATCCAGGCTACCCGAACGCACACGCGCGCAGAAATCCGCGTACAGGTGGCCGCCGGCCGGGGTACCCGTGAGCGTGCCCAGCTGTTCGCGCTGACGCCGTTCCGGGCCGTCGCCGGCGATTAGTTCGCGCCGCACCACATCCAGCAAAAAAGCGGCACAGAGCGCATCATAACGCTCGCCGCCTTCGCTCCTGGCCGCCACACCGCGGGCAAACTCCGCCACGGTGCCCAATATGTCCTGCACATCCGGCCTGTCCTGAGTCATGGTCGGCACACACGGCGTCTAAGCATCATTGATAGTGCCCCTTGATCGTCATCAGCAGATCGTATTCGATCATGGCCGCATTGCGACCACAGCAGGCAAAGGGTAGCGAGCGACGTTCGCCGCGAGCGTGGCCGTCGGCCTGCATCATGTTAATGACGGCCCACTTGAGGGTGCTGAAGACCTCCCACCAGCGGATGTCTTCCTCGTTCACCGGCGCACCGCCATTGGCCTCGTAGGCCGCAAACAGCTCGCGCCGCAGACCCATACCACCCACGGGCTGATCGATGCGGCCGTAGCGCCAGGAGCGCATGCACAGCCAGCCGAAGTCCGCCATCGCACTGCCTTGATACGCGCACTCCCAATCCAGCACGCCGACAATCCCCGTCTTGTCCAGGATCAGGTTGCCCACCCGGTAGTCGCCATGCACCAGGCACGGTGACGTCGGCGACGGCCGGTGTCGCTCCAGCCAACGCACACCGACATCGATGGCCGGATGGTATTCGGCATAGCTGTCGTAGCGCGCCACCTGGGCGGCCAGCGGGTCGATGGAATCGGCGGTGGCGGCCAGAAACGGCAGCTCGGCGACATCAATGGCATGCAGGCGCGCCATGATGGCGCCGGTCTGGGCGGCAAATCGGCTTCGCGCCAGCTCGTAGGCCGGGTCGTTCAGCAGTGTTTTGGGCAGCGTCTCGCCGGCGATGCGGGACATCACAAAGCCCCGCTCCAGCTCGTCAGTCGGCGCCACCTCGAACACCGGCTCCGGCACCGGCAGACCGTGTCGGTGCACTACCTGGAGGATGCGGTACTGATCCGCCGGCGGCAGGAACGGCGATACCGGCGAGCGGTAGGTCTCCTGGCGAAACACCAGCGGCCGGCGGCCGGCAGGCTCCACCAGATCGAATAGCAATGTGCGATTGGAAGCGCCGAGGGTAGCGATGGTGACATTGTCGATGTCCGCCGCCGCGCCATAGCGACGCTGCACGGCGGCCCGCAGTCGCGGGACTATGGCATCGATGACGCTTTGATTGCGGCCTGCCACGCTCATCCGGGCTTGACCGGGCCTAGACCGGATAACCCACAGGCTCGCCGTCTTCGAGGAACTCGATGTACTCGGTGATGCCAATGCCCTTGCGACCATCATCCCACTGCCACTCGGTAAAACCCTCGGCAATACGGCAGGCCAGCATCTGCTCGCCGACCTGGCGCTGGTTGCGCAGCGGCGCCAGCGTCAGGACCTTACCGGTGATCAGGCAGCCGCGTTGGGCGGTTCTGACCCCGAGACGAATATGCTGCGGATCCTTGCTGGGCGTCCAGCCGGTGATGACATCAACATCGAGGATTTCCTCGTATTGACCGTCGAACATCAGCACGCCGCCACGGTGGACAACGCCCTCGCGGTCGGTGCGCTTGAGGATCATCAACCCGCGATCGGTGCCGAAGTTGGCGATGAACAGCCGGTAAAAATAAATATTGGTCCAGAACCGCGGACCCCAGGAGTGGTCGCGCCAGCCGAGGCCATCGAACTCCCAGGATTCATCGCCAACGCGGATGCGGCCCAGCGTGCGGGTGTGCTGGTTGAAGTGGCCGAGGGAGAAATTCCGCCCGTACAGAGTGTCCTGATCCGGCCGGGTCGGCTCGCCACCGTGCAGCGGCGACACGCCGGTGAGCTGGAAATCTACTTCGCAGTGGGCCCGCGGGGCGGTCTTGAACATCCGCTTGGGGTCGCGAAGGATCTGCGGATCATCAAGCAACATGACCTCGCCGTCGTACTTCATCGCCACCGACTTGAAGGGCTCGATCACCTGGTAGTTAAGCCCGCCGATGCCGAAACCGGTACTGTCGCTGATCGGCGGGCGCTGAAACTGGCAGGCCACCCGTCCGCCCGGCAGGTACAGGCACACCGCGAGCTCGGCATGGCCCTCGTTGGGGCGGTTGCCGATCCGCATCCAGCCGCCCAGTTGAGCCACCGAATCCCAGCCGTTGACGTAGACGCTCTCGTTGAAATTGGTGTCGGCGGTCGGTGCATGGCTGAATTCGTCCGCTGGCTCAAGGCGAAAATCGCGCATCTCGATTCCCCTGTTATGTAGTTTGTCCGCGGTGTGGCGGAGGCATTGCGGTGCGAATGCCGCGGGCCAATCCATCGGTCGAACGATCCGCCAAGGCGTCGGAGTATAACCCTCGGCAACGCGGCCGAAAACCACAACACCGAACTTGCCGGAAGTGGGCCGGCTGCCCGCTGGTGCTCAGGTGTTCCCCCGGGTCGAGCTCGACAACCCCACCGCCACATCCCGAAATGCCGCCAGCGCCGCTTCCAGATGGTCGATGATCTCCTGCTGCAACACATCGGGCGGCGGCAGGTCATCGAGGTTTTCCAGGCTGTCATCCTTCAGCCAGAAGATGTCCAGGCTCGCCTTGTCGCGGGCCATCAGCGCGTCGTAACTGAAGTACCGGAAGCGCTCCGTTTCACTGCGCTGGTGGCGGTTGACCGGGTTGTAGCAGGCGATGAAATCCTGCAGGTCATCGAATTTCAGCGTCCGTGTCTTGAGCGTGAAGTGCTTGTTGGTGCGCAGGTCGTAGAACCACACCCCCTTGGTGTGAATCTGGCCGTCCTTGGGTTTGGCATCGAAGAACAGCACATTCGCCTTCACGCCCTGCGCGTAGAAGATGCCCGTGGGCAGGCGCAGCACGGTGTGGAGGTCGCAGTTTTCCAGCAGCTTCTTGCGAATCTTCTCGCCGGCGCCGCCCTCGAACAGCACATTGTCCGGCAGCACCACCGCAGCCTTGCCGTCCACCTTCAACATACTGACGATGTGCTGCAAGAAATTGAGCTGTTTGTTGGAGGTGGTTTCCCAGAAATCCTGCCGCTCGTAGGTCAGCGCCTCCCGGTCCTCCTCCCCCTCTTCATTGGTGATGGTCATGCTGCTCTTCTTGCCGAAGGGCGGATTGGCCAGCACATAGTCCACCTTTTGCTTCGGCTCGGTGATCAGCGCATCCGAGCGCTCCACCAAGGGCTCACCATCCAGCTCGCCGACGTTGTGCAAAAACAAGTTCATCAGGCACATGCGGCGGGTGTTGGGCACGATCTCGTTGCCGTAAAAGGTCCGGTCGCGCAGGAACTCTTTTTCGGCCTTGTTCAGCTTCGCCCCCGGCCGTGTCAGCCAGTTGTAGGCGCCGAGAAAAAACCCTCCGGTGCCGCAGGCCGGGTCGGCAATGATCTTCATCGGCGCGGGGCGCACGCAGGCCACCATCGCCTCGATCAGGGCGCGCGGGGTGAAGTACTGGCCGGCGCCGCTCTTGGTGTCTTCGGCGTTCTTTTGCAGCAGCCCCTCGTACAGGTCGCCCTTGGTATCGGTATCCAGGCTGATCCAGTTTTCGGCATCGATCAACTGCACCAGGCGCGACAGCTTGGCCGGGTCCTGAATCTTGTTCTGCGCCTTGAAGAAGATAGCCCCCAGCATGCCCGGCTCCTGCCCGAGCTTGTGCAGCGTGGCCAGGTAGTGCGCCTCCAGCGGCTCGCCCACTTTCGACGTCAGGCTGGCCCAGTCGTAGCCCTTGGGGATGTGGGTGTCGCGGTTGTAGGGCTCCTGTGCGTATTCGTGGGCCAGCTTCAGGAACAGCAAATAGGTGAGCTGTTCCAGGTAATCGCCATAACCCACGCCGTCGTCGCGCAGCGTGTGGCAGAAGTTCCAGACTTGCCCTCGTGTTTTTCCCTCGCCGATCATGCCCAGCAGCACACTGCCTATTGGGTTTATCTGAGTGCTACTGTT